>NZ_NFKO01000001.1:0-315081 GCF_002160435.1 Pseudoflavonifractor sp. An176 | reverse complement strand
GCCTTGTGGGGGCGGCGGCCCTGCTGGGGGTGCTGCTGCTGGGGGTGGCCGCCACCCTGGGGTGTACCCGACTGCTCACCGCTACCGTGCTGAAAGGTACCCCCTCCGCCTTTGCACTGGAGCTGCCTCCCTTCCGCCGTCCCCGGGTGGGGCAGGTGGTGGTGCGCTCCCTGCTGGACCGCACGGTGTTCGTGCTGGCCCGGGCGGTGGCGGTGGCGGCCCCCGCCGGGGGTGTCATCTGGCTGCTGGCCAACATCACCCTGGGGGACACCACCATTCTGGCTCATATCACTGGATTTTTGGACCCCCTGGGGCAGCTTATGGGCCTGGATGGGGTGATTTTAACCGCTTTCCTCCTGGGCTGGCCCGCCAATGAGATCGTGATGCCGGTGATGCTCATGGCCTACCTGGCCCAGGGCAGCCTGGTGGACTTTGACCAGCTCACTGGAGTGCAGGCGCTTCTGGAAGCGCACGGGTGGACCATGACCACGGCGGTGTGTACCCTCCTGTTCACGCTGTTCCACTGGCCCTGCTCCACCACCTGCCTCACCATCTGGCGAGAGAGCAAGAGTATCAAGTGGACCCTGGTGGCGGTGGCGGTGCCCACCCTGCTGGGAGTGGGGCTGTGCATCCTGGTCAATGCTTTGGGGAGTCTGTTGGGAATCTAGAAGAAAGGGGCTGTTGCAGACATGCGGTTTGCAACAGCCTGTTTCTGTTTTGCAGCGGCTTCTTCATAGCCTCCCAATGTAAGGAGATACGGAACGGGGTGGGTCCAGATTGAGCACCCGCTTGCCCATTTGCTTGGCCAGTGCTGCATATCTGGCTGCATGACCACAGGGATGGGTCACATATGTCACCACATAATCCGACTGTTTTAACATCCAGCGATTTCTCCAGTCCATGGCGAATTGCTTGGGAATGGTGTCAATACCGTCTGGAAGAATCAAATGGGAGTCATCCATGGCGTTCTCTCTCGTCTCTTGCCCATGGATGGGGAGATGCGCCAGAACAACCCCATAGGTGACGCTTGGATATTCCAGGCAAAGCTCACGGAGGACAGAACAAGCCATGCGCTCAAAACCGCCTTGGTTGCCTACATAGAATGTACGAACGCCGTGCTCTTCGATGAAATCCATGAGAACTCGGCGCAGTTGCAGCCTTAAATCAGGTGGACATTGACGATGCCCCAAAAATGTACACGTTGACATATTGCTCCCTCCAAAGAAGTTACCTTTATTCGGGTATATGACAATTGTAAAACAAAATTATTCCACAAGTCAACCCGTATTCGGGTAGGTTCTCCCTTGTTTGTTGCTATCATCACATCAACCCGTAAATGGGTAATGATTGCAGAGGGAGAAGCCTATGGAATATTACGAGCTATATATTCAGCGCATCCGGGAGCTTTGCAGACAGCGGGGGATTTCCATCAATAAACTGGCCTCCATGAGCAATGTCAAGCAGTCCACCTTGGACAACATTGTGCGAGGGGTGACCCAAAATCCACGGGTGAAGACGCTGCACAAATTGGCGTTGGCCTTCAACATGACGGTGGCAGAGTTTTTAGATTTTGAGTCGCTCAATGAATATTCCTTTGAGGATGACGAAGAAGAGTGATTTACCTGGGGGAAACCCGTTGCAAATGATAGTGGCTGAGTCCAAACAGAAAGCTGGGACATGAAAAAATGAGTGAGAATCGCCTTTTGGCGGCTCTCACTCATTTTGGTTGATGGGATAGGGATTAGCCCTTGCAGGCGTCCAGCAGAGCCTGGGTCATGTCGGTCTTCTCCCAGGGCAGATCCAGCTCGGAACGGCCAAAGTGGCCGTAAGCAGCGGTCTGGCGGTAGATGGGACGGCGCAGGTCCAGACGGTTGATGATGGCGGTGGGCCGCAGGTCAAAGACCTGGTTCACGGCCTGCTCCAGCACCTCGTCGGACACCTTGCCGGTGCCGAAGGTGTCCACCAGCACGGACACAGGCCGGGCCACGCCAATGGCGTAGGCCAGCTGCACCTGGCAGCGGTCGGCCAGCCCAGCGGCCACCACGTTCTTGGCCACCCAGCGGGCGGCGTAGGCGGCAGAACGGTCCACCTTGGTGGGGTCCTTGCCGGAGAAGGCGCCGCCGCCGTGGGGGGCGGAGCCGCCGTAGGTGTCCACGATGATCTTGCGGCCGGTGAGGCCGGAGTCGCCCTGGGGACCGCCTACCACGAAGCGGCCGGTGGGGTTGATGTAGATCTTGGTGTTCTTATCCATCAGATTAGCGGGGATGGTGGGACGGATGACGTGCTCCACCATGTCGGCACGAATCTGCTCCAGAGAGGCCTCGGGGCTGTGCTGGGTGGAGATAACCACAGCGTCCACCCGCACGGGGTTCTGGTTCTCGTCGTACTCCACGGTGACCTGAGACTTGCCGTCGGGGCGGAGGTAGTCCAGAGTGCCGTCCTTACGCACGGCAGTGAGCCGCTGGGCCAGCTTGTGGGACAGGGAGATGGCCAGGGGCATGAGCTCCTCGGTTTCCCGGCAGGCGTAGCCGAACATCATGCCCTGGTCACCGGCGCCGCCGTCCAGCTCGTCGGTCATCTCGCCCTCCCGGGCCTCCAGGGCCTTGTCCACGCCCATGGCGATGTCGGGGGACTGCTCGTCGATGTTGAGCACCACGCCGCAGGTGTCGCAGTCAAAGCCGTACTTGGCCCGGTCATAGCCGATGTCCCGGATGACCTCCCGGGCCACCTTGGCGATGTCCACGTAGCAGGAGGTGGTGATCTCGCCCATGATGTGCACCAGGCCGGTGGATACGGTGGTCTCACAGGCCACACGGGCCACAGGGTCCTGAGCCAGAATGGCGTCCAGAACGGCGTCGGAAATCTGGTCGCAGATCTTGTCGGGGTGTCCCTCGGTGACAGACTCCGAGGTAAAGAAACGTCTTGCCATAAGTAATCTTCCTTTCTTTGTACGGTAAAAGCGAAAACAAAAAATCCGCCGGACAGTCCGGCGGATGGAGACAGCGTGTCCTCATCTTGCGCGCGAGTGTAACACTCGTCTCCGCCGGATTTGGCACCTTGCTCATGCGAGCAGGTTGCCGTGGCTTCATTGGGCCGATCCCTCCGCCACTCTCGATAAGGCAATGTTCAATTGCGGGTAACATTATATCTTTACACCACTGGCTTTGTCAATGGCAGAAACATGGAAAATCACTTCTTGGGCCGGGGTCGAAACAGGAAAGATGCCACAAGACCCAGGGTGATGGCCAAGGCGATACCCCCAGCGGTGGCGGTGAGTCCTCCGGTGAGCACCCCCAGCCAGCCCTCCTCCTCCACGGCTTTGCGCACCCCCTGGGCCAGGGTGTGGCCGAATCCGGTGAGGGGGACGGTGGCCCCGGCCCCCGCCCAGTCCACCAGAGGCTGGTACAGCCCCAGTCCGCTGAGGATGACCCCCGCCACCACGTAAAACACCAGAATCCGGGCGGGGGTGAGGCTGGTGCGGTCCAAGAGTACCTGACCGATGACGCAGAGAATGCCGCCCAGCAAAAAGGCGTTGAAGTATTCCATCAACTTGCACCTCCTTCCAGCACAATGGCGTGGCAGATGCCGGGGATGGACTCCCCCTGCATGGTGGACACCGGGGAGAGCAGCGCCCCGGTGGGGCAGAAGAGGACCCGCTTCCATCGCCCGGACTGGAGGCCGGGCAGAACCATGGTGGTGAGCACGGCGGCGCTGCACCCGCACCCGGAGCCGCCGCAGTGGACGTCCTGGGCCTCCCGCTCAAAGAGAAGCAGGCCGCAGTCGTTGTAGTTGGACAGGGGACACCCGTCCCGGGAGAAGAAGTCGGAGACGATCTCCCACCCCAGCTGGCCCAGGTCCCCGGTGAGGATGAGGTCGTAGTCGGCGGGACTGCGCCCGGTGTCCCGGAAATGGGCCCGCAGGGTCTCGTAGGCTGCTGGGGCCATGGCCGCCCCCATGTTGGCGGGGTCTTTGACCCCCTTGTCCATCACCTTGCCGATGGTGACGGCGGACACCACCGGGCCCTTCTCCCCTTGGGAGGAGAGCACCACCGCCCCGGCGGCGGTGGCGGTCCACTGGGTGGTGGGGGGCCGCTGGCAGCCGTACTCCAGAGGGGTGCGGTACTGCCGCTCGGCGGAACAGAAGTGGGAGGAGGTCATGGCGGCGGCGTGGTGGCCCCAACCCCCGGAGAGGAGCAGGGAGGCCAGGGCCAGGCTCTCCCCCATGGTGGAGCAGGCCCCATAGAGGCCCAGATAGGGCACCCCCGCCCACCGGGCGGCAAAGGCGGAGCTGATGCACTGGTTGAGAAGGTCCCCCGCCAGGAGAAAATCCAGCTGCTGGGCCTCTAGCTTGGCTCGTTTCAGCGCAGACTCCAGGGCCATCTGCTGCATGGTGGTCTCCGCCATCTCCCAGCTGGACTGCTGGAAGGTGTCGTCTTCACAGGTGTGGTCAAAAAAGCGGCCCAGGGGGCCCTCTTTCTCCTTGCGGCCTCCGGCGCTGCCGTAGCCCACGATGACGGGGGGCCGGGAGAGAAGGTAGGTTTGGGACGAGCGGGGCATAGGCAAAGACTCCTTCAAGAAAATGTCTTGCCTCTAGTATGCGCACCGCCAAGGAATTTATCACAAAAGCCAGGGAGTGCTAGAAAAATTCACAAAGGGGTGGTATAATGCACTCTGTTGGAAAAATTTTTTGAGAAATGTTATGGGAGGAATCCTGTTATGTCGGAACAGACCAGATACATCGGCTATATCTGTCCCGTGTGCGGCAAGGCTGTGGTGGTGGAGCGCACCGCCTTTGCCCTGGCCGCTGGGGACCAGACCATTCCCTGCCCCTGCGGCAAGTCTCAGCTGGAATTTCACCAGCAGGGGGAGCACTGTCAGGTGACGGTGCCCTGTCTCTTCTGCGCCAAGGACCACCACACCGTGTGCTCCACCCGAGCCATGATGGAGGAGAAGCTGCTGGTGCTCTCCTGCTCCGCCTCGGGGCTGGGCTGCTGCTTCATCGGAGAAGAGGAGGCAGTGTTCGGCGAGATGGAGAAGCTGGAGCGGGCCGTGGACAAGCTGCGCATGGATGACCAGGAGGAGACCCGGGGCACCTTCCTGGACGAGATCGTCATGGGCGAGGTGCTGGCGGAACTCAAGGACATTGCAGGCCGTAAGGGCATCTCTTGCGGCTGTGGCTGCGACCAGTACGGTATCAAGGTGGGGTACTCCTCGGTGGATGTGGTGTGCGCTGGATGCGGTGCCACCCTGCGGCTGCCTGCCGCCACCCTGGACGACGTGGACGAAATTTGCGCCCGCTACACCCTCACCATTCCTGGAAAGAAGGAAGAGTAAATGAGTCATCAAATCACTGAAGTCACCTTCCGGGTGGGCTCCCTGGATGTGGACATGTTCAACCAGTGCCGACCCTCGGCGCTGCTGGGCTATTTGCAGGAGGCCGCCACCCAGGCGGCCATCCAGCTGGGGGCCTCGGGGCCGGAGATTTTTGAGCGGTATCACTGCCTGTGGATGGTGTCCCGCAACTGGGTGGAGCTGTATGCCCCTCTGCGGTGGAACGACGAGTTCACCATTCAGACCTGGCACCGGGGCGGCACCGGTGTGGCCACCTACCGGGACTTTGACATCTACCGGGACGGGAAGCTCATCGGCCAGGGTGTGGCCCAGTGGGTGATGGTGGACGCCGACACCCACAAGCTGTTCCGGCTGCGGGATGTCACCGAGTTCCAGGGCACCGACGGCGGGGAACGGAACAAGTCCATCAAGCTCCACCGTGTACCGATGCCCAAGGAATTTGGTGCGGCAGGGAAGCGGTATCTCGGGTATTCGGATACCGATATCAACGGTCATATCAACAACAGCCACTATGCTGACTATGCCTGTGATGCCCTCCACATGGAGCGAAACGGGAAGGGAAAGTACATCCGGGACATCCAAATCTCCTACATTAGTGAGTGCCGGGCGGGGGAAGAGCTGTCCATGGCCACCGCCGTGGAGGGAGAGCACCTCTTTGCCCGTGGCATCGGCCCAGAGGGCGAGGTCCGGTTTGAATACGCCATGACCTTGGCGGACGAGGAACAATAAGATGATAAAGCGAAACAAGAGACAGAGAGGGGATGGCCAGCTTCGGCAGCCCGTCCCCATGGATCGCTATTTTCCCACTCCGGAACAGGGCTTGACCCAGGCCCAGGCGGCTCAGTTGGCCGCCGCCGGGTGGCACAACCGGGTGGAGGAGACCAACCTGAAATCCACCGGGGAGATCATCCGGGAAAACACCCTGACCTTCTTCAACCTGGTGTTTGTGGTGCTGGCGGCGCTGCTGGTGCTGGCGGGCAGCTTCCGGGACATGTTCTTTCTGCTCATCGCTGCCATCAACTCCCTCATCGGTATCGTCCAGCAGCTGCGCTCCCGAGCCACCCTGAGCAAGCTGGCTCTGGTGGCTCAGGCCCGGGTCAAAGTGGTGCGGGGCGGACAGCTGGGCACCGTGCCTGTGGACCAGCTGGTGCGGGAGGACATTGTGGAGCTGGGGGCCGGAGACCAGATTCCCGCCGACGGCCCGGTTTTAGTGGGCCAGGTGACGGTGAACGAGGCCCTCATCACCGGCGAGGCGGACCCCATTGTGAAGAATCCCGGGGACCCGCTGCTCTCCGGCAGCTTTGTGGTGTCTGGCAAGTGCCGGGCCCGGATGGACCAGGTGGGAGCGGCCAGCTACGCTGCCCGTCTGGCCCATGAGGCCAAGGCGGACCAGGGGGCAGGCAAGTCCGAGATGATGAAGTCTCTGGACCGCCTGATTCGGGTCATCGGCTTCGCCCTCATACCCCTGGGGATCGCCCTGTTTTGCAACGAATTTCTGGTGCAGGAGCAGAGCTTCTCCACCTCCATCACCTCCATGGTGGCCGCCCTCATCGGCATGATTCCCGAGGGGCTGTATCTGCTCACCAGTGTGGCTCTGGCCGTCTCGGTGATGCGCCTGGCCCAGCGGAAAACCCTGGTCCACCAGATGAGCGCCATTGAGACCCTGGCCCGGGTGGACATGCTGTGCGTGGATAAGACGGGCACCGTCACCCAGCCGGACATGTCGGTGCAGGAGCTGGTGTGCCTGGACCCCCAGACCTCTCCCCAGCAGGTGGAGGGAGTGCTGGGTGCCTACTACCAGGTGATGGACGCCGACAACGACACCGCCAAGGCTCTGGCCCGGCGCTTCCAGCAGGGGAACGGCTGGCAGGCCCAACAGGTGGTCCCCTTCACCTCCGCCAATAAGTGGTCGGCGGTGGTGTTCCAGGACCACGGCTCCTATGTGCTGGGCGCCCCGGAATTCATTCTCAAAGAGGGCTACCAAGCCATTGCCCACCGGGTGGAGCCCTACCAGCAGGCGGGGTGCCGGGTGCTGCTGCTGGCCCAGTGTGACACGCCTCCCACCCAGGAGGGGGGCTTGCAGGGTGCGGTGGTCCCCGTGGCCCTGGTGGTGGTGGCCAACCCCATCCGCCCTGAGGCCCCGGACACCTTCCGCTACTTCGCTAAGTACGGGGTGGACGTGAAGGTCATCTCCGGTGACAACCCCCAGACCGTGTCCCGGGTAGCCCAACAGGCGGGCATTGCTGGGGCGGAGCGATTTGTGGACGCTGCCACCCTCAAGGAGCCGGGGGACTATGACCGGGCTGTGCAGGAATACAACGTCTTTGGCCGGGTGACCCCGGACCAGAAGCGCAAGCTGGTGAAGGCCCTGCAAAAGGCGGGGCACACCGTGGCCATGACCGGCGACGGCGTCAACGACGTGCTGGCCCTGAAAGACGCCGACTGCGGCATCGCCATGGCCTCGGGAGCCGAGGCCGCCTGCCAGGTGGCCGAGCTGGTGCTGCTGGACTCCGACTTCTCCGCCATGCCCCGGGTGGTGGAGGAGGGCCGACGGGTCATCAACAACATCCAGCGGGCCGCCGCCCTCTACCTGGTGAAAAACATCATGTCGGTGTTTTTGGCCCTCATCACCCTCATTGCCGGGTTCCCGTACCCCTTTGTTCCCATTCAGCTCACCCTCATCAGCGCCTTGACCATTGGCATTCCCTCCTTTGTCCTGGCTCTGGAGCCCAACCATGAGCTGGTGCGGGGCCGATTCATGCACAACGTGCTCCGCCGGGCGCTGCCGGGAGGCCTGACCAACATCGTGCTCATTGTGGGCTTGGAGCTGTTCACCTACGCCTTTACCTTCCAGCGGGCCACCTTGTCCACCCTGTCCACCGTCACCATCGGGGCGGTGGGACTGCTGGTGATCTACTATGTGGCCCGGCCCCTGGACAAGAAGCGGTGGGCCCTGCTGGGGGCCATGACCGTGGCCATGGTGGTGGCCGTGGTGTGGTTTGGACCCTTCTTCGAGCTCACCGCCCTGGACCTCCAGTCCGCCCTGGTGGTGACGGTGTTCCTGCTGCTCACCCCCTCGGTGATTTACGCATTTGAGACTGCCTTTGAGTGGGGCAGCCGCATCAAAGGGGAGTGGCTCAAGCGCAGGAAGCAGCGTGCGAAAACCGAACAATAAGAAAAACAGCCTCTGAGTGCACCTCAGAGGCTGTTTTTCAGCCCAAAATCTGGGCCAGTTCTTCAAAGCTGTGGGCAATGTGGGTGGCTCCGGCCTGGGTCAATTCCTCCTGGCTGCCATAGCCGAAGGTGACGCCGATGGAGTCCAGGCCGTTCTCCTGGGCCCCATGGATGTCGTGGAGGCGGTCGCCCACCATGACGCACATGGCCTTGTCCGGGCACTTTTCCCCCAGCCGGGCGAATACCTCCCCAATCACCTCGCCCTTTTTGGTGCGGGTGCCGTCCAGGCAGCTGCCCACAATCTGGTCAAAGTAGCCGTCGATGTGGAAGTGCTCCAGGATTTGACGGGCGAACACCTCCGGCTTGGAGGTGGCCAGACACACGGTCTTTCCCGCCGCTTTCAGCTGGGCCAACAGAGGCTGAGTGCCGGAAAACACTTTGTTTTCAAAAATACCCTTCTGGGAGAAGTATTCCCGGTATTTCTCCACCGCTTTCTGGGCGGTGGGGAGGTCAAAGTGGTAGAACTCCATAAAGGAGTCGATGAGGGGCGGACCGATGAAGGGGGTGAGGCGGTCCGGGTCCTCCTGGATGCCGAAGGACGCCAGAGCATAGGCCACCGAGTTGGTGATTCCCTCTTTGGGGTCGGTGAGGGTGCCGTCTAAGTCAAAGAAAATGTGGGTGTACATAAGTTGCTTCCTCGTTTGTATGGGATGGAACTATTATACCGGAAGTGGAGGGCAGGGACAAGACCAAGATGGAGTGGTTGAGTTCACCCGGCCCCTGTGCTATCATGGGGAGCAACGACACACAAGGAGGGGAGCCCATGCAGGACCAAAACCCATGGTTCACCGTGGACCAAGTGGACCCGGATACCTATATCATCAGCGAATACCGCCACTGGGAGGAGACCCACTGCTATTTGCTCAATGGCAGAGACCGCACCCTGCTCATTGACACGGGGCTGGGCATCTGTGATATCTCCCCGGTGGTGGCTGCGCTGGCCCGGGGCCCGGTGACGGCGGTGGCCACCCACATCCACTGGGACCACATCGGCGGGCACCGCTACTACCTGGACTTTTACGCCCACGAGGCGGAGCTGTCCTGGCTCCAGGGGGGCTTTCCCCAGCCCATTGAGCTGATTCGGGGCTATGTGACGGACCGCTGCCAGCTGCCTGAGGGTTATGACGTGAACACCTACGAATTTTTCCAAGGCACTCCCACCCGGGTGCTCCGGGGCGGGGAGACCATCCATCTGGGAGGCCATCTACGCCGCCATGGGTCAGGCCTTCTTCACCCTGTCTCTGGGCATCGGCGCGCTGGCCATCTTCGGCAGCTACATCGGCAAAGAGCACACCCTGCCCGGCGAGGCCCTGCGGGTGGGCATTCTGGATACCTGCGTGGCCTTCACTGCTGGCCTCATCATTTTCCCCGCCTGCTCCGCCTTTGACGTGGCCGCCGACAGCGGGGCAAACCTCATCTTCATCACCCTGCCCAACGTGTTCAACTCCATGAGCGGGGGACGGCTGTGGGGCGCTCTGTTCTTCGTGTTCATGTCCTTTGCCGCCCTGTCCACCGTCATTGCCGTGTTTGAGAATATCGTCTGCTTCTACATGGATAAGTGGGGCTGGAGCCGGAAAAAGGCGGTGCTGGTGAATACCGTGGCCATTCTGTTGCTGTCCATGCCCTGCGTGCTGGGCTTCAACCTGTGGAGCGGCTTCCAGCCTCTGGGGGCTGGCACCTCCATCATGGATTTGGAGGACTTCCTGGTCAGCGACAACATTCTGCCTTTGGGCTCTCTGGTGTATCTGCTGTTCTGCGTTACCCGCAAGGGCTGGGGCTGGGACAACTTCCTGGCCGAGGCCAACACCGGTTCGGGCCTGCGCTTCCCCCGCAATGTGCGCTTCTATGTGACCTATCTACTGCCCATTATCATGTTCATCATCTTTGTCATGGGCTATTGGAACCGCTTCTTTACCTAACCAAAAGGGCCGGGACATCCCGGCCCTTTTTCTGTGCAAAAATGATGGCTCGCTAGTGTGCGAAAGTGCTTGAAATTTTGACGGCCCTGGGGTAAAATGAAAGCTACGAGTACACGCCCGAGGCAAGGGAAAAAGGAGCGATACCCATGAGTAAAATTCAGATGAAGACCCCCCTGGTGGAGATGGACGGGGACGAGATGACCCGCATTCTCTGGCAGCAGATCAAAGAGGAGCTGCTGGAGCCGTATATTGACCTGAAAACCGAGTATTACGACCTGGGCCTGCGCCACCGGGAGGAGACCGGGGACCAGGTGACGGTGGACGCCGCCGAGGCCACCAAGAAGTATGGCGTGGCGGTGAAGTGCGCCACCATCACCCCCAACGCCCAGCGGGTGGAGGAGTACAACCTCTCCCAGATGTGGAAGTCCCCCAACGGCACCATCCGTGCCATTCTGGACGGCACCGTGTTTCGTGCCCCCATCATGGTGGAGGGCATCAACCCGGTGGTGAAGAACTGGGCCAAGCCCATCACCATCGCCCGTCACGCCTTTGGTGACGTGTATAAGGCCACTGAGATGCGCCTGACTGGCCCCGGCAAGGCCGAGCTGGTGTTCACCGCCGCCGACGGCACCGAGCAGCGCCAGACCATCCAGGACTTCAAGGGGCGGGGCGTGGTGCAGGGCCAGTTCAACCTGGACCAGTCCATCACGTCCTTTGCCCACTCCTGCTTCCAGTACGCCCTGGATGTCAAGCAGGACCTGTGGTTCTCCACCAAGGACACCATCTCCAAGCAGTATGACCACACCTTCAAGGATATCTTCCACGATATCTTTGAGGCGGAGTATAAGGAGAAGTTTGAGCAGGCGGGCATCACCTACTTCTACACCCTCATTGACGACGCTGTGGCCCGTGTCATCCGCTCCAAGGGCGGCTTCATCTGGGCCTGCAAGAACTACGACGGCGATGTCATGAGCGACATGGTGTCCACCGCCTTCGGCTCTCTGGCCATGATGACCTCCGTGCTGGTGTCCCCCGAGGGCTACTATGAGTACGAGGCCGCCCACGGCACCGTCACTCAGCACTACTATCGCCACCTGAGAGGGGAGCAGGTGTCCACCAACCCCATGGCCACCATCTTCGCCTGGACGGGCGCCCTGGCCAAGCGGGGCGAGCTGGACAATCTGCCCGAGCTCACCGACTTTGCCCACCGCCTGGAGAAGGCCGCCATTGACACCATCGAGTCCGGCGTCATGACCGGCGACCTGGTGGGCCTGTGGGAGGGGAAAGCCCCCGCCCAGAAGGTCACCGGCCTGGAGTTTATGAAGGCCATTGCAGCGAAACTCTAATGTGATCCGTGGCACAGCAAATGTGCCGGATGCCGAATGAAAAAAGGATGCAGTCCGCCTAGGACTGCATCCTTTTTTTGAAACCTATGGAAATGGAAGAAGTTATATGGTATGATAGAAAAAATAACAGAAAAATATACGTAAAAAGTACAATATATTGTACTTTGACTGTGATAAAAAGAAAAAGAAGTCCACAAACGTGGACTTCTCGCTCACACACTGTGAGGCCAGTCGAGCTGGCGGGTTTGGCAAAGCCGTATTTGAACCTGTCGTGTTGTCATAGATGGTAGTCTAGACGCTTTGTAGTATAGTTCATTCACCTTCGGTTGTCAATCTTTTTAGAAAGAAGTGGGAGAAAATGAAGGAGCAGTATTATGTAGGCCTGGATATTGGCACCGAGTCGGTGGGGTGGGCCGTCACCGACACCCAGTATCAGATCAAGAAAGTACACGGGAAAGCCTTATGGGGAGTGCGGCTGTTTGATGAGGCGCAGAGTGCCCGGGACCGGCGAGGCTTTCGGGTGGCCCGGCGGCGTATCCAGCGGCGGCGTCAGCGTCTGGATTGGCTGCAAGAGCAGTTTGCCCAGGCGGTGGGAGAGGTGGACCCGGGCTTTTTCCAGCGCATGGAGGAGAGCCGATTCTGGGAGGAGGATAAGCGGGGGGAGGTACCTCTGGGGAAATATACCCTGTTTGGGGACAAGTCCTTTACGGATTGGGACTACCACCATACCTATCCCACCATCTACCACCTGAGAAAAGAATTGATCTTGTCCCAGCAGCCCCATGATGTGCGCCTGGTCTACCTGGCCATCCATCATATTCTGAAAAATCGAGGCCATTTTCTCTATGGAGATATGTCTCTGGACGCCATCTCCCTGGACAAGGGGGTGGAACGGCTCAATGGGGCTTTGGAGCGGGAAGAGGCGGATCCTCTGTCTACCCAGCGTTTGGGAGAGGTGCGGGAGATCCTTCTGGATCACAAAATACGTAAGACTGCCAAGAAGGCAAAACTGCTGGAGCTATTCGGGTTGAGCAAAGAGAAAACCACAACCACCTCTGTGGTGGAGTTATTGACGGGCAGCAAGGTGAGTTTATCCGCGCTATATGGGGAGGAGGTGTCCTCGGAGGAACTCCAGAAATTGAGTTTGGAAGATGACTTTGATGGGGTAGAGGGCCCTTTGCTGGCCGCTGTGGGTGATCGCATCGAACTGGTGTTGGCCGCCAAAGAGGTGTATGACTGGGCATTGCTAGAAAAGATGCGGGATGGGGAGCAATACCTCTCGTTTGCCAAGGTAAAAGTCTACGAAAACCACCGGCACCAGCTGGAGCAGCTGAAAGAGGTGGTGAAACGGTACGGCGGAGAGGACTGCTGCCGTGAGATGTTCCATGGGACCAGAGAGGGGAACTACCCCTCGTATGTGGGGAAGGACTGCAAGAGCAGTCGGTGCGATTACGATACCTTCTGCAAGTATGTGTTAGGCAAGATGAAGGGGTGGAAGGACGCCGACGAGACCACCAAGGAGATCTATGCCCGGTTGGAGCGGCGGGACTTTCTGCGCAAACCCACCAGCAAGGACAATGGGGTGATTCCCCATCAGCTTCATCAGATGGAGCTGGAGAAGATTTTGGCCAATGCCCAGGGATATCTGCCTTTTTTGTCCCAGCGAGATGAAAGCGGCCTGACGGTGGCCGAGCGCATTGTGCGTATGTTTGCCTTCCGCATTCCCTACTATGTGGGCCCCCTGCAATCCGGCGGCCCTCACAGCTGGGTGGTGCGCAGCGGGGAGAAGATTTATCCCTGGAACTTTGACCAGGTGGTGGATCTGGAACAGTGCAGGGAACACTTTATTACCCGCATGACCGCCAAGTGCACCTACATTGGGGAGGATGTGCTGCCCAAGGACTCTCTGCTGTATAGCCGCTTTATGGTGCTCAACGAGCTGAATAACCTGCGTATCAACGGAAAACCCATTTCGGTGAAGCTGAAACAGGACATCTATACCAATTTGTTTGGGAAAGGGCGGAAGGTGACCCAGGCGGGGGTGAAAAAATACCTCATGGTCCACCATGGTATGACCCAAGAGGACACCATCAGTGGCCTGGCCGGCGATTTCCAAGCGACTTTAGCCCCCTGGCGGCAATTTGGCTGGTTGCTGAGCCGTGACGGCGGAGCGGAGATGGTGGAAGAGATCATCCGCTATAAAGTGTTGTTTGGGGAGGATAAGAAGCTGCTGCGGGGCTGGCTGGACAAGACATATGGGGAGAAACTCACCCCCCAGGAACAAAAGCAGGTGTTGGGTGTGAAATGCTCCGGTTGGGGCAGGTTGTCCCGACAATTTCTCACCCAGCTGTTCCATGTGGACCAGAACACCGGGGAGGCGTTCTCCATCATGGATCTGCTGTGGAACAGCAATGAAAATTTGATGCAGCTGCTCAGCGGGCGGTATACCTTTGCCCAGCAGGTGGAGGAGTACCGCAAGCGCAAGCAGGCGGAACACAGCCAGACCTTGAAGGAGTATCTGGCGGAGTGTTACGCCTCTCCCGGCATCAAGCGGGGCATTTACCAGACCATGGCCATTGTGCGGGGGATCGCCAAAATCATGGGTGGCCCACCCGCCCGGGTGTTTGTGGAGATGGCCCGGGGGGAGGAGAAGGACAAAAAGGGGAAGGTACCCAAGTCGCGAAAGGCGCAGTTGGTGGAACTGTATCAGAAGTGCGGAGAGGAGAGCAGTCCGCTCTTTGAGCAGCTGCAAGGGGAGCCGGAGGGAAATTTACGCCGGGACAAGCTGTATCTGTACTACACCCAGATGGGAAGGTGTATGTACAGCGGGGATGTGATCTCCATCGCGGAGCTGGACTCTCGCTATGACATCGACCACATCTACCCCCAGAGCAAGACCAAGGATGACAGCCTGGAAAACCGGGTGCTGGTGCGCCGGGAGCTCAACAGCAAGAAGGGAGATACCTATCCCATCAGCGGTGAGATACGGGAGCATATGCGGGCCTTTTGGACCATGCTCAAGGGGAAGGGATTGATCAGCGAGAAAAAGTATCAGCGGCTGACACGTGCCACCGGATTTGACGCGCAAGAGCTGTCCGGCTTCATTGCCCGCCAACTGGTGGAGACCCGGCAGTCCAGTAAAATTGTGGCCCAGCTGTTGGAGCAGACCTTTGGGGCGTCCACCGAGGTGGTGTATGTCAAGGCGGGGAACGTCGCCCAGTTCCGCCAGGATCAGCGGATCACCCCGGACGGACAGTCCATCCAGGCGGGGGAATGCAAGGGAAAAGCCTATCCCCAGGATCCCTTGTTTGTCAAGTGCCGGGAGGTCAACGACTTCCACCACGCCAAGGATGCCTACCTCAACATTGTGGTGGGCAACGTCTACCATGTGAAATTTACCTGCAGCCCTGCCAATTTCCTGCGGGAGAAGGACAACCGGTATAGCCTCAACCGAATGTTTGACTTTGACGTTCAACGGGGAGGAGAGGTGGCCTGGAAGGCGGGGGAGAGCATCCAAACGGTGCGCCGCACGATGGCCAAGAACAATATCCTCTTTACCAGAAGAGCCTCCACTGTGGGCGGCGGTCTGTTTGACCAAATGATTGTCAAGCAGGGAAAGGGACAGGCCAGCATCAAGTCCTCCGACCCCAGACTGACGGTGGAAAGATACGGCGGTTACAACAAGCTGACGGGGGCATATTTCTGTCTGGTAGAGCACACAGACAAGAAAAAGCGAGTGCGATCTCTGGAGACGGTTTTGCTCATGTATCAGAAACAGTATGAACAAGACCCCGTGGGGTACTGCACGGATATTTTGAAGCTGCATGAACCACGCATCCTGGTTCCGTGCATCAAGATCAACGCCCTGGTGTCCTTTGACGGGTTCCGTATGCACATCTCCGGCCGAACAGGCAGTCAAATTATCTATAAGAATGCCAATCAACTGGTCATTGAGCCCACATGGCAGCAGTACATCAAAGGCATTGTCAAATATCTGGAGCGGTGCAAAGTGGCGGGGCGGGAGCTGGAGCTGACCCGCTTTGATGGGATCACCCCGCAACAGAGCGTGCAGCTGTATGCACTGCTGTTGTCCAAATTGGAAAATCCACGCTATGGAGTGAAGTATGAGACGGCAGCCAACACGTTCCGGGAGCAACAAGAGAAATTTTCTACCCTCTCTCAGGCGGACCAGTGCCGCATTCTGATGCAAATGCTCAATCTGTTTGCCAACAACGCCGCCAGCGCAGACCTCAAGCTGCTCAACGGAAAGGCGGGTATTGGCATCGTATTGACTTCCAAGAACCTGAAAAATTATGAGGGACACCGGTTTTTGCTGCACCATCAGTCTGTCACTGGCTTCTATGAGCAGACCGTGGATCTGCTGCGCGTATGAGCTGGCGGGTGGTGGTGGTGTCCAGCAATGCCAAGGTGGACTATAAGTTGGAGTATCTGGTGGTGCGTACGGTGGACGAGGTCAAACGAGTCCACCTCAGCGAGGTGGGTGTGCTCATGCTGGAGAGCACCGCCATCTCCCTGACCACGTATCTTCTCTGTGAACTGGTGCGGCGTAAAATCATGGAGCGTGTGCGGGACAATAAGCCACCCCAGGGGCTGATCCAAATGCTCACCGTCACCGAGCGCCAGTTTGCCAAAATGGAACTGGTGCTGGGCGAGTACCGCACCGAGATCATTGACGATGAGAGAAGGCTGGTGATTTTATGAAGCTGATGCACCCTTTGCTGTCCCGCCCGTTGGAATTGGGACGGAACCGGGTCCCGGTGCTGGCAGTGGAGTCTCCCCAGCTCTTTCGTCAATGGGTGTTGGATTGATCCGGTCAGAGCCAAGGGGAGGAGGGAAACTGGGTGCTCTCTTGCCAGGATGAGGTGTTGGACTGCGGCCAGCACCTGCTGGTGGTCAGCGACCTTCTCCACCTCTCCCTGGAGGACCGGAAGCTGCACCATCGCTTTCAGACACTGGTACACTCTCTGATGTGGGAGGAACTGGAGGTGGAAAGTACACATCTCCAGCAGAGCATTCAGGGCTATCTGGCCCGTTTGGCGTCCCAAATTCCGGTTCCCGTGGAGTATGGAGAGGGGGATGCCGTGTGGCCCCTGCTCAAAGGGTTGAAATTTCAGCCGGTGCTGGATGGTGTGTCTCCGCTGGAGCGCTTGACCCAATACCTGGAGCTGTACCATCAACTGATGCCCCGGCCCTGTGTTCTGTTGGTGGGGATGCACCTGTACTTTTCCCGGCAGGAGCTGGAGCAGCCTTACCAGATGGCCCTTTATGAGAAGTGGAATGTCCTGGTGTTGGAACCACACCAGTGCCCTCCACAGCCCCAGGAGCAGTGGTGCATCATAGATCACGATGGCTGCGAATTAAGGGTTGATTCCCCGGGAGAAATCCCGTAAAATAGAATTGGTCAAGAGAAAACCATCTAAAACAACACAGCGCAATGTCGTGGCGTACACTCTCATTTGAGGTTTGAGAGTCATGTTGTTTTAGATGGTAGTCAAACCAGGGGACTCATCGGCGAAATCATCGGCAGGTTTGAGAGTCGTGTTGTTTTAGATGGTAGTCAAACCTGGAGTTGATCTCCACGACAAAGGACTTCGTTTGAGAGTCGTGTTGTTTTAGATGGTAGTCAAACCGGTCCAGCACTGCCAGAGGCGTGCCATCGTTTGAGAGTCGTGTTGTTTTAGATGGTAGTCAAACGAAGTGCCACGGTCAACAATGACCCACGCAGTTTGAGAGTCGTGTTGTTTTAGATGGTAGTCAAACAAGAGCCTGTAAACGCCGCCCCGCTGACGGGTTTGAGAGTCGTGTTGTTTTAGATGGTAGTCAAACCAGATAGTACAGCCGTTTGTGTCTCGGTCAGTTTGAGAGTCGTGTTGTTTTAGATGGTAGTCAAACACCACCCCCACTTGCCACGGGGGGAAAAGGGTTTGAGAGTCGTGTTGTTTTAGATGGTAGTCAAACATGGCTCAGCCCCTGCATAGAGTGAGCCCGGTTTGAGAGTCGTGTTGTTTTAGATGGTAGTCAAACGGGTGACGGTCTCCCCGTCTATGTCCTCCAGTTTGAGAGTCGTGTTGTCTTAGATGCAAGGGGAAAAAACCTGCGTGCAGCCTTTTCGCTGCACGCAGGTTTTCACTTTATTGGAACGTAGGTGTCAGCACCAGCTTACCCTCCACACACTTGACGTCCAGGGCCACAATGGGCTGGTCGTAGTGGTCGATGAGCAGGGTGGCGATGGCGTCCTCCAAATCCTTCTGAATCTGGCGGCGCAGGTTGCGGGCGCCGTAGACGGGGGAGAAGGAGGTGTCCACCAGGTAGTCCAGCACGCTCTGGTCATAGGTGAAGGTGATGCCCTTGTTGCGCAGCACCTGGCTGAGCTCGCCCAGCATGATCTTGGCGATCTCCTGGAAGTTCTCCTGAGAGAGCTGGTTGAAGCAGATGATCTCGTCCACCCGGTTGATGAACTCGGGGCGCAGGAAGGACTCCAGGCCCTTCATAGCCTTATCCTTAGCCAGTTGGGTGGGGGAGCGGTCGAAGCCCAGAGAGCCGCCCTTGACGTTGCTGCCGGCATTGGAGGTCATGACGATGACGGTGTTCTCGAAGTTGACCACCTTGCCGTGGGCGTCCGAGATGTGGCCGTCGTCCAGAATTTGCAGCAGCACGTTGAGCACGTCGGGGTGGGCCTTCTCGATCTCGTCAAAGAGGATGACCGAGTAGGGCTTGCGGCGGATCTTCTCGGTGAGCTGTCCGGCGTCGTCATAGCCCACATAGCCCGGGGGAGAGCCGATGATACGGCTGACGGCGTGCTTTTCCATAAACTCGGACATGTCCAGACGGATGAGGGACTCGGGGGAGTCGAACAGGTCGGCGGCCAGCTGTTTCACCAGCTCGGTCTTGCCCACACCCGTGGAGCCCACGAAGATGAAGGACACGGGCTTGCGCTTGGCGGAGATGCCCACACGGCCCCGGCGGATGGCCCGGGCCACGGCGGACACCGCCTCGTCCTGGCCCACAATGTGGGTCTTCAGGCGGTCCTCCAGATGGGCCAGACGCTCAAATTCCTGCTCCTGGATTTGGCTGGCGGGAATTTTGGTCCACAGCTCCACCACACGGGCCAGGTGGGCCACGGTGAGCATGGGGTCGCCTTTGGCTTTCAGCTCCTCCAGCTGGGCATTCAGCTGGGCCTGACGGCTCTTGAGCTCGGCCAGACGGCGGTAGGCCTTCTGGTTGCACTCCTCCTGGAGCTGCTCTTTCTGGGCGGTCACCTGGGACAGCTTGCTCTCCAGGTCCTGGAGCTGGCTCCGGCGCTCCTCCTGGCGGGTCTGGAAGGCGGGGTCCTCCCGGTTGGGGGCCTCGTTGTCGTCCCGGCTGATGGCCATTTCCAGGCTGTCCCGCTGCCGCTGGAGCTTCTGCTCCTGCTGCTGCAGATCTTGGATTTGGGGATTGTCGGCCCCGGTGGCGGCCAGCACCACGTCCACCTCTTTGGCGTAGTCGGCCAGCTCCTTCTCGATCTCTGCCATGCGGGCCAGGTCCTTGTTGTGGAGGTTGACCTCCGAGGCGGCCTCGTCGATGAGGTCGATAGCCTTGTCGGGGAGGTAGCGGTCGGTGATGTACCGCTCACTCATGGACACCGCCAGACGGCAGATGTCCGGGGTGATGACCACGTGGTGGTAGCCCTCATAGTAGGGGGCGATGCCCTGGAGGATTTGGGTGGCCTCCTCCATGGAGGGCTCCTCCACCATCACAGGCTGGAAGCGGCGCTCCAGGGCGGTGTCCTTTTCGATATACTTGCGGTACTCGGTGAGGGTAGTGGCGCCGATGACCTGAATCTCACCCCGGGACAGGGCGGGCTTGAGGATGTTGGCGGCGTTCATGGAGCCCTCGGCGTCGCCGGCACCCACGATGGAGTGCACCTCGTCGATGACCAGGATAATGTTGCCCAGCTTGCGGATCTCCTCAATGAGGCCCTTCATACGGCTCTCAAACTGGCCCCGGAACTGGGTGCCTGCCACCAGAGCGGTGAGGTCCAGCAGGTACACCTCTTTGTCCAGCAGTTTATAGGGCACCTGGCGGTCCTGGATTTTCTGGGCCAGGCCCTCGGCAATAGCGGTTTTACCCACGCCGGGCTCGCCGATGAGACAGGGGTTATTCTTTTGGCGGCGGTTGAGAATCTGAATGGTGCGCTGAATCTCATTGTCCCGTCCCACGATGCGGTCCAGCTTGCCCTCCTGGGCCTTGCGGGTCAGGGAGATGCAGTAGTTTTCCAGAAACTTGCGCTTGGGAGGCTTGGGCGGGCCAGAGGGCTTTTCCTCTTTGCCGCCCCGGGGGCCGGAGCCCTCCTGGGGGGGCTGCGCCCCGAAGAGCTTACTGAGGAAGGGGAAGGTGGCGGTGCGCCCCTCGTCCTCCTCCTCGTCGGGGTTCTCCGGGCGGTCCTGGGCCAGCTGCTCCAGACCCTCGACGCCGCCGAAGGCGGACATCATCTCATGGGAGAGAGAGTCCAGGTCCTCGTCGGAGATGCCCATTTTCTGCATCATGTCGTCCACAGGCTTGAGCCCCAGTTCCCGGGCGCATTTCAGGCAGAGGCCTTCGTTTTTGGTCTCGCCGTTTTCAATTTTCGTGATGAAGATCACTGCCACGTTCTTGTGGCAGCGAGTACAAAGTGTCGGCTGCATGGTTAAACTCCTTTCGGAAGGTATCCTTTTTGGGGTACCCTACCAGAAGAATGTGAACTAGGCATGAAGAATCTGAAATTTCCCTGAAAATCACAGGAGAAGCCGATCCAACAGAGCGCCCAGTCCCTTGGGGGTGAACAGGGAGAGGACCGGGGTGGTGGGGTTGGCGGGGATGATCTCCGCCAGCTGGCCCAGCCACACCAGCACAAAGACGATGAGCACCGCCTTCAAAAGCCCTGCCAACAGTCCGCCCACGGTGTTCACCGTGGCCAGGATGGGCAGGTGGAAGGCCAGGTCCAGAATGTGGCTGAGCAAAAACCAGATCAGGAGAATGAGCAGGAAGGACAGGGCGAACAGGGTGGCCTTGGCCACCAGGTTGGCCAGGTAGTCCGCCAGCGCGCTGGCTACCGTGGTCCCGCCCTCACTGGGGATGGACGCTTCGTTCTTGGCCTGGTCCAGGAAGTAGGAGAAGCCGGCGAACAGGCCCTGCTCCTTCATGGACTCCAGCAGCTGGTCCAGGGTGTAGTCGGGCTCCGCCTGCTCGGCGATGTTGCCGGGAATGCTCAGACTGGGGTCACCGGAGTCGGTCTCCTCCCCCTGGGGCTCGGCCCCACGGATGGCCTGGTAGATGGCAGGCTCCATAATGTGAGCCACAGGGCCGTGGAACTGGGTGGAGATGAACTGTGCCCCGAAGAAGGCCACAAACAGGCCCAGCAGTCCGCACAGAGTGAGGATGAGGCCCTTTTTGGCGCCACGCCAGGCGAAGAAAGCCAAGATAACGACAATGGCGGCATCGAAAATATAAGCGGTCATGGAATCCTCCTTAACTATACGCCCTCAGGGGCAATCTCATTCGTTTAAGGCACGTAGAAGCTGGCACTGTCTGCGGAGATGAGAACGGCGGAGCCGTCCTCCATGAGCAGCACCTGACGGGCGCCCTGGGTGCTGTCCAGGGTGGCGTACAGCTCCAGGTCCTTGGTGTAGATGTTCAGCTGCTTGCCTGTGAGCACGGCGATATACCGCCCGGCAGCGGACAGGGAGAGCACCTGCTGGTCGATCTCCAGGCTCTTGTGGGAGCCGTCGGAGGAGACCACCCACAGCTCGCCCTGGCTGCCTGCCCGGTACTTGGCCAGCAGAGCCACGGCGAAGCCGTCCCCGGCCAGGGAGTAGCGCTTGAGGTGCATGTCGTTGAAGTCGATGACGGCGTTGTTGCCCTCGTGGTCGGTGAGGGTCAGGTTCTGGTCGGAGATGGACCAGACCTGGGAGACGGTGTGGCGGGTCTCCAGCACCACCGAGGAGCCCAGATCACTGGTGAGGTTGGGCTCAAAGTTCCCCGAGTCCGTGGTGTTCAGGGTGTACAGGGAGAGGGTGGAGTCAAACACGCCGTCGGTTTGCCCCACGTTGAGGATGGACAGGGTCTGTCCGTCGTCGGACAGAGCGGCGTCCATGACATAGGCGGAGGAGAGGTTGACGCTCATCATGGGCTCGTAGTCGGTGCTGTACACCGTCACGGAACCCTTGTAGCCGCTGGTCTGGCTGACCACGGTGAGCTGTCCGTTTTGGTTGAGGTGGGCGGAGAGGATGGAGGTCAGGTCGGTGGCCGACCAGATCACCTCCCGCTGGCCCAGCACGTACAGGGAGGAACCCCCGGCGTCATAGATCACAGCCAGAGAGCCGTTGGTGTCCACCACGGGGTTGTCCATGTCCACGGACAGGTCCACATACTGGGTGCCGCTGCCGGAGTACAGGGAGATGGAGGTGGAGGAGCACACCAGCAGGTCTCCGTCCAGCACGGCGAAGGTGTCGTCCAGGCTGCCGTCGTGGGGGAAGGAGTCGGCCTGGCCGCTGTCGTTGAGTACCAGGGAGCGGTAGTGGAGCCACCGCTTGAAGTTGTCCAGGGACAGCCGGTCCCGGAACACCACCACGGCCACCGCCCCCAGGACCACCAGGACGGCCAGGAGAAAGAGCAGAACCCGCACCAAAAACTTGGGCTTTTTGGGCTGGGTGTTGGATTGGTTGTTCTTTGTGTCTTCCATAATCGTATACCTCAAAAGGCGGCGGCGCACACAGGCGCCGGAGTATCGTCACAGTACGTCCTCGTCATACCACAGGTTGGTCATATACAGCCCGTCCGGCGGGGCGGTGGGCCCGGCCAAGGTGCGGTTGCGGGAGGAGAGAATGTCCGGGATATCCTCGGGGGCCAGCTTGCCCTCGGCGGCATAGATGCAGGTGCCCACCATGGCCCGGACCATGTTGTACAAAAAGCCGTCGGCGCACACCCGACAGTCGATGATCTGTCCCTTGCGCTCAATGTCGAAGTAGTGGACGGTGCGCACGGTGGTGCGGGTCTCGGTGCCCACTGAGCGCACGGCGGCAAAGTCGTGGGTGCCCACAAACTGGGCGGCAGCCGCCGCCATAATGGACTCGTCCAGATGGCGGGGGTAGAACCACACCCGGTTGACGTAGAAGGGGTCCCGGATGCGGGAGTTGTAGATGCGGTAGGTGTATTCTTTTTTCAGACAGGAGCCGATGGCGTTGAAGTCATCGGGCACCAGGGTGGCCTTGGACACCACAATGTCGTCGGGCAGGCGGGTATTCACCGCCAGAGGCAGCCGCTCCAGGGGGATGGCGGAGGTGGTGCGGAAATTGGCCACGTAGGTGCGGGCGTGGACCCCGGCGTCGGTGCGGCCCGCCCCGGTGACTTTCACCGGGTGATTGACCACAAAGGACAGGGCCTTTTCCAGAGTCTCCGCCACGGAGACGGCGTTTTTCTGCACCTGCCAGCCGTGGTAGGCGGTGCCGGTATAGCTCAGGCGCAGGGCAATGTTACGGGATTGCATAGGAACACCTCATAGATAAGATGGGGGCGCTCACAGACTCACGTGGGCCAGCAGGCCCACCGCCACGGCCACCACCACCAGGCCCAGGAGAAACAGCCAGTCAGCGGGGCGCAGGTGCAGCTCCCGCATCCGGGTGCGGCCCGTCCCGCCGCAGTAGCAGCGGCACTCCATGGCGGTGGCCAGCTCGTCCGCCCGGCGAAAGGCGGAGATGAACAGGGGCACCAGCAGGGGAATGAGGGCCTTGGCCTTGCGGATGAGGCCGCCGGAGTCGAAGTCGGCCCCTCGGGCCCGCTGGGCGGACATGATCTTGTCCGTCTCCTCAATGAGGGTGGGGATGAAGCGCAGGGCGATGGACATAATCATGGCCAGCTCGTGCACCGGCACCTTCACCTTTTTCAGAGGGGAGAGCAGGCTCTCCAGACCGTCGGTGAGGGCCAGGGGGGAGGTGGTGTAGGTGAGCAGGAAGGTGGCACAGATGAGCATGAGAATGCGTACCACCATGAAAAAGGCGTGTAAAATGCCCTCATAGGTGATGGTGAAAACCCAGAAGGACACCAGAGGGGTGCCGGGGGTATAGAACATGTTCAAGACAGCGGTGAAGATCAGCAGGAAAATCACCGGCTTCATGCCCCCCAGCAGGGTTTTGGCCCGGATGTGGGCCACAGCGCAGCCCCACACCAGCAGGGCCAGCATGATGCCGTAGGTGACAAACCAGTTGGCCAGAAACAGGGCCACCACATACACCAGAAGCCCCGCCAGCTTGATGCGGGGGTCTACCCGGTGGAGAAAGGAGTTGCCGGGGAAAAATTGCCCCAGGGTAATGTCCTTGAGGTTCATGCCTGCGCCCCCTTTCGGGCCAGCAGGATGGCGTCCCGAGCCTGTTCCACGGTGTACACCGAGGCGGGCACCTCATAGCCCATGTCCCGCAGCCGGGCGAACACCCGGGTCATCTCGGGCACGCCCAGGCCCATCCGCTCCAGTTCGGCCCCGTGGGAGAACACCTCTTGGGGGGTGCCGGAGTAGGGAATGGTGCCGTCCCGGAACACCACCAGCCGCTGGGCCTCCCGGGCCACCTCATTCATGGAGTGGGACACCAGAATGATGGCGGCCTTTTTCTCCCGGTGATAGGCCCGGATGTTGCCCAGAATCTGAGCGGCTCCGGCGGGGTCCAGCCCGGCGGTGGGCTCGTCCAGAATGAGCACCTTGGGCTCCATGGCGATGACTCCCGCAATGGCCACCCGGCGCTTTTGGCCGCCGGACAGGTCAAAGGGGGACTTCTCCAGAGTGTGGTCGGACAGGCCCACAAAGCAAGCGGCCTGCCGCACCCGGCGGTCCACCTCGGCCTGGTCCAGCCCCATGTTGGTGGGGCCGAAGGCGATATCCCGGTACACCGTCTCCTCAAAGAGCTGGTACTCGGGATATTGGAACACCAGGCCCACCTGGAAGCGCACCTGACGGGTGCGCTCCTTGGAGCCCCAGATGTCCTCCCCTTCAAAGAGTACCTGTCCCGAGGTGGGACGGAGCAGCCCGTTGAGGTGCTGCATCAGGGTGGACTTGCCCGAGCCGGTGCGGCCAATGACCGCCAGATATTCCCCCGGGGCCACGGTCAGGTCCACGTTTTGCAGGGCCACGTGCTCAAAGGGGGTGCCTTGACTATAGATATGGGTGAGTTGTCTGAGTTCAATGATAGGCGTCATAGATACGGGCCTCTCTTATCGGGGTAGAATGTGGGCCAGTGCCTGGGCGCAGTCCTCGCAGGTGAGGACGTCCAGGGGCACGTCCAGCCCGGCTTGGCGCAGCTCATAGAGCAGGGACACGGAGTCGGGCACTTCCAGCCCCAGGCGGCGCAGGCCCACCACATTCTGAAAGACCTGGGCGGGGGGGCCGTCCATGACCACATGGCCATTGTCCATGACCACCAGCCGCTGGGCCCGGGCCGCTTCGTCCATGTGGTGGGTGATGAGCACCACCGTCATACCCAGCTCCCGCTGGAGACGGCACACGGTGTCCAGCACTTCCCGGCGTCCCACCGGGTCCAGCATGGCGGTGGGCTCGTCCAGCACAATGCACCGGGGGCGCATGGCCAGCACGCCAGCGATGGCCACCCGCTGCTTCTGGCCGCCGGAGAGCAGATGGGGAGCGTGGCGGGCATATTCCGTCATGCCCACCGCCTCCAGGGCCTCGTCCACCCGGCGGCGAATTTCCGCCGAGGGCACCCCCAGGTTCTCCGGGGCGAAAGCCACGTCCTCCTCCACCACACTGGCCACAATCTGGTTGTCTGGGTTTTGGAACACCATGCCCACGGTGCGCCGGATGTCCAGCAGCTTGTCCTCGTCGGTGGTGTCCATGCCGTCCACGTACACCTTTCCGCTAGTGGGCAGGAGGATGGCGTTGAGGTGCTTGGCAAAGGTGGACTTGCCCGAGCCGTTGTGGCCCAGAATGGCCACGAAGGTCCCAGCCTCAATGTCCAGGTCCACATGGTCCAGCACCGTGGGGGCTACTCCCTCGGCGGTGGTGTAGCGAAAGGTCAGGCCTCTGGCCTGGATGATGGGATTAGCCATGGTAGACATGCTCCACGGAAGATGCCACCCAGCGCCCGGTGGCACCGCAGGGGAGCGCCAGCCCGGTCTGGGTTACCGGCAGGCCCAGCTCGTCGGACACGGTGCGCCCGCCGAATTTGCCGCCGATGACGGTCTGCAAAATATAAGTCAGCACCGACGGGGCCAGGCCCGTGGTGTAGGAATTGAGAATCACAAAGAGAGGGTCATCGCTGAGGACGTTGGACACCAGCTCCACAAAGGGGTACAGGTTCTCCTCCAGCTTCCACACCTCACCGGAGGGGCCCCGGCCATAGGAGGGGGGGTCCATGATGATGGCATCGTAGCGGCGGCCCCGGCGGATCTCCCGCTCCACAAACTTGGCGCAGTCGTCAATGATCCAGCGGATGGGCTTGTCCTCCAGACCCGAGGACTTGGCGTTCTCCCGGGCCCACTGCACCATGCCACGGGCGGCGTCCACGTGGCACACGCTGGCCCCGGCCGCGGCGCAGGCCACCGTGGCCCCGCCGGTGTAGGCAAACAGGTTCAGCACCGAAATGGGGCGGCCCGCCCGGCGGATGAGGTCCTGGGCAAAGTCCCAGTTGGCCGCCTGCTCGGGGAACACGCCGGTATGTTTAAAGTTCATCAGGCCCACGTTCAGGGTCAGTTCTTTATAGTGAATCTGCCACCGCTCGGGCACCTGCTTGGAGGCCCACTGGCCGCCACCGGTGTGGGAGCGGGAATAGCGGGCGTGGGCCGTCTTCCAGCCCTTGTTCTGGCGGGGGGTATTCCAAATGGCCTGGGGGTCCGGGCGCACCAGCAGGTGAGAGCCCCAACGCTCCAGTTTTTCTCCACGGCCGCAGTCCAGCAGCTCATAATCTTTCCAATTTTTGGCCAACCACATGAGCACATTCTCCTCATTATATAATCAACGTATTATACTACACAGGTGGGAATTAGTCAAACCCGTGGGGGACGAAAAAACACCCCACGGAAGGGGGAACATTCCGTGGGGTGAGGGGGTTATACTTCGATGGGATAGGACCCGGTAAAGCACCCGTCGCAGAACCCGCAGTCGGCCTGGGGTGCGATCTGGTGCAGGGCCTCCAGAGACAAGAAGTGGAGGGAATCGGCCCCAATCATCTCCCGCATCTCCTCCTGGGTGTAGTTACAGGCGATGAGGGCGTCCCGGTCGGGGATGTCGGTTCCGAAGTAGCAGGGGGCAATGAAGGGCGGGGCGGAGGAGTACATGTGTACTTCCGTGGCCCCCGCCTCCCGGAGCAGGGAGACAATCTGCTTGGAGGTGGTGCCCCGGACGATGGAGTCGTCCACCATCACCACCCGCTTGCCTGCCACACAGCTGGCCAGAGCGCCCAGCTTGATGCGCACCGCCTGCTCCCGGCTCTCCTGGCCGGGGGTGATGAAGGTGCGGCCAATGTAGCGGTTTTTCACCAGGCCCACCCCGTAGGGGATGCCGGACTCCTCGGCAAAGCCCATGGCGGCGTCCAAGCCGGAGTCGGGCACTCCGATGACCACATCCGCTTCCACGGGGAACTCCCGGGCCAGCAGCCGTCCGGCGTTGCGCCGGGCCAGGTGCACCGATTGGCCGCACAGCACCGAGTCGGGGCGGGCGAAGTAGATATACTCGAAGATGCACATATGGCTGGAGGAGCCCTGACAGTTCTCCCGGATGGAGCGCACCTGGGTGCCCTCCACCACTACGATTTCGCCGGGGTCCAGCTCCCGCTCGAACTGGGCGCCCACGGCGTGGAGGGCACAGCTCTCCGAGGCGAAGATCACCGCATCCCCCCGGCGGCCCATGCACAGGGGGCGGAAGCCCCAGGGGTCCCGGACGGCGATGAGTTTCTGGGGGGACATGACCAGCAGGGAGAAGGCGCCCCGCAGGCCCTTCACCGCCCGGCACACCGCCTCCTCGGCGGAGGCGCAGCGCAGCCGCTCCTGGGCGATGGCGTAGGCGATGAGCTCGGAGTCGGTGGTGGTCTGGAAGATGGCGCCCCGGTACTCAAAGAAGGTGCGCAGCTCGGCGGTGTTCACCAGGTTGCCGTTGTGAGCCACCGCCAGGGTGCCCTTGACGTACTTGAGGGTCAGGGGCTGGGCGTTTTCCCGCTGCCCGCCGCCGGTGGTGGCGTAGCGCACATGGCCCACGGCCATGGTGCCATTGAGACGGTCCAGCACGTCGGGGTGGAACACGTCTCCCACCAGGCCCACATCCTTGTGGAAGGAGAGCACACGCTGGTTGATGGTGGCGATGCCACAGGCCTCCTGCCCCCGGTGCTGGAGGGCGTACAGGCCGTAATAGGTGGTGCGGGCACAGTCCCCGTGGGGGTCGCTGATGCCGAACAATCCGCATTCCTCGTGAATGGACATAGTCATTCCTCCTGGGAAAAAATCAAATGGGCGCTGTGACCACAATGGCCACAGCGCCCTTGCTGTCGTCATACACCCATTATAGCGGAGTAGACAGGAGCTTGTCAATCTGCGAATTGCCGAAAAATGGCTCTTAGCGCAAGGTGGCGCCCAGCTCAGAGGCCAGAGCGGCCAGAATGTGCTGCACCTCGGTCTCCGCCTCCTCGCCGGTGAGGGAGCGGTCGTCGGCCCGGAGGGTGAGGTTGAAGGCCACGGACTTCTTGCCGTCCTCCACGCCCTTGCCCCGGTAGATGTCGAAGAGGGTCACCTGCTTCAGCAGGCCGTGGGCGGCGTTCTGGATGCAGGCCTCCAGGGCGCCCACGGTGACGGCCTCGTCACACACCACAGCGATGTCACGGGTGACGGCGGGGAACTTGGGCAGGGGAGTGTACACAGGGTCAGCGCCCTTGGCCAGAGCCAGCTCGTCCAGGGCCAGCTGCGCGCAGTACAGCTCGCCGTCCACCCCGTAGTTCTGAGCCACCAGGGGGTGAATCTGGCCGAAGAAGCCCACGCAGTCAGAGCCCACCCACACCTCGGCATAGCGGCCGGGGTGGTAGGACACCAGCTCGGTGAAGCCGGAGCCGGTGCGGAAGGTGACGTCGCTGGCCCGCAGGTCCTTCAAAATGGCCTCAATGCACCCCTTCATGGTGTAGAAGTCCATGTCGGAGCCATAGGCGCCCAGGGTGAGGGTCTTGGACTCCACCGCCAGGCCATCCTCGCCGCCGGGGGCGTAGGTGCGGCCCACCTCGTACAGGCGCACGTTCTGGTTGCGGTAGTTGTAGTTGCGGGTGAGAATCTCCAGCATGGAGGGGAGGGTGGTGGTGCGCATGATGGAGGTGTCCTCGCCCAGGGGGTTTAAGATCTTCAGGGAGTTACGGCCCAGGTAGTCCGTGGGCCAGTTGATCTTGTCGTAGCAGGTGGGGGAGATGAAGGAGTAGGTGATGATCTCATCATAGCCCATGGTGCGGCACATGGCCCCCAGCTGACGCTCCAGCAGCTCCTCATCGGAGTAGCCGCCCAGGGTGGTCTGGCCCCGCATGAGGGTGCAGGGGATGTTGTTGTAGCCGTAGAACCGGGCCACTTCCTCGGCAAAGTCTGCCATGCCGATGACATCGCCACGCCAGGAGGGAACGGTGACCTGGTTGCCTTCTACCTGGAAGTCCAGGCTGCGGAGGATGCGCACCATCTCCTCCTCGGCCACGTCGGTGCCCAGCAGGGCGTTGATGCGGTCGGGCTCCAGGGTGAGCACCCGGGGTTGGGGCACGTAGTTGAGGATGTCGATGATGCCATCCACCACGTCACCGGCGCCCAGCAGTTCCACCAGCTCACAGGCCCGCTGCACGGCGGGGAGGGTGTTCATGGGGTCCAGGCCCTTCTCAAACTTGGCGCTGGCCTCGGTGCGCATACCCAGGGCCAGAGCGCCCTTGCGGATGGTGGCGCCGTCAAAGCAGGCGGACTCGAACACCACGTCCACGGTGTCGTCCACGATCTCGCTGTTCTCGCCGCCCATGATGCCAGCCAGGCCCACGGCCCGGGTCTCGTCGGCGATGACCAGGTGGTTGGCATTGAGGGTGTGGCTCTTGCCGTCCAGGGTGGTCAGCTCCTCGCCCTCCTGGGCACGGCGGACGATGATCTTGCCGCCGTGGACATAGCGGTAGTCAAAGGCGTGCATGGGCTGGCCATACTCCAGCATCACATAGTTGGTGATGTCCACGATGTTGTTGATGGGGCGCACACCCATGGAGCGCAGCCGCTCCCGCATCCACTTAGGGGAGGGGCCGATCTTCACGTTGCGCACCATCCGGGCGGTGTACCGGGGCACCAGATCGGCGGCGGGGGTCTCCACATCCAGCAGCTCCATGAGGTTGCCCTCGGCTCCGCCCTTCACCACGGGCTCGTGGAGGGTGAGAGGTGCGCCAAAGGTGGCGGACACCTCCCGGGCCAGGCCGATGACGGACAGGCAGTCGGGGCGGTTGGGAGTGATCTCAAACTCCACCACGTGGTCGTCGGCGTTGATGATGGGCTTGATGTCGTCGCCGGGCTTGCAGTCCTCCCGGAGCACGAAAATGCCGTCGGGGATGCAGTGGGGGAACTCTGCCTGCTGGGCATGGAGGTCCGCCAGGGTGCAGATGGCGTCGGTCTTGGTATTGTAGGCCACCAGATCCCCCTCGTGGAGGTTGGGGCAGATGGTGTCGGGAGCGGCGGTGCCGTCACCGGTATCCAGGCAGGTGTGGAAGGTGCCGTCGGGCTGGGAGGTGCACTCCAGGACCTTGGCGGCCACCACGGGGCCGTAGATCTTGTCGCCGGGCTTGATATCGGCGGAGATGGAGGGCTTGGCGGGGTCCAGGGGCTTGTAGTCCCCCAGAATGGCGGCGGGGGTGATGGCGGCGTAGGGGAAGTCCCGCTCGTCCAGGCCCAGCTCCAGCAGGCCGCACATCATGCCGTTGGACAACACGCCACGCAGCTTACCCTTCTCAATCTTCTTGCCACCGGGCAGGGTGGACTTGTGCAGGGCCACAGGCACCAGGTCGCCGGGATGGACGTTCCAGGCGCCGGTGACGATCTGCACCGGCTCGGCCTGGCCGGCGTCGATCTGGCAGACCCACATGTGGTCGGAGTCGGGGTGGCGCTCCATGGACAGGATGCGGCCCACCACCACGTTGGAGATCTCAGCGCCCAGGTCGTGGGTCAGCTCTACCTTGGATCCGGACAGGGTCATGGCCTCGGCAAAATCATGGTCATTGGCGTCTACGGTGACAAATTCACGCAGCCAGTTTCTGCTTAAATTCATGGTAATGTTCCCCTCTTTCCTTAAAACTGCTCCAGGAAGCGCACGTCGTTTTCAAAAATCAGGCGCAGGTCGGCGATCTTGAACCGACGCATGGCGGTACGCTCCAGGCCGATGCCGAAGGCCCAGCCGGAGTACTCGTTGGGGTCGATGCCGCTCATCTCCAGCACCCGGGGGTGAATCATACCAGCGCCCAGCAGCTCAATCCAGCCCTCTCCCTTACAGGTGGGGCAGCCCACGCCGCCGCACTTGTGGCACTGCACGTCCATCTCGCAGGAGGGCTCGGTGAAGGGGAAGTGGTGGGGACGGAACCGGGTCTTGGTGCCCTTGCCGTAGAGCTTCTCCACCACGGTGTTCAGGGTGCCCTTCAGGTCGGCCATGGTGACGTTCTTGTCGATGACCATGCCCTCCACCTGGTGGAACATGGGGGAGTGGGTGGCGTCCACCTCGTCCTTGCGGTACACACGGCCGGGGGCGATGATGCGGATGGGCAGCTCCATGGTGTCCATGGCCCGCACCTGCATGGGGGAGGTCTGGGAGCGGAGCATCACCCGGCTGTCCTCGTCAAAGTAGAAGGTGTCGGACCAGTCCCGGGAGGGGTGGTTCTCCTCGGCGTTGAGGCGGTCGAAGTTCAGCTCGGCCAGCTCCACCTCGGGGCCGTCCAGCACGGTGAAGCCCATGCCGATGAAGATCTCCTTGATCTCGTCCAGGGCGATATACATGGGGTGACGGTGGCCCACCTTCACGGGCTTGCCGGGGATGGTCACGTCCAGAGCCTCGTCCTTGAGCCGCTGCTCCAGGGCCTGGGCCTCCAGCTTCTTGCCCTGGGTCTCCAGAGCGGCCTCCAGGTCTGCGCGCACCTGGTTGGCCAGCTGGCCCATGACGGGGCGCTCCTCGGCGGAGAGCTTGCCCATCTGCTTGAGCACGCCGGTGAGCTCGCCCTTCTTGCCCAGGTACTGCACCCGCAGGGCGTCCAGAGCTGCCAGGCTGTCGGCGGCCTCGAAGGCGGCAAGGGCCTGCACACGAATGTCGTTTAATTGCTGCTTCATCTATTCTCTTCCTTTCGGGTAAAATATAACATGAAAAAAGCCTTTCCTCCCTACAAACAGGGACGAAAGGCCAGCCTTCCGCGGTACCACCCGCATTTGTGCGCCATGCGCGCACACTCTCTTTGCCCCATAACGGAGGGCACACCGTCCTGCTCTCACAGGCCGCTCCCGGGCGAACCAAGCGACACACACCAAGGCGGCTTTCAGCCGGTGACCGCCTCTCTCTGAGATATGCCAGCACGCTATTTTCCCGTTCTTCGCATTTGCACTAAAAACTTTTATATCACAATATAGGTTGAAAAGCAAGAGGGAAAACTTTATAATGGGGCGTGCACGATCTGACATACCCCCATCTCGGCTTCATATATATGGAGACAGGGGCGGCGGTTTCCGCCCCTCAAGTACGGGAAAGGGGGGAGCGCATTGCGCAGAGAATTGGCCTGCGGAGCGCTGATAATGACGGTGCTGCTCACAGGCTGCTCCAAGCAGGACCAGCAGGCGCAGCAGCAGGGCGTGCTGCTGCGGGGCCAGTACCAGACCATGAGCGGCTGGTCGGGCACCTTCCGGGTCAGCGCCCATTTAGGCCAGCAGCTCTATGAGTTCACCTTGGAGGGAACGGCCCAGCAGGAGGGAGAGACGGTGCTCACTGTGGTGGAGCCGGAGTGGATGGCAGGAGTCACCGCCCGGATGACCGATGAGGAGGCTGTCTTGGAGTATGACGGAGCGGGGATGACCTTGGGCACCCTCAACGGGGACGGCCTGAGCCCCATTGCCGCCATACCGGAGATGCTGGACCAGGTGGCCCAGGGCTACATAGCCCAGTGCAGCTGGGCGCAGGAGGGGGAGAACACCTTCCTGGAGCTAACCTGCCGGGACCCGGAGCAGGAGCAGGGAGCGGGCACGGAGTACACCATGTGGTTTGCCCCGGACACCTTTGCCCTTCGCATGGCGGAGGTACAGGTGGAAGGAGTTACCGTGCTCACCGTGACAAGTGATGATTTTACCATGGAGATGAACGAGGATGAATCAACAGACCATGCGGACCTGGACGGAGATCCGTCTGGACAATCTGGAGCATAATTACCATGTACTGCGGGCCTGCGCCCCCCAGAGTAAGTTTCTGGGCGTGGTGAAGGCCAATGCCTACGGACACGGGGCGGAGGAAGTGGCCCACAAATTGCAGCAGCTGGGGGCGGACTATCTGGCCGTGGCCTGCCTCAACGAGGCCACCGAGCTGCGCCAGTCGGGCATTACCATGCCCATTCTCATCCTGGGGGCCACCCCGGCGGAGTTTGCCCCCCAGGTGGTGGAGCACGACCTGACTCAGGCGGTGTTTACCCCCGAGCTGGCCCAGGCCCTGTCCCAGGCCGCTGTGGCCCAGGGCAAGCGGGCCAAAATCCACGTCAAGCTGGACACCGGCATGAGCCGTCTGGGCATTCTGGCCCATGACCCGGCCCAGGCTGCCCAGGACGTGGACGCCCTGTGCGCCCTGGAGGGGCTGGAGGCGGAGGGCATTTTCACCCACTTTGCCAACGCCGACGGGGACGAGGGGTACACCATGGAGCAGTTCACCCGCTTCCTGGACACCCTGGATTTGCTGAAAAATACCTATGGCCGCACCTTCCAGCTGCGCCACTGCGCGGCCAGTGCCGCCGTGCTCAACTTCCCCTGTACCCACCTGGATATGGTGCGCCCGGGCATTGCCCTGTACGGCTACCTGCCCGACCCCTCCTGCCAGGGGCTGGATGCCGGGGAGCTGTGGCCGGTGATGACCTTGAAGACCCGGGTGGCGGCGGTGCGGGAGCTGCCGGGGGACACCCCGGTGAGCTACGGCTGCACCCAGCACATGCCCGCCTCCGGCGGCCGGGTGGCGGTGCTGCCGGTGGGCTATGCCGACGGCCTGCACCGGGTGTTGTCCGGCCAGGGCACCGTGCTGGTGGGCGGCCAGGAGCGGCCCATTGTGGGCCGGGTGTGCATGGACATGTGCATGGTGGCCCTTCAGGAGGGGGACCAGGTGCAGCCGGGGGACGAGGTGGAGCTGTTCGGCGCCCACCACTCCCTGGAGGATATGGCCCAGCTGGCGGGGACTATCCCCTATGAGCTGCTGTGCGCCGTCTCCCCCCGGGTGCCCAGATTGTACCGGGGCGCATAAGATAACACGGGGGGTCGCCCCCGAGGGAGCGGCGAGAGATGGAGCGGCACCCGGTGGCGAAGGAATCCTGTTCCACCGGTATAAGATCCGCCCCACCGTGGGAGAATGATAGTACCCGGCAGGCATGGCAAGGACCGGGCACTATAAATCCGGCGGAGTGTGAAATCCTGTGGACAACAGTGTCAAACGCGGCGATATTTATTACGCCGACCTCAGTCCGGTGGTGGGCAGCGAACAAGGGGGCGTTCGCCCTGTCCTGATCGTGCAAAACGACACCGGAAACAAACACAGCCCCACTGTCATTGCAGCGGCCATCACCTCTCAGACGGGGAAGGCCCGACTGCCCACCCATATCACCCTGGCAGCCCACAGCTATGGCCTGCCCAAGGACTCCATCGTGCTGTTGGAGCAGATTCGTACCCTGGACAAACGGCGGCTACGGGAACATATGGGCCGGGTGGACGAACAAGTGATGAAAAAGGTGGATGGGGCCATTGCCGTGAGCTTCGGCCTGTCCAACCAACAACTGGTTTGATGCGGCGGCCTGCCTGGTTCCTCCGGGCAGGCCGTTTCAGCGTGTCGAAACAATTCGACACGCTTCTCAAAAATGCCAGCATTTTTGAGAGGAGTTGCAGCCCGCTGCATGCATAATCGGGTCAAAGGGCGACCCGATTCCACACTGGCGGGCTGAGAAGTGTTTTTTTTTCGATGCACATGTCCCCGAAAAAAACAGATTTCAATTTATTTTCCCGCCCTCGGGCTGGAAAACTCTGCCGAGGGCTTTTTGGATGATGCAAGAAACCATATCCTTCTTGTGTGCACATGAGCTTTTTTGGCAGACTGCCCCTGTGTGAGGCCGATTTTGGGGTTTACAAAAGGTTCACAATGGGTTCCCAAATTGTCTATCATTCGACATGGGGGTTCTGGTATCATAGGCCATGTCAGGAAGAGATGTCCAGGCAGAGCTGAGACCTCCCCTGACAGCGACGAACGAACAACCGGGGCTGCTCTGGCAGCAGTCGGAGCCCCCCGGACAAACAACTCCAGAGACACCCTCTCTGTTTAGCCTGTCGGAACGGCCAAGCCTTTCCTGACAGGCTTTTTTTGTGCCGGGAGAAGGGGGAAAACGGAAAACACTTGCCAAGTTCGCCTGGACGGGGTAGACTATGGAGAGATGCCGAATGTCCGGGGACGCCCGGGCCAACCTAGAGAATGGAGAAATCGTATGGATTACTTTCACCTGTCAGTGGGACAGGATGTCCTCCACCCCATGAGCAGCCTGGCGCTGGCCCATCTGGGGGATGGAGTGTATGAGCTCATGGTGCGCACCTGGCTGTGCCTGAAGGGCAAGGCCACCAACAAGGGGCTGCACCGTGCGGCGGTGACCTATGTCTCCGCCCCCGCCCAGGCCAAGCGGGTCAAGCTGATTTTGCCCATCCTCACCGAGGAGGAGCAGGACGTGTACCGCCGGGCCCGCAACAGCCACACCGCCGCCATCCCCAAGGGGGCCAGCGTGGGAGAGTACCACGCCGCCACCGGGCTGGAGGCCCTGTTCGGCTGGCTGTACTTGCAGGGCCGTCTGGACCGGCTCAATGAGCTGTTTGAACGGATGATGACGGAGGAATGAGCCATGCCCTTGGATGCAATTGTCATGACCGCCTTAGCCGGAGAGCTGCGGGAACGCATCACCGGCGGAAAGGTGGACAAGATCTATCAGCCCACCCGGGATGAGGTGGTGCTGCACATGCGCACCGGGCAGGGAAATGTGAAGCTGCTGCTGTCGGCAAACCCCGCCCACCCCAGAGCCCAGCTCACCACTGTGACCCGGGAGAACCCGGAGACGCCCCCCATGTTCTGTATGCTGCTGCGCAAGTATTTCTTGGGTGGCCGCATTCTGGAAATCAAACAGCCCCCCATGGAGCGGCTGCTGGAGTTCCGCTTTGAGACCCTCAGCGAGTTGGGGGACCGGGTGGAGCGGGCCCTGGTGCTGGAGTGCATCGGCCGCAAGTCCAACCTCATTATGCTGGACGGAGCGGGGCGCATCACCGACAGCATGCGCCGGGTGGACGGGGATATCTCCGCCCAGCGCCCGGTGATGCCCGGCCTCTTCTACCAGTACCCCGTGCCCACGGGCAAGCTGGACTTCACCGCCATGGGGGAGGAGGAGCTGGAGCAGCTGGTGTCCAGCCAGGCGCCCCAGGGAGAGGGGCAGGACAAGTGGCTGCTGGACACCTTCAGCGGCATTTCCCCCCTGGTGGCCCGGGAGTTGGCCTTCCGGGCCGACGAGACTTCCCGGGGCCTGGCCCGGGAGGTGCTGCGGCTGCGCTCCATCATCCTGGAGGGCAAGTATGAGCCGGTGGTGCTGAAAAAAGAGGGGAAGGAGATGGACTTCTCCTTCCTGCCCATTCTGCAATACGGCCCCGAAGTGGAATTGACCCGCTGTGAGACCTTCTCCCAGCTGCTGGACGACTACTACGCCGCCCGGGAGGCCCAGGAGCGGGTGAAACAGCGGGGGGCGGATTTCATCCGGTCGGTGACCCAGGCCCGCAACCGCACCGCCAAGAAGATCGCCAACCAGGAGGCAGACCTGCGGCGCGCGGGCAACCGGGAGCAGATGCGGGAGTACGGGGACATCATCACCACCAACTTCTATCAGATGCACCGGGGCCAGTCGGTGCTGGTGGCCCAGAACTACTATGACCCGGAGTGCAGAGAGGTGGAAATCCCCTTGGACCCCCTGCTCACCCCCCAGCAAAACGCCGCCAAGTACTATAAGGACTACAAAAAGGCCCAGAAGGCGGAGGAGATGCTGGCCATCCAGCTGGAGAAAAACCGCACCGAGCTGGAGTACCTGGACAGCGTGCTGCAAATGATCACCTTGTCCGAGGGGGACCGGGACTTGCAGGAGATCCGTCAGGAGCTCATGGACAACGGATATTTGCGCCAGCATAAGCGGAAGATGACCGCCAAGGGCAAGGTGAAGATCATCCACGCCAAGCCCATGGAGTTTCGTTCTTCCGCTGGCCTCACCATTTTGGTGGGCAAGAACAACAGCCAGAACGACCGCCTGACCTTGAAGGACTCGGACAAGCGGGATTTGTGGTTCCATGTGCAAAAGCTCCACGGCTCCCACGTGATTTTGAAGACCGGAGGGGTCCAGCCCGACGATCAGTCGGTGACCGAAGCGGCCATGCTGGCTGCCTGGTTCTCCCAGGCCAAGGACTCCGCCCAGGTGCCGGTGGATGTGACCCCTGTGAAAGCCATTAAGAAGCCTGCGGGGGCCAAGCCCGGTTTTGTCATCTACAACACCTATAACACGGTGTATGTCACACCCCAGGAGGATCTGGTGAAGAAACTGCGGGTGAAATGAGCAAAGGGGACAGCTTCCAATTCGGCGGCTGTCCCTCTTTTCTGTACTAGGCGCAGATTTGCTAGCGTGGCAAATACGCTCCGCTGGGCCCGATTTCTCCGCGATGAGAAATCGGGGAAAGAATCGCCTAGGGCGTTCCCCCTAGGTACCCCCTGAGGTCTCCTTGCATGGCGCTGGAGCATCCCCCACCGACGCTGAGGGAGGAAGGATTGTCTGGTTCTTCTTGCTCCGCTGCCGCTGATATATTCCCCGTATTGCCACGGCGATTCCTTGGGTATAGCGTCGGTGCATGGTGGAGACTTGCAGTTCCCACCCACCACCGGCCCTATCCTTCTGGGGCAGTTCCTTCCACTCTGGAAGATTGAGCGGTAGCGGATGTAGCGGCATAGAGGATCGGCTTACCCCTGGGCCGGTTGGGATTTATCCAGAGTCAAAGGACTACTGACCCAAGCAGGGTACCTAGGGGTGCAACCCCTAGGCGGCTTTTTCGTCTATTTTTGGCCGCTCAAAAATAGACCCCTAGCGGAGCGTCCCCGCCAGACTGGCAAGTCTGCATAAAGACATTGGAGAAGAGCAGATGATTGACCATAGAAAAACAGCGGAAGCAACCAAATGGCTGCTTCCGCCGTAGTTATAGAGGGAATCAGGCTTTCAGCTTCTGGACACCCAGCTCCATGCGGCGCAGGGTCTCCTCCTTGCCCAGGATGTAGCACAGCTCCACGGCGCCGCCGGGGGTGACGGTCTTGCCGGCGATGGAAATGCGCAGGGGCCACATGAGGGTGGCGTTTTTCACGCCCAAAGACTCGGCCAGCTGGATGAGGGTGTCGTGGATGCCCTCCTGAGTCCAGTTCTCCAGAGCGGAGAGGACGGGGACGGTCTTCTCCAGCATGTCCAGGGACACCTCAGAGTTGGTCTTGGACTTCTTGTTGGTGAACAGCTCCACGCCGTACTCGGGGAGCACATCGAAGAAGTCCACCTTCTCGGGGATGTCGGTGAGGCGCTCGCACCGGGCCTGGAGCAGGGAGGCGATGACGTCGGCGTCATAGGCCTCGTTGGTGACGGCCTGGCGGATGTAAGGCCGGGCCACCTCAGCAAAGGCCTCAGGGGTCATGGAGCGCAGGTAGGTGGCGTTGAAGTAGTTGAGCTTCTCCATGTCGAAGGCGGAGGGGGACTTGGAGATGCCGGAGATTTCAAACGCCTTCACCAGCTCGTCCAGAGTGAAGAACTCCTGCTCGCTGAGCTCACCGTGGGGGGCCCAACCCAGCAGGGAGACGTAGTTCACCACAGCCTGGGACAGATAGCCCATCTGGATGAGGTCCTCGTAGGAGGGGTCGCCCTTGCGCTTGGACATCTTGCGCACGGCCCCGGTCTCGGGGTCGGTGATCATGACAGAGGAGCAGTGGACGTAGGTGGGGATGGCCCAGCCGAAGGCCTCGTACAGCAGGTTGTACTTGGGGGCAGAGGAGAGGTACTCGGCGCCGCGTACCACGTGGGTGATGCCCATGAGGTGGTCGTCCACCACGTTGGCGAAGTTATAGGTGGGCAGACCGTCCCGTTTCAGCAGCACCTGGTCGTCCAGGGTGTCGTTGTCCACAGTGATGGCGCCGTACACGGCGTCCATAAAGGTGGTCTGGCCCTCGTGGGGGATGCGCTGGCGGATGACATAGGGGTCACCATTGGCCAGACGAGCGGCCACTTCCTCGGGGTCGAGGTTGCGGCAGGGGTCCTCTTCCTTCTGGAAGTTGCCCTCTTCCTCCTCGGTCTCCTCGTGCTTATCGCAGAAGCAGTAGTAGGCGTGACCGCGCTCCACCAGCAGCTTGGCGTACTCGGCGTAGAAGGAGCGGCGCTCGGTCTGGATGTAGGGGCCCACGGGGCCGCCCACGTCGGGACCTTCGTCCCAGGTCAGGCCGCAGGAGCGCATGGTATTATAAATGATTTCGGTGGCGTCCTCCACCAGACGGCCCTGGTCGGTGTCCTCAATGCGGAGGATGAACTTGCCGCCGGCGTGGCGGGCGATGAGGTAGGTGTACAGGGCGGTGCGGAGATTGCCCACGTGCATGTAGCCCGTGGGAGAGGGGGCGAAGCGGGTGCGCACCCCGTCGTGGGGGATGCGGGCTTCCATATCGTCAAACCATTGCTGATTGAGAGCCATGTCAATCAAAACCTCCAGTTTACAGTGTGCCCCCATTATAGCCTCCAGGGGACGGTTTGGCAAGAGGCAGACAGATTGCACAAGGAAATGGCGGGAAAAAGAGTAAAAAATAGATAGGTGAATCTGGGCGTTTTTCCTTGACGAGAGGACGATTTTGTGCTACAATCCCAAATTGTGCTGATATGCCAAAAAGGAGGTCTGCTTGGATGCTGACCAAACTGGAACAAGCCGGCAAGGTTGTGGGCGTCAAGCAGGTTCGCCGGGCCCTGAAAGATGGGCGGGCGACGGGAATCTATCTGGCACGAAATGCCGATCCCGCCCTCACCGAGCCACTGGCTCAACAGGCCCAGGAGCAAGGGGTGGAGGTCCACTGGACGGACACCATGAAGGCTCTGGGACATGCCTGCGGCATCGCCGTGGGAGCCGCTGTAGCGGCAACTGTATAATTTTTTGATTTTAGCGAATAATCTACGGAGAGTTCGTTAAAATATATATTCATTGAAAGGAGGAAAATCATGCCTACTTTTAACCAATTGGTGCGCAAGGGCCGTGAGAAGACTACCTACAAGTCCAACTCTCCCGCCATGCAGCATGGTCTGAACACCCTGAAGAACAAGGAGACTGACCTGCCCTCCCCTCAGAAGCGCGGCGTCTGCACTGCCGTTCGTACTTCCACTCCTAAGAAGCCGAACTCCGCTCTGCGTAAGATCGCTCGTGTGCGTCTGACCAACGGCTACGAGGTGACCGCCTACATCCCCGGTGTTGGCCACAACCTGCAGGAGCACTCCGTGGTGCTGATCCGCGGCGGCCGTGTTAAGGACCTCCCCGGCGTGCGTTACCACATCATCCGTGGCACTCTGGATACCCAGGGCGTCAATGGCCGTATGCAGGCCCGTTCCAAGTACGGTGCCAAGCGTCCCAAGGCCGGCAAGGGCGGCGCTAAGAAGTAATTCTTACCCCACCTGTGCATCTAACTTGCTTACTGCGCTGACTGCGCAAGGCAAACTGCGCCTTGCCGAGCGTTTATTCCATATATATGTGGGTAGACCTCGGACAGGCATGACACAAGCCCCGGCCATCGGGGCCTGAGTACCTATGAATTCTATTTTATTAAGAAGGAGGGAAGCAAAGTGCCCAGAAGAGGAAACGTACCCAAGCGGGAGGTTCTGCCCGATCCGCTGTATAATTCCGTCTTAGTCACTAAGCTCGTTAACAGCATCATGCTGGACGGCAAGAAGGGTGTTGCCCAGAAGGTCGTCTACGGTGCCTTTGACATCATCAAAGAGAAGACCGGCCAGGAGCCCCTGGAGGTGTTCAACGCTGCCATCGAGAACATCATGCCTTCTCTGGAGACCAAGTCCCGTCGTGTGGGCGGCTCCACCTATCAGGTGCCCATGGAAGTGCGTCCCGAGCGCCGTCAGACCCTGGGTCTGCGCTGGCTGACCACTTACTCCCGCAACCGCGGTGAGAAGACCATGAAGGAGCGTCTGGCTGGCGAGATCATGGACGCCGCCAACAACACCGGCTCCGCCGTGAAGAAGCGTGAGGACACTCACAAGATGGCTGAGGCCAACAAGGCCTTCGCTCACTACCGCTGGTAATCCGGGAGGAACAGAGATATGGCTACTAGAAAGACTTCTCTGCAGAATACCCGTAATATCGGTATCATGGCTCACATCGATGCCGGTAAGACCACTACGACCGAGCGTATCCTGTACTACACCGGCGTGAACTACAAGATCGGTGAGACCCATGATGGTACCGCCACCATGGACTGGATGGCTCAGGAGCAGGAGCGTGGTATCACCATCACCTCCGCTGCTACCACCTGTTTCTGGAGCGGTTCTGCTCAGCAGTTCCCCCAGACTCGTATCAACATCATCGACACCCCGGGCCACGTGGACTTCACCGTTGAGGTGGAGCGCTCCCTGCGCGTGCTGGACGGCTCTGTCACCGTCATGTGCGCCAAGGGCGGCGTGGAGCCCCAGTCTGAGACTGTGTGGCGTCAGGCCGACCACTACCGGGTGCCTCGCATGATCTACGTCAACAAGATGGACATCATGGGCGCCGACTTCTACAACGTGCTGCACATGATCCACGATCGTCTCAAGTGCAACGCTGTGCCCATTCAGCTGCCCATCGGCGCCGAGGATACCTTCCGCGGCATCATCGACCTGGTGGAGATGAAGGCCGACGTGTACTATGATGATCTGGGCAAGGATATGCGCGTGGAGGAGATCCCCGCCGACATGATGGAGCTGGCCCAGGAGTACCGGACCAAGCTCATCGACGCCTGCGCCGACATCGACGACGAGATCATGATGCTGGCTCTGGAGGAGGAAGAGATCCCCACCGATATGATCCGCAAGGCTCTGCGCAAGGGTACCATCGACAACCTGCTGGTGCCCGTGGTGTGCGGTACTTCTTACCGCAACAAGGGCGTGCAGAAGCTGCTGGACGCTATCGTGGACTTCATGCCCTCCCCCCTGGACATCCCCGCCATCAAGGGCGTGGATCCCGAGACCGAGGAAGAGGACGAGCGTCCCGCCGACGACAACGCCCCCTTCTCCGCTCTGGCCTTTAAGATCATGACCGACCCCTATGTGGGCCGTCTGTCCTTCATCCGTGTCTACTCTGGTAAGCTGACCACCGGTTCCACCGTGCTCAACTCCACCAAGAAGCAGAAGGAGCGCATTGGCCGCATCCTCCAGATGCACGCCAACCACCGTGAGGACATCGAGGAGGTCTTCTCCGGCGATATCGCCGCCGTTGTGGGTCTGAAGAACACCACCACCGGCGATACCCTGTGTGTGGACGACCACCCCATCATCCTGGAGTCCATGGAGTTCCCCGAGCCCGTTATCCGCGTGGCCATCGAGCCCAAGACCAAGGCCGGTCAGGAGAAGATGGGCATCGCTCTGGCCAAGCTGGCTGAGGAGGACCCCACCTTCAAGACCTACACCGACGAGGAGACTGGTCAGACCATCATCGCCGGCATGGGCGAGCTCCACCTGGAGATCATCGTGGACCGTCTGCTGCGTGAGTACAAGGTGGAGGCCAACGTGGGCGCTCCCCAGGTCGCCTACAAGGAGACCATCAAGAAGAGCGTGGAGCAGGACACCAAGTATGCCCGTCAGTCCGGCGGTAAGGGCCAGTACGGCCACGTCCGCATCACTGTGGAGCCCAACGAGCCTGGCAAGGGCTATGAGTTCCTCAATGAGATCACCGGCGGTGTCATTCCCAAGGAGTATATCCCCGCTGTTGACGCTGGTATCCAGGGTGCCATGCAGGCCGGTGTTCTGGCCGGCTACCCCGTGGTGGACGTGAAGGTCCACCTGACCTTCGGTTCTTACCACGAAGTGGACTCCTCCGAGATGGCCTTTAAGATTGCCGGTTCCATGGCCTTTAAGGAGGCCTGCCGCAAGGCTGGCGCCTGCCTGCTGGAGCCCATCATGAAGGTTTCCGTCATCGTGCCCGAGGACTACATGGGCGACGTCATTGGTGACCTGAACAGCCGCCGTGGCCAGATTCTGGGCATGGAAGCTCGTCCCGGTGCCCAGCAGATCGATGCTCTGGTGCCTCTGAGTGAGATGTTTGGCTACGCCACCGACCTGCGTTCCCGCACTCAGGGCCGTGGCCAGTACTCCATGGAGCCCCACAGCTATCTGGAGATCCCCAAGAACATCGCTGAGAAGATCATTGCCCAGCGTGGTCGTAAGGACGACTAAAAATCTTAATAGCTGGGAAAAAATCTGTTGATTTTTTCCCAGCGATAGGATAAAATAGGCCCATCATGGGTCTGGATGAATGAATCCAATTTTATTGAAGTATAAGGAGGAAACTCAAAATGGCTAAGCAAAAGTTTGAGCGTACTAAGCCCCACGTCAACATCGGCACCATCGGCCACGTTGACCACGGCAAGACCACCCTGACCGCTGCCATCACCAAGTACCTGGCTCTGAAGGGTCAGGCTCAGTACGAGGACTATTCCAGCATCGACAAGGCTCCCGAGGAGCGTGAGCGTGGTATCACCATCAACACCGCCCACGTGGAGTACGAGACCGACGCTCGTCACTATGCCCACGTTGACTGCCCGGGCCACGCCGACTATATCAAGAACATGATCACCGGCGCTGCTCAGATGGACGGCGCTATCCTGGTTATCGCTGCTACCGACGGCCCCATGGCTCAGACCCGTGAGCACATCCTGCTGGCCCGTCAGGTGGGCGTGCCCGCCATGGTCGTGTTCCTGAACAAGTGCGACCAGGTTGACGACGAGGAGCTGCTGGAGCTGGTGGAGATGGAGGTCCGCGAGACCCTGTCCGAGTACGAGTTCCCCGGCGACGAGATCCCCGTCATCAAGGGTTCCGCTCTGAACGCTCTGACCTGCGAGTCCGGCGACATCAACGATCCCGACTTCGCCTGCATCAAGGAGCTGATGGACGCTGTTGACAGCTACATCCCCACTCCCGACCGTAAGGCTGACCTGCCCTTCCTGATGCCCGTTGAGGACGTGTTCACCATCACCGGCCGTGGCACCGTTGCTACCGGTCGTGTGGAGCGTGGCCAGGTCAAGATGGGCGACAAGGTGGAGATCGTTGGTCTGTCCGAGGAGAAGAAGGACACCACCATCACCGGCATCGAGATGTTCCGCAAGCTGCTGGACTACGCTGAGGCTGGCGACAACATCGGCGCTCTGCTGCGTGGTATCGACAAGAAGGAGGTCGAGCGTGGCCAGGTTCTGTGTGCTCCCGGCTCCATTCACCCCCACACCAAGTTCGTTGGCCAGGTGTACGTCCTGTCCAAGGAGGAAGGCGGCCGTCACACCCCCTTCTTCAACAACTATCGTCCTCAGTTCTACTTCCGTACCACCGACGTGACCGGCGTCATCACTCTGCCCGAGGGCACTGAGATGTGCATGCCCGGCGATAACGTCGACATGAACGTTGAGCTGATCACCCCCATCGCCATCGAGAAGGGCCTGCGCTTCGCTATCCGTGAGGGCGGCCGTACCGTTGGCTCCGGTGTTGTTATCGACGTCATCAACGACTAATTTTTAGTTGTTCCCAAAAGAGCGGCCTTCGGGCCGCTCTTTTATTTTACACAGCAAAAATAATTTAAAAACAAAAAGTGAAATACGAAAAATACCGAGAACTGACAGTTCTCGGTATTTTAAACTTTCCATTTTGAAACATGATTGCAACAACACGGGTGAAAAGAGAACATCAATCTGAGGAAGAATCCGGGTCAGGTGTTGCTAGACCATTCTTGGTAGATTCAGGAACCTGTATCACTAGGTCGCTTTCATCCGATAGATATTTTTGAGAACTACTTTTGGACAAATCATAACTTTGCATGGACTGTATAAAGTCGGTGCTGCTTTGATCACCACCGGAAGGGAACAGATGTTCTGCGATTTTACTAGGAAGTATAATGATAACACTTAGTATGCTAGCCAGACCTGTGAGAGCAGCACCTAGATCGGCCAAAGAAATATTTTCTTTTTTGGAAACATTTAAAATTGTCTGCCCTCCAAAATAAATTGTGATAACATAGGTACTACATACAATCAAAAAAAAGAAAATTTTAAGAATAAGTTGAGATATATCCGTACGGCGCTGATTATTTACATAATGTTGGAGCAGTTTGACATATTCTCGATCACGGTTTAGGTGATTACGAGAATACTCTAAATTTTTGGTATCTATCAAACTTCTTGTATCCTTTTTTTTAACAGTCATAGTAAATCATCATCTTTCGTATAGAGATAGAATCAGCTGTCATATGTGTCCATGTTGGGGTTGGACATTGCGTTTACAATACTAGCAACTTCTACACGAGACATACCTTTGCGCTTGATAACAACTTCACTTCCAGCCAGTTGAGCAGGTGTTTCAGCGGTAAATCGTGTGATATCACGTAGAGTTTTCCCAGACTGTCGCCCAACATAAAGCTCAGCGTTATGTTGAAAGACGATATAGCGAGGCTTTTTATTTTGGCTAGAGGTAGAAACGATTTTAAAGCCTGGTGTTGTGGAGGAAGTACGGATGGTTGGGGAGGAATGGGATACAGATACCTCTGCGTTTCTTAGAGAAGTAGTGGGCCTAAAATCTGAAGTAATAAAAGAATGTCTTTTGTGCTGATTACGTTTTGGGTTGTTTTGATGATAGCTTTTTTTTCCTAATCTCATATATATTCTCATCTCCTTTGTATAGATGGTAATAAACATTTCTATGCACCTCCAGTTTACCATATTGGAAGATTTACTTCAATCAAGAACCTGAATTTTGTATACACTCCTTAGAAAATCTTTCTCTAGAAATTCAAAAAGTGAAAGAAAGGGTAGGATTAGTTTGGTGTATTTTTCATTGAGGATACCCTTTGTCTATGGTAATATGATTATATAATAAATAGAAACGAGGGTTGCTTATGCCATGGAACAATCTCACGGAATTGCTGAGCCAGTTGGTGGACTTTGCCGTGGGGAAGATTCTGATCATCGTGCCGGTGGTTGTGGTCAGTTTGATCGTCATCAAGATCATCATGAAATTGGTGGACCGGATGCTGGGCCGTCTTCCCACAGATGAGACCATCAAGACCCTGGTCCGCACTTCCATCAAGATCCTGCTGCTGGCGGTGGCGGCCATTGTCCTCATGAGCTGTCTGGAGATTCCGGTCACCTCCTTTGTGGCCCTGCTCTCTGTGGCAGGCTTGGCCCTGTCCCTGTCCATCCAGAACTTCCTGTCCAACGTGTTTGCCGGCCTCCAGCTGTTGGCATCCAAGCCCTTCAAGGTGGGGGACTACGTGGACGCGGGCAATTGCTCCGGCACCGTGTATGAGATTGGCCTGTTCTATACCAAGCTCACCAGCGTGGACAACAAGCTCATCCAGTTGCCCAACAGCACCATTGTGGGTTCCAATGTGGTCAACTACTCCAGCCAGACCCACCGCCGGGTGGAGATCAAAGTCACCGCCTCCTATGATGCACCCACCGAACAGGTGAAACAGGTGTTGTCCAAAGTGGTGGAGGACAACCCCCTGGTGGACCGGGAAAAGCCCATCATGGTTCGGGTGAACAATTACCAGGATAGCGCCATTGAGTATATCATCCGGGTCTGGTGCGCCAATGAGGACTATTGGACGGTGCACTATGATTTGATGGAGGCCATCAAGCCCGCCTTTGATGCCAACAACATTGAGATGACCTATCCACACCTGAACGTGCACATGATGAAAAACTGAAGGAAACAGCAAAATGGGTCTGTGGAACACCACAGGCCCATTTTCGTCTAGATGGTGGCGGAGGCAGCAGGAGAGGGAGCAGCAGAAGGCGCTGGGGACGGCGTGGCAGACGGGGCTGCCGATGCGGCGGGGAAGTCCAAGGTGCTGACAAAGCTGCCATCAGCGGCCTGGATGTGTCCCCCAATCAAGGTCCCGTCACACACCAATAGCACTGCCTGCACATCCGACCGCCCGGTGGGATGGTTGGAGATCGGATAGACGTACCGCTGGACCCGCTGGCCGCAGTAGTTCTCCAGGTCAAAGCCCTGCTGACGCAGCAAGGTCTGATAGGAGTCATAACTCTCATCCAGAGTGTCCGGGATGAGCAGTTCTTGGGTGGAAACCGCTTGGTCTCCCACCGTCCAGCCCCGTTGCTGGAGATAGGTGACCCGGGCCGAGTTGTCTTCCATCCCCGACACAGAGGCTGAGGTGGGCACTGCTCCCCCATTGAGACTCAGAACCAGTGCCACCACCAGCACCAGACAGCAGCACAGAACACTGACGCCCCCCGCCATCAGTCGGCGCCGGGGAATGCGAGCCGTGACAATGAGCATGTTGATTCCTCCCGTCTTCATGGACTCATACACAGGATGGATATGTATTTTCCCGGGAAAATATGATACAATTTCTACAACCATACCACACAAGGAAAAGGAGAAGGGATATGGAGCGATTGGACAAGCGGCTGGCATCCACAGGACGGTGGAGCCGGAAGGAGGCAAGGGAGCTCATTCGGGCGGGCCGGGTGCAGGTGCAGGGCCAGGTGTGCCGCAGCATTGACCAGAAGGTGGAAGAGGACGCCCTGGTGGCGGTGGACGGCGCTTCCATTGGAGCGGCGGGGCCGGTGTATCTGATGCTGCATAAGCCTGCCGGGGTGGTGTCCGCCACAGAGGACCGGGAGGAGAAGACCGTGCTGGACTTGCTCCCAGACCCCTATCCCGCCATGGGGCTGTTTCCAGTGGGGCGGCTGGACAAGGACACGGAGGGGCTGCTGCTTCTCACCAACGACGGACCGCTGGCCCATCGTCTGCTCGCTCCCAAGCGCCATGTGGACAAGGTATATTACGTGGAAGTGGACGGAATTCTGGACCAACAGGACGTGGAGGCGGTGTCCCAGGGCATTGTATTGCGGGATGGATACCAGTGCCTACCGGGAAAACTGGAACTTCTAGAAGGGAATACTTCGGCTTATATCACTATCCGAGAGGGAAAATATCACCAAATTAAGCGGATGATGGCAGCCCGTGGGAAACCGGTATCTTATCTAAAACGCATAAGGTTTGGGCCCCTCCAGCTGGACCCCCAACTGGATAAAGGTGGTTGGAGAGCACTAACCCAGGAGGAATTGCAAGAGCTTTTCCGTCAATGAGACGAAAGTTATGGCAATATCACCAAAAAAATTAAAAAAAACTATTGAAGTCGGCGGGACAAACCGATATAATATCATTTGTGAAAATAAACAAGGCAGTGGGAAGCGTCAAACTGCCAGGAAAGGGGATTGCGCAATGTCCAGCCGCATTTTCCAGAGCATCGTTCTCCAGATGAAGGATTGCTCCGACCGAGCCATCGGAGTCATCGACGAGCAGGGCACCGTACTGGCATGTAACGAATTGGCTTACATTGGTGAGAAGTGGGGGAATGTACCCGCACTGTTGGCTGCCGAAGGGGACAACATGGTGGTGAGCAACGGCTTCACCTTTAAGGCCATGTCCGGTTGGAATGGTCAGTTTGACTATGCCGCCTTTGTCCGGGGTGAAGATGAGCAGGCTGCCACCATGTGCGCCATGGCCACCATCGCGCTCAACGGTGCCAAGACCTATTATGAGGAGAAGCACGACAAGGCTACCTTTGTCAAGAACATCCTGTCCGACAACATCCTCCTGGGCGACATCTATGTCCGGGCCAAGGAGCTGCACTTCGTCTCCGAGGTGCCCCGGGTGGTCCTGCTGGTGCGCCAGCTGGGTGTGCCCGACGTGTCCGCCGTGGATGTGATGACCAACCTGTACCCCGACCGTCAGACCGACTTCGTCCTCTCCCTCAGCGAGACCGACGTGGCCCTGGTCAAGCAGCTCAGCGAGCACACCGACGCCCGGGACGTGTACAAGATCGCCCAGAACATCCAGGAGACCCTGCTGCGGGAGCTGGGAATCAAGACCGTTGTGGGCATGGGCACCGTGGTGGGCCATGTCCGGGATCTGGCCCGGTCCTATAAGGAGGCCCAGGTGGCCATCGAGGTGGGCAAGGTGTTTGACACCGAGCGCTCCATCATCAACTATGAGAACCTGGGCATCGGCCGTCTGATCTATCAGCTGCCCACCACTCTGTGTGAGATGTTCCTGCAAGAGGTCTTTAAGAAGAACCCCATTGATGCCCTGGACCAGGAGACCCTGTTCACCATCAACAAGTTCTTCGAGAACAACCTCAACGTCTCTGAGACCGCCCGGAAGCTGTTTGTCCACCGCAACACCTTGGTCTATCGACTGGAAAAGATCAAAAAGCTCACCGGCCTGGACCTGAGAGAGTTTGACGACGCCATCACCTTCAAGGTGGCCCTGATGGTCAAAAAGTATCTGGTTTCCCGGGGAATTGAGTCCTAATTTGTCACCTGTTCAAAGAGCACCTGGTTCCAGGTGCTCTTTTCCTATTTACATATATGGGCATAAATTGTTGACACAGGTCAAAGGGCAGTATATAATGAAAAAAGATATGTGTAACAAATGGTTACAAATAGTTACTACGGAGAGGTCAATTCCATGATACGAATGGTGGACGTTTATAAAGAATATGACAACGGCACAAAAGCCATAAAAGGACTGAATTTACGGATAGATGACGGAGAATTCGCTTTTCTGGTGGGGCCTTCCGGCTCAGGTAAATCCACCATCATCAAGCTTTTGACGGCGGAAGAATTTGCCACCAAGGGACGCGTGATGGTAAATGGTTACAACCTCAGCACCATCAAGCGCCGCCAGATTCCCAAGATGCGCCGCACCCTGGGTGTCATCTTCCAGGACTTCCGACTCATCGACAAAAAGACGGTGTGGGGCAATCTGGAATTTACCATGCGCATCATCGGCGCCACCAACCGGGAGATGAGAAAGCGCATTCCTTACGTACTGGACCTGGTGGGCTTGAGCGACAAGGCAAAAGCCTACCCCAACGAGATGAGCGGCGGCGAGCAGCAGCGTGTGGCCATTGCCCGAGCACTGGTGAACAATCCCCAGATGATCATCGCCGACGAGCCCACCGGAAACCTGGACCCCCAGCGCTCCCTGGAAATCATGACTCTGCTGGAGCGCATCAACTCCATGGGCACCACCATGCTGGTGGTCACCCACGAGCGAGGCCTTGTCAATCATTTCTCCAAGCGTGTGGTGGCCATCCAAAACGGAGAACTCATCAGCGATGAAGAGGGAGGCTACTACAAACTATGAGAAAACGGCGAACCAACCTTGGATATTTTATCAGCGAGGGATTTCACAGCATCTTCTCCCACGGGCTGATGTCCTTTGCCGCTGTGTGCATGATTGTGGCTTGCCTCATTATCATGGGCTCCTTTAGTTTGCTGGCCCTGAACGCCGACCAGGTGATGAGCCAGCTGGAGAGTGAAAACGTCTTTTACGCCTACATCGACGAGAACTATACCGATGAACAGATTACCGAGCTGGAGGCCAAGGTCAAACAGATCGACAACGTGGCCTCGGTGGAGTTTGTCAGCCGGGAACAGGCCAAGGAGGAATACCTGGGAGGCCGCACCGAGGAGATGTTTGTGAACATGCCCGACGAGGTGTTCCGGGACCGCTTGGTCATCCACGTCTATGATCTGGAGAAGTTCTCCCAGACGGTGGATGAGGTGTCCGCCCTGGAAGGGGTGGCAGATCACCGGGCGGAGCAGGATTTGACCGACGCATTTATCACCGTGCGAAATGTGGCCACCGCTGTGGCGGGCATTCTGATCGGCATTTTGGCGGCCATCTCCCTGTTTATCATTGCCAATACGGTACGCCTGGCGGCCTTTGCCCGCCGGGAGGAGATCGCCATCATGAAGATGTGCGGTGCCAGCGACAGTTTCATCCGCTGGCCCTTCGTCATTGAAGGTATGCTGTTGGGCCTGTTTGGCGCCCTGTTGGCCTTCTTTGCCCAGTGGGGCATTTACGCCGGGGTGTACAAAGCGGTGATGACCAGCAGTGCCGCCACTATTGTGATTCCGGTGACCTTCGGGGCGGTTTGGTATTGGGTGCTGGGGGTCTTTGCCCTGGCAGGTGTCCTCATTGGTGTGTGCGGCTCTGGCCTGGCCATCCGCCGTTTCCTGCGTGTGTAAAAGGAGTGTCATGATGAAAAAAACAGGAATCCGAGTCATGGTGTTGCTTCTGGCTGTGGTCATGCTGTTGTCCGTGCTCATGCCCGCCATGACCACGTTGGCTGGCGCAGCTGTGACACAGCAAGACATTGACAACTACAAGAGCAGCCTCCAAGATGTCCAGGGACAGCGGTCTGAGCTGCAAAAGAAGCTGGATGCCCTTCAGGACGACAAGGAGGCCACGCAAGAGAAGCTGGCTCTGCTCCAGGAGCAAATCCTCCTCACCGAGCAGCAGATCGGCGAGAGCCAGAAGCTGCTGGACAGCTATGACCAGCAGATCGAGGACAAAAAGGCCGAGATCACCGAGCTGGAGGAGCAGGAGGACCAGCAGTACGACGAGTTCTACACCCAGACCCGCTGGATGGAAGAGAACGGCGGCGCCTCCTTTATCTCTATCATTTTCCAGGCCTCCAGCTTTTCGGAGTTGCTGGACTACATGATGCTGGTCACCGACATCATGAACTACAACGATAAGATCATCACCCAGCTGGAGCAGACCCAGGCAGATCTGGCCCAGGCCCGGGATGATCTGCAGAGCGCCCGGGATGAGCAGGCAGCTGCCCAGAGCCAGCTGGAGACCGCCAAGGCTGATTTGAACAGCCAGAAGAAAGAGGCGGACGAGTACTATCAGCAGCTGCTGGAGGATGAGAAGAGCTACGACAGCGAGGAAGCTCAACTGGAGGCTGAACAGAAGCAGATCGAGGCAGATTTGGCTGAGGCTGAGGAGAAGTATAAGAAGCAGCTGGAAGAGGCCAAGAAGCCCAAGCCCACCCCCACGCCCGCTCCTCCCAGCAATGGTGGCAACACTGGTGGCGGTAGCAGTACTGGTGGTGGAGGTAACTCCGGTGGCGGCAGCAGCAACCCCGTGGTGGACCCCTCCGGTAACTGGTATTGGCCTTTGCCTGGCTACTATTACATCTCCTCTGTGTTCGGCGGTCGTTATCATCCCATCACTGGTGTGTGGGAGACTCACACCGGCACTGATGTTCCCGCTCCCGGCGGCACCCCCATCCAGTGTGCCAAGGACGGCGTGGTGACCACTGTGGTGCCTGAGAGTGCCGGCAGCAGTTACGGTAACTACTGCATTGTGTACCATGGAAATGGCTATGCCACTCTGTACGCTCATATGCAGAGCACACCTAGCGTCAGTGTGGGTGAGTCTGTGTCCGCCGGTCAGGTGATTGGTTACGTGGGCACCACTGGCAGCTCCACCGGTAACCACCTGCACTTTGAGCTGCGTATCAACGGCCAGCGCGCCAGCGCCCTGGATCTCTATCCCAACCTGAGCTTCAGTGGGCTGTAAAGTATGATTTCTCTGAGGGGGTGCAGACTGGTTCTGCACCCCCTGGTTCTTTTTTGAAATGTGGGGGTATGGTCCCGCATAAGCATAGGCCAAGGAGGTTATCACATGGAGGAACAGCAAAAAAAGCGCCGCCGGTTTCCCGGTTGGGCGAAGATCGTCATAGCGGTGGTACTGACTCTGGTGTTGACACTGGGAGCCGTGGCAGGCGCCGCTGTGGTGGTGTTTGGTAAAGATGGCATCGCCCTGATGCAGGGGTATCTGCTGGCCAAGTTCTCCTTTGTGGAGACGGATGCAGACCTGTCCAAGGCGGTGGACAGTGCTCTGAACGGCATGGTGGAAGGACTGGGAGACCGTTGGTCCTACTACCTGGACCCGGAGAGCTACCAGAACACCTTGCAGAGCCGGGCTAACAACTATGTGGGCATCGGTGTCACCGTCAGCTATGACCGGGAGGATGGCTTGCTGGTGCAGGAGGTCACCGAGGAGGGCCCCGCTCAGCAGGCCGGGGTCAAGGCTGGGGATGTCATCACCCATGTGGATGGCACGTCAGTGGCTGGAGATGCCCGCTATGAGGCCACGGATAGGATTGCGGGGGAAGAGGGCACCCAGGTGGAGCTGACCCTGTTGGGAGAGGACGGGACCACCCGCACGGTGACCTGTACCCGCCAGACCCTGAAAAGCGACTCGGTGAGCAGCAAGCTGCTGGATAACGGCGTGGGTTATGTGCGCCTGGACAACTTCTACTCCGGGGCGGCCTCTTCCCTGAGTCGAGAGGTGCAGAGCCTCATGGACCAGGGGGCCACCAGCCTGGTGCTGGATGTGCGCAGCAATCCCGGTGGCTATGTGGCCGAGCTCATCGCCGCTCTGGACTACCTGCTCCCGGAAGGCCCCGTCTTTACCGAGCGGCCCCGGTGGGGCAAGGAGACGGTGTATGAGTCCGACGCCTCCTGTGTGGACCTGCCCATGGTGGTGATGGTGGATGCCAACAGCTACTCTGCCGCCGAGCTGTTTGCCGCCCAGCTGCGGGAGAGCGTCCAGGCCCCCATTGTGGGCGAGGTGACCTCCGGCAAGGGCTACGCCCAGCTCACCTTCCCCCTGGTCAACGGGGGCGGCTTGGGCCTGTCTGTGTCCGCCTACTGCACCGGCGGCGGTCACTCCCTCATTGGGGAGGGCATTCAGCCGGATGTGGAGCTGTCTCTGGACGACAGCGGCACCGACAACCAGTTGCAAGCTGCCATTGACTTGTTGCTGAAATAAAAAAGGACCATCCACGGATTTGTCCGTGGATGGTCCTTTTTTATGCGTATTCGTTGCGCAGGAAGATGATGCCCAGGGTGTTGGGGCCACAGTGGCTGGAGATGGTGCATCCGGCGGTGGCCTCGTAGATGTCCTGGAAGCCGTAGCCCACCAGGGCGGCCCGGACCGACTCCACCACCCCCTGGTCACACCGGGTATGTACCAGGAAGATGCGGTCCCGATTGATGCCCGTGGGGTCGGACACCCGTTCTTTCACGTAGTCCAGCAGCACCTTGTCCCAGTTGCCCCGGTACTTCTTGGCCACGCCCATTTTGCCGTCCGAGACCTGGATGCAGGGCTTGAGCTTGAGCAAGTTGGCGCCCAGCGCCGCCACGGCGGAGCAGCGGCCACCCTTGGCCAGGTAGTCCAGCTTGTCCACCACGAAGGTGGTGTCCACCCGAGCGGTGAGGCGCTCCAGATAGGGCAGAATGTCCTCCACCTTTTCTCCCCGGGCGGCGGCCAGAGCGGCCTCCAGTACCACAAAGCCGTGGCCACAGGAGAGGTTGCGGGAGTCCACCACAAACACGTTGTCAAACTCCCCGGCGGCAAGAACCGCATTCTGGTGGCAGGAAGAGAAGTCCTGGCTGATGTTGATGTGGATGACCGCGTCATACTGGGCGGACAGAGGGGCGAAGATCTCGGTGTAATCGGCGATGTTGATGGCGGCTGTGGTGGGCAGGTTGCCTCCGGCGGCCACGTGGTCGAAAATCTGCTCGGGGACGATGTCCACGCCGTCCCGGTGCACCACCCCGTCCAGATTCACATAGAGGGGCACAATGGTGATCTGGTATTTCTCCAACAGGGCCTGGGGCAGATCGCAGGTGCTGTCAGCGGTGATTTTGATAGACATAGAGAGTCCTCCATCGTCATAAGTATGGTTCTTGGAATACCCCTGTATTCTATCATCAATCCGGGGTGAAATCAATGGTGCAGTTCCGGGTTTTGGAAGTAGGTGGCGGATGTGGCAGCGGTGGGTCGGCTGATCTGGAGGGAAGAGAAGGGGCGGGGGAGCAGTGACCTGCACTATTATGGGACGCTGCCTGTGCTGACCGTGACGGTGTGCGCCTCACCCTCCATGGGTATGTGGCGGAAACGGCGGCGGATGCGGCGGGCAGTGCGTGCCCTGAACCAGGCGGGGGTGCGCCAGGTGATCTGGCCCCAGAACTGCCCCTGGAGCCTCCAGGAGGCGGGCTTTGTCGGAATTGAGGTGGAGGCCCTGTACCAGGCCCAGGCGGACCAGTTGGCTCTGGGGGCGTTGGAAGGGTTAGGCATTCCCCCAGGAGAGGGGCGGATAGCTCTGGTGGGACAGCGGCTTACCATCCCCTTGCAGCGCACCGCCCAGCGGCTGTGCCCACAGGTCAAGGGGCTGCTCATCCAGGTGCCAGGGGCAGGGGAGGACTACGCCCGGTGGCTCCACGGCCAGTACGGCCTCCCGGTGGCCCCAGCTGCGGCGGGGGCGGAGGTGACGGTGGCCTTTTCCCCCGGCGGCCCCCGGTGGGGACGGTGCCTGGAGGTGTACGGGGATTGCCGCCTGGACGGCCTGCGCCTCACCGCCCCGGGGCTGGACCTGCCGGAGGAGATGGAAGAGCCGCTGTTGTCCGTGCTGTGGGAGCGTGGGGAAATCCGGGGGGAGGATTTGGCGGTTACGAGCCTTGACACCCCAAAGGGGCCGTGGTAATATACTGAGGTAAGTAAATATCGCTGGGAACGCATTTGAGTAGCGTGTGTGAAATCCGTCAGAGAGGCTCTGTCAGCGGCTGAAAGCAGGGCTCGGGGGAAGCGTGCGTGAAGTGCAAGCGGGAGCGAGGGGGATGCAGATGCCCTCCGGCTGGGCCACGTCACGGCCTTTGAGTGACAAACGAGAGTGGAACCGCGAGACCATCGCCTCTCATACCCTGGTGGTATGAGAGGCGTTTTTGCTGTATGGCAACGGCATGAGAGGAGGAATCGTCTTGACCCGATTGGGAGAAACGTTACGTGCGTACCAAGCCAGAGACCCGGCGGCCCGGAGCCGTCTGGAGATCTTTTTGCTCTATCCCGGCGTCCACGCGGTGCTCTATCACCGTCTGGCCCATTTCCTCTATGTGCACCACCTGAAATTCCTGGCCCGGTTGGTGTCCCAGTGGAGCCGGTTCTGGACGGGGATCGAAATCCACCCCGGGGCCAAGCTGGGCCGCCGCCTGGTCATTGACCACGGCATGGGAATCGTCATCGGCGAGACTGCTGAGGTGGGAGACGACTGCCTGATCTACCACGGGGTCACTCTGGGCGGTACCGGCAAGGACTGCGGCAAGCGCCACCCCACCATTGGCAACAATGTGATGATCTCCTGCGGGGCAAAAGTGTTGGGCCCCTTCCGCGTGGGAGACGGCTCCCGCATTGCCGCCAATGCCGTGGTCCTCACCGAGATTCCCGACCACGCCACCGCCGTGGGTGTCCCTGCCCAGGTGGTGCGGGTCCGCGGGGAAAAGGTCAACTATACCGATACGGTGGACCAGACCAGCGTGAAAAACCCCACTTTGGAAAAGTTGGGAACCCTGGCGGCTCGGGTTGAGCTGCTGGAAAAACAGGTAAACCAGATGAAAAAGGAGAAGTAAACCATGTATCTATACAATTCCGCCACCCGTAAGAAGGACGAATTTCAGACCCACACCCCTGGCCGTGTGGAGATGTACACCTGCGGCCCCACCGTGTACCACTTTGCCCACATCGGCAACCTGCGCTCCTATATCATGGAGGACGTGCTGGAGAAGTACCTGCGCTGGGAGGGGTACGATGTGAACCGGGTGATGAACATCACCGACGTGGGACACCTGGCCTCCGATGCGGACACCGGCGAGGACAAGATGCTCAAGGGCGCCAAGCGGGAGCACAAGACCGTCATGGAGATCGCCCAGTTTTACACCGACGCCTTCTTTGACGACTGCCGCAAGTTGAACATCAAAACCCCCGACGTGGTGCAGCCCGCCACCGGCCTCATTGACGAGTTCATCCACATGGTGGAGACCCTCATGGAGAAGGGATACGCCTACTTTGCCGGCGGCAACGTGTACTTCGACACCTCCAAGCTGGACCACTACTATGTGTTCAACGACCACGATGAGGAGGACCTGGCCGTGGGCGTCCGCGAGGGCGTGGAAGAGGACGTGAACAAGCGCAACAAAAACGACTTTGTGCTCTGGTTTACCAAGTCCAAGTTTGAGGACCAGGCCCTGAAATGGGATTCTCCCTGGGGCGTGGGCTATCCCGGCTGGCACATCGAGTGCTCCGGCATCTCCGCCAAGTTCAACGGCGAGTACCTGGACCTGCACTGCGGCGGCGTGGACAACGCCTTCCCCCACCACACCAATGAGATCGCCCAGTCCGAGGCCTACTTCGGCCACCCCTGGTGCAAGCAGTGGTTCCACGTGGCCCACCTGAACACCAACTCCGGCAAGATGTCCAAGAGCAAGGGCGAGTTCCTCACCGTTTCCCTGCTGGAGGAGAAGGGCTATGACCCCCTGGCCTATCGCTTCTTCTGCCTCCAGAGCCACTACCGCAAGGGCCTGGTGTTCACCTGGGAGAACCTGGACAACGCCGCCACTGCCTACCAGAAGCTGGTGAAGAAGATTGCCGCCCTCAAGCCTGAGGACGGCGAGGTGGACCAGGCCGTGGTAGAGGAGTACCGCACCAAGTTTAAGACTCAGGTGGGCAACGACCTGAACACCTCCATGGCCGTCACCTGCCTCTACGACGCCTTGAAGGCCAAGACCAATGACGCCACCCGTCTGGCCATTTTGAATGACTTTGACCAGGTGCTCTCCCTGTCTCTGCTGGACAAGGCCGCTGAGCTGCGCAAGAGCCAGCAGGCCCAGGCCCAGAAGGCCGCCTCTGGGGAGTTCACCATCCACGGCGAGGGAGACCCCGCCATTGACGCGCTGGTGAAGGCCCGTGCCGAGGCCAAGAAGGCCAAGAACTTTGCCGAGGCCGACCGCATCCGGGACGAGCTGAAGGCCCAGGGCATTGAGGTTACCGACATGCCCAACGGGGCCAGCTGGAGACGAATTTGAAACAAGAGGAGGGGCGGGGCGTGAGCCAGACCCAACAAGAATCTCACAACCACCTGGAGGGCACCGTCACCGCCATCCTCTTCCGCAACGAGGAGAACGGCTACACGGTGCTGCGCCTGGACACCCCCAACCGGGGTGAGGTGACGGTGGTGGGCTGCATGCCCGGCGTGGCCCCGGGGGAGACCCTGGAGCTGGAAGGCAGCTGGGGGCGCCATGCCAGCTACGGGGAGCAGTTCAAGGCCGAGGCTATCTATCGGCGGATGCCGGTGGGGGAGAAGGCCATCTATGAATACCTGGCTTCCGGGGCGGTGAAGGGCATCCGCATGGGGCTGGCCCGTCAGATTGTGGATAAGTTCGGGGCCCAGGCCCTGGAGATCATTGAGAATGCCCCGGAGGAGTTGGCCCAAATCCGAGGGGTGAGCCTCAAGCGGGCCCGCACCATCAGCGAGGGCTTCCGGGCCCAGATGGGCATGCGGAACTTGGCGGAGTTTCTCACCCAGCACCAGCTGCCCCTGGCCGCCGCCATGCCCCTCTACCAGCGGTTCGGGGACCTGGCGGTGGAAATGGTGCAGAATAACCCCTACCTTCTGGCCGACCGTGGCCTGGACATCCCCTTCTCCAAGGTGGACCAGCTGGCCATTGAGCTGGGCGTGGCGGGGGACGACCCCCAGCGGGTGGAGACCGCCCTCCTCTTTGAGCTGGAGCACAACGCCGACAACGGCCACGTGTTCCTCCCCCAGGACAAGCTGCTGGCCGCCACAGGCGCCCTCATCGGCGTGGAGGGGGAGTGCCTGGACACCGGGCTGGAAGCCCTCATCCAGCGGGGCGAGGTGGTGCGGGAGAGCATCGCCGGGGTCACCGCCTGCTACCTGGCGGGGCTGTACGGGGCGGAGTGCTATGTGGCCATGCGCCTGAGCGAGATGTGCACCATGGAGCTCACTCCGCCTCACAACCTGGACCAGCTGCTGGAGAACATCCAGCGCCGCCAGGGCATCACCTACGCCCAGCAGCAGCGGGACGCCGTGGAGCTGGCGGCAAGCCGCCAGGTGATGCTCCTCACCGGCGGTCCAGGTACCGGCAAGACCACCTCTCTGCGTGGGGTGCTGGCCCTCTTTGACCACCTGGGGCTGGAGACCGCTCTGGCCGCTCCGACGGGACGAGCCGCCAAGCGCATGAGCGAGACCTGTGGACAGGATGCCTACACCATCCACCGGCTGCTGGAGACCAAGATGGACCCCTACACCGGACAGCTGGCCTTTACCAAGAACCAGGATGACCCCCTGGGGGTGGATGCCGTCATTGTGGACGAGACCTCCATGGTGGACATGTCCTTGATGTCCGCCCTGCTAGCCGCCATGCGGGGGGACTGCCGTCTTGTACTGGTGGGTGACCCGGACCAGCTGCCCTCGGTGGGTCCGGGCAACGTGCTGGACCACCTGCTGCGCAGCCATGTGGTGCCGGGGGTGGCTCTCACCGAGATTTTTCGCCAGGCCCAAGAGAGCGCCATTGTCATGAACGCCCACGGAGTCAACCAGGGGGTCATGCCAGACCTGACCAACCACAGCAAGGACTTCTTCTGCATGAAGCGGGGGGACGCGGTGCGCACGGTGGACACCATTGTGGAGCTGTGCCAGCGGCGGCTGCCTCAGAACATGGGGATTCCCCCCAGTCAGATTCAGGTACTGTCCCCCACACGCCGCCGGGAGGCGGGCACCGCCGCCCTCAACCGAGCCCTCCAGCAGGCCCTGAACCCGGCTCAGGAGGGGAAGGGGGAGCGGGCCTTCGGTCCCTATATTTTCCGGGAGGGGGACCGGGTGATGCAGGTGAAGAACAACTACGACCTCTTTTGGGAGAACCCGGAGACGGGGGAGAAGGACCTGGGGGTATTCAACGGGGACATCGGGGAGATTTTGCAGGTGGACGCCGGGGGCGTCACCGTGTCCTTTGATGGCCGCCTGGTGGCCTATCCCCCCGAGCTGCTGGGCGAGCTGGAGCCCGCCTATGCAGTCACGGTACATAAATCCCAGGGCAGTGAGTACCGGGCGGTGATTCTGGCCCTCCAGGACGTGCCGTCCACGCTGTTGGCCCGTGGGGTGCTGTACACCGCCATCACCCGGGCCAAGGAGCTGTTCATTCTGGTGGGCAGCCCGGAGCTATTGGAAAAGATGGTGAAAAACGACCGCCAGACCCGGCGGTATTCCGCTCTGCGCACCCGACTGATACAAGGCGTACAAGAATAAGAAGGGAAGGCCCCACGGCAAACGCCGTGGGGCCTTCATTTGGTTATTGGATAGTGCAGGTGACATTTCCGCTGACGGTGGAGATTTCGCACAGATCTCCAGTGGTGCCCTGAGGGGTACGCACATCACCGCTGACGGTTTGAACTGAGAAGGTCTTGGAAGAGGTCAGCGCGGCGGACACGTTTCCGCTGATGGTCTCAATGTGGATGGCTTGGGCATCGCAGTCGGTGAGGGTTACGTTTCCACTGGTGGATTGCAGGCGAAGAGCTTGGGGCTGAGTCCCGGTGAGTTCCAGCTCGCCGCTTACCGTGTCCACACATACCTCCTCCGTCACCTGTGCAGCCAGGTATACCGACCCGCTGGTGGTATACACCTGGAGGTTATCGAAGGAAAAGTTGTCTGGCACAGAGACCGTGCCGCTGAGGGAGTCCACAGACAGACGATCATATTGGTCCTGAGGCAGATAGATGGTCAGCTCCACAGGGCCCATGTAGATACCCACGTGATGGTACCAGGCACCTGCTTCATTCTGGGACACGGTGAGGACGCCCTGCTTGACCTCTACAGCATAGTGAGAGGTCCGGCTCTCGGGACACTCCACTCGGCAGGTGCCATCCTGGGAGGGGAGAAGCTGTACGTCACAGTCGGTGACATCCACCTGGATGGCGGAAAAGGATTCTTGGATCGGATAGGTGGCGGTGTGGTAGTCCAGGGTGTTCAGCCGGGATAGGTCAAATTTCATCACAATCAAGGCGCTCAGGGCCAGAACAAAGCCCACAATGATGAGGGCACACGAGGTGAGAATGGCAATTTTTTTAGATCGTCTCATCATGCAGCCTCCTTTTGCACAAAGCGGAATTTGAGGGCCAGCAGGGCCTTTTTACTCAGGCGCAGAATCCAGACGGAAATCTGGTTGAAGACAAAAAACAGAAGCACAGCCAGGCCCAGACACGCCAGACCGGCACCCAGCAGGAAGACTCTGGCGGCCAACTCCCCGGAGGGGGCCAGCAGCAGAGAACCCACCAGACCGGCTACCCCGCCCAGCGCGGCGGTGAGGTCTACGGCGTACAGAGTGATGATGCAGGCCCAGAGAACCGCATATCCCGCCAGAAGGACCAGCACAGCGGCGCAGGCCAGAGGAAGCCACACGGGGGACCCCAGCACCAGCAGAATAATTTCCCATGCCTTCATGGGGCGTTTGGGCTTGACTTTTTCGTGGACCAGTCGGGGCAGCGGGGTTTCTGAGAGAATCTGAGCTACGAGGTCCCGGACCGGACCCAGAGCGGCTACCGCTTCTTCTTCAGACATACCGTCCTCCATGCGGTCCTCTACCATCTCCCGGTAGAACTCCACCCAGTGCTGAATATCCCCTCGTGGTAATCCTTTCAGACCTGCCTGGAGGGCAGCGAGAAATTCTTGTTTATTCATGGCTTTCATCCTCTCTTGTGACGAACTGATAGATGGATACAATCTCGTTCCACTCTGCCTTGAAGTCCTCCAGACGCTGGAGCCCCTGGGGCGTGATATGGTAGTACTTGCGCAGTCTGCCGTTGTGCTCGGCCTTTCGTACCGTCAGCAGCTGGGCCCCTTCTAAACGTCGTAAAATGGGGTACAGGGTGGACTCGGAGATCTCCACATAGGGCTTCATGTCTTTGATGATCTGATAGCCGTAGGAATCCTCGTTTTTGATGGCCGCCAGCACACACACGTCCAGCAGTCCTCGCTTTAACTGAATATCCATGGAATACCTCCCTTCACGTAATACTATGCCATGTATAGTATTACGTGTCAAGGGGTATTTAGAAATTGTGCACTATACCGGGAATGATACTTGAATATTAAAAATGATTGTGCTAAACTTACAAGAGAAGACAGGCAGAACATGACTCTCTCATCCTCGCAGCCCCACACAGAAGATGACCCAGCCATGGGCTGGTTGCCGTAGAAAACAGGTCAAAATTTCAACACGAGGAGGATCGGTATGTCAAACAATCACTACACCCTTGGTTCCGACCAGCATCAGGCGTGGATGCGTGAGTATTGGTATGCGCCCAGAGGCATTGGGTTTACAGAACCGGGGATTGTCAGCACAGACAGCGCAGAGTTTAGTGCCTACAACGTGGCCAAGTCCTTCTATCAGAACTATCCCGAGGTGTTCAATTTGAAGTACATCTCGGACAAAGTTGGAATTCCGGCTGCGGAAGTGGGGGAGAGAATCAAGCGGATGTATGACCAGCACGCCATCATGTTCGTGTACAATCCGGCGGTGGCGGTGTATGGCTGGGGCTTGTACTACTGGGTGGTGAAGCTCAAGGATGGCACCGACCCGGCGGTGAAGGCCAAGCTATCCGAGTGGTTCCAGAACAAGGACGACATCTGCACCGGATACGAGACCAACGGCGACTTCGACTACTTCAACGGAAACCACATGCGGGTGCTGGATAACCTGCTCAGCGACGTCATTGGGCCCTGGCGGGATATGCCGGAGGTGGAGTACGTCCACCTGTGCCCCATCCGCCGGGACGTGCGGGAGTCCAACGTGAACATGTGGGACGCCCATGGGGACGGCTACCGCAAGTTCATCTGGGGCCAGGAGCAGGTGGATAAACTGCTGGAGGTCCAGGATGTCCTGGACAAGACAGACTTTGCCATCATCGACGCCATCAACAACACCGCTTCCGTGGGAGATATGTTCGACTATGACGTGCTGGAGCGGCTCAGCGGCCTGGACGGGGCCCAGATGAAGGCGGACTTTGTGGAGATCTGCGACAAGCGCCGCATCGCCGTGCCTATGATCTACATCAACCACATGCGCCTGGGCCTGTCCATGAAGATGTACCTGGTGCGCATGTTCCAGAATGTGCCCAGCTACCGGAAGGCTCAGCTGGTGGACGAGCTCAGCGACATGCCCGAGTTCAACAACATCTGGGAGTTCTCCGACTCCTTCTATGACGTGATGCTCAGCTCCTTCAACCAGCTCACCGACCCCGAGGCCCTGCGGGCCAAGCTGGAGAGCTATGGAGAAATTGAGGAGGTGAAGGTGGCGGACTCGCCCCGGCAGTTCCGCCGCTGGGTGGCCCGCTTGGACGACCAGAACGGCTATTGGGAGGAGTGCGTCTTCACCGACGACTTTCTCCAGGACCGCACCGCTCAGAGCTGCGTCAAGTGCCAGTTTTCCAATCATGAGGAGGTGAAATGACATGAAGGTAGAGCGCGCCAGAGAATATGTCATTGAGAACCTGCAATATGCCCTGAATCCCCGGTCCATCGCCGTGGTGGGCGCCAGCCGGTACCCCACCAAGGTGGGCTATAAGGTCATTGAGGAGCTGCGCCGCTGGGGCTACAAGGGAGAGCTGTACCCCGTCAACCCCAGAAGCAACGTGGTGCAGGGCCTGCCTGCCTACCCCACCGTCAAAGACATTCCCTATGATGTGGATTTGGTATTTGTGGCCGTACCCGCCCACATTGTCAAATCCGTGCTGGAGGACTGCGTGGCCAAAAAGGTGAAGATCGTGGTCATCGCTACCAGCGCCTTTAAGGAGATCGGCCGAGGCGAGCTGCAAAATCAGCTCACCCAGTACTGCCGGGACAACCAGCTGCCCCTCATCGGCCCCAACTTGGTGGGCATGGGCAGCCCCTACCTGAACTTCAACTGCGGCTTCATTCCCTATCTGCCCATCAAGGGCCCTGTGGCCATGATCTCCCAGTCGGGGGCCAATCTGCTGGCCGCTTTGGGCACCTCTCAAAAGGACCACTTCGGCATGAGCTTCTTTGTGGGCCTGGGCAACAAGGCGGACGTGGACTTCTGCGAGTTCGTGGCCTATGCCGGGCGGGACCCCAACACCAAGTGTCTGGCCATCTACATCGAGGGCCTGGACAGCCCCGAGGCCTTTGTGGATGCCTGCCAGCATGTGGATAAGCCCATTGTCACCATCAAGGTGGGCGGCTCCAAGATCGGCGAGAAGGCGGCCTTTGCCCACACCGCCAGCGAGAACGCCGGGACCACCGACGCTTTCTATGACGAGATCTTTGAGCGGGCGGGGGCCATCCGGGCCACCACCTGGCAGGAGTTCCTGGACGTGTCCCTGGCCCTGGGCATGCAGCCCACCCCCAAGGGAGACCACATCGTGATGATTACCAACGGCGGCGGCTCCGGTTTGCTCAGCTGCGACCACTTCGAGCGCTGCGGCCTGCCCCTCCATGAGCTGTCTGAGATCTCCCCGGGTCTGGCCGGACGCATCCGAGCCTATATGCCCATGTTTGGCTCACCTCTGAATCCTGTGGACATTTCGGGCACCGCCTCCCCCATCCAGTACAAGGGCGCCTTTACCCAGGCCATCCGGGACCCCAACGTGCACGGCATTCTGGGCTCCATCTGTCCCACTGCCGTCACCGATGTGCCTGCGGTCACGGATGTGGTCATTCAGATCCACGAGACCTACAAGCACTTGGGCAAGCCTTTTATCATGGAGTGTCAAGGCGGCGAGGAGTGCCAAGAGGCCATCATGAAGCTGCGGGACCACGGCATCCCCGCCTATCCCACGGCAGAGCAGGCAGTCAACGCCATGATTGCGCTGTATAAATACGGCCAAATCAAGAAAAACAAGGCATAATCCCAAGGGTATGGGGCGGGAAGATTCCCGCCCCACACCGGGTGGATGGAAATTATTTTGTATTGCCATTTGACCTCCAATCTGATATGATACAAAGTCGAGACAGAAGGGAGGGAATGGACATGCTGGCACAGATGAAGGCGAATCAGTGTTTGGTGTGGCCGTTCCATCGTCCTATATGAGACAATTACCTTGTTCGGGTGATTGTCTTTTTTTCTGTGAGAACATGAGAGAAAAGGAGAGAATAACGTGAACAACCATCAAGCGCCCATTCAGGACGCCCGTGTCCTGGGCTGGCCCAAGATGCTGATTTTGGGCTTGCAGCACATGTTCGCCATGTTCGGGGCCACCGTGCTGGTGCCCATGCTGGTGAGCAACTCCTATGGCCTGCCCCTGTCCATCCAGACCACTCTGTTTTTTGCCGGTATCGGCACCCTGTTTTTCCACCTGTGTACCAAGCTGAAGGTGCCCGCCTTCCTGGGCTCCTCCTTCGCCTTCCTGGGCGGTTTCCAGGCGGTGAGTGAGCTGACCGCTGGCAAGTACGCCGACATGGCCGCCGCCGAAAAGCTCCAGTACGCCCTGGGCGGTATTGTGGTGGCCGGCCTGCTGTATGTGGTTCTGGCCGGTATCATCAAGCTGGTGGGTGTGCAGAAGGTCATGCGCTTCCTGCCCCCCGTGGTCACCGGCCCCATCATCATCCTCATCGGCCTGAACCTGGCCCCTTCCGCCGTGTCCAACGCCTCCACCTGCTGGTGGCTGGCCATTGTGGCCATGGCCATCATCGTGGTGGCCAACATCTGGGGCAAGGGCATGATCAAGATCATCCCCATCCTCCTGGGTGTGGTGGGCTCCTATATCGTGGCCGTGATCGCCAACTCCTTTGGCGCCACCGCCGTGGATGCCGCTGGCAACGTGGTGCCCCTCATCGACTATTCCGGTGTGGTTGGCGCCAACCTGGTGGGTCTCCAGCCCTTTGTCATCGCCAAGTTTGACCTGACTTCCATCTTTGTCATGGCCCCCATCGCCATTGCTGCCATGATGGAGCACATCGGCGATATGTCCGCCATCTCCGCCACCGTGGGCAAGAACTTCCTGTCCGACCCCGGCCTGCACCGCACCCTCATCGGTGACGGTATCGCCACCTCTCTGTCCGGCCTGTTTGGCGGCCCCGCCAACACCACCTACGGTGAGAACACCGGCGTGCTGGTGCTCTCCCGGGTCCACGACCCCCGTGTGGTGCGCCTGGCTGCCATCTATGCCGTGGTGCTGTCCTTCAGCCCCGCCTTTGCCGCTGTGGTCAACTCCATCCCCACCGCCATCATCGGCGGCGTGTCCTTCATCCTCTACGGTATGATCTCCGCCATCGGCGTGCGTAACGTGGTGGAGAACCGAGTGGACTTCACCAACTCCCGCAACCTCATCATCGCCGCCGTCATTCTGGTGTGCGGTCTGGGCTTCACCAATGGTGTCACCTTCGCCATCGGTGAGGTGCACATCACCCTCACCAACCTGGCGCTGGCCGCCATTGCGGGTATCGCCCTCAACGCCATTCTCCCCGGCAAGGACTACACCTTCGGTGCCGACGTCACCGAGGGCCGCGCTGGCGACTTTGGCCGTTACTAAGCAGCGTTCCAATCAATCACCCGCGGCGTCCGGCTCACCTGGCCGGACGCCGCTGTATTTTGCAGCAAAAATTTTTCGGGGAAGTGTTGTAAGATTTTCCCCACTCCCCAGTCTTATGGGTGGAAGGAGGTGGTGGCGTGACCGAGTTTGAAGAGATATACCGGACCTACTTTAATGACGTGTACCGGTATCTGCTGCGTCTGTCCGGAGACCAACATGTGGCGGAGGAGCTCACCAGCCAGACCTTTTTTAATGCCATGCAGGGCATCCAAACCTTCCGGGGCGACTGCGAGGTGCGGGTGTGGCTGTGTCAGATCGGGAAAAACTGCTACCTGACCTATGTGAAAGGTGAAAACCGCACCCACCTGCTGGATGAGGCCCAGCTATTGGAGCTGCCAGAGGAGGGAGACTCCCCGGAACAGCTGTGTGAGCGGCGGGACCAGGCCATGCGTATCCGCAAGGTACTCCACCAGCTGCCGGAGCCCTACAAAGAGGTGTTTCTGTGGCGGGTGTTTGCCGAGTTGAGCTTCAAGGAGATTGGCCAGATGTTCGGAAAGACCCACAACTGGGCCTGTGTCACCTATCACCGGGCCAAAGCCATGGTCAGACAACGATTGGAGGAGAACGAAACATGAAACAGGAATGCAGCATCGTCCGAGACCTGCTTCCCCTGTATGTGGAGGATATGGTCAGCCCAGAGACGGCGGCGTTTGTGGGGGAACATTTGAAAACCTGTGAGAGGTGCCAGGGGGAGTACCAGAGCCTGCACCAGCCCCCAGATATAGCCCCGCCCCCCCAGGAAGAGCACCCAGAGGCCCCGCTGCGGCTGCTCCAGCGAAAATTGCTGCTCAAGCGAATACAGACTGCCTTGTTGGCCGGAGCATTTGTGCTGGTGATACTCTTGTCCGCCTTTGCCATCCTCTCTGCGCCCCGCTATTTCCCCTACACCGCCCAGCTGTTGGAGGTGACAGAGCAGGCAGACGGCAGCCTCACCATCACCTTTGACCAGGCGGTGACCCAGTGCCAGGTGGAGAGCCTGGGCACCCAGGAGCCGGACAACCAGAGCGAGAGCTATTCCATTCAGGCGTGGACCTCTCCCTGGGACCAGTGGTTTTCCCGTTCCGGGAGTCGCACCCTCACCATTACCCCCCACACCGACCGCCCGGTGCGGGTGTACTACGCCCAGAACAACGGGCAGGGGGACGTATTGGTGTATGGGGAACACCCGGATGGAGGGATGGAGACCCTGCCTCGGCTGGTGCTGGGCTACTATCTGTTCCTGGCGGCGGGGGTGTTTGCGGTGCTCCTGGTGGTGTGGCTTACAGCGAAGAAAAAGCCCAAGGTCCGAACATGGGTGGGGCGGGCCCTACTGCTGCCCCCCGCCTATGGGGTGGGACATCTCATTGTGCTGGGCTTCACCACGGTGTCCTATTGTGCCACCCGGGACTTCATCCTCATTGTGGCCATTGGGGCACTGGTGTACTGCCTGGTCCTGCTGGCGGCCAGCCTCTACCGCTTGTGGAGGGAGTTGAGATCAGATTGAGGGGAAGTGGGGAATTTCTCATGGTTGACAAAATTCTATCCTTTTAGTATGATAAAGCGTGATATATCTGCGGTCTCGTTCAAAGGGGAGCGTCAGCCGCATCAAAGGAGAGAAAACCATGAAGAAACCGTTCCTCACCCTGGCTCAGGCCAAGGAGATTCGTGAGACCTATCCCACCCCGTTCCACATCTACGATCAGGCGGGGATTGAAGACAATGCCAAGAAGCTGTACCAGGCTTTCTCCTGGAATCCCGGCTTTAAGGAATATTTCGCCGTGAAAGCCACCCCCACCCCCAGAATTCTGAAGCTGCTCCACGCCCAGGGCTGTGGCGTGGACTGCTCCTCCCTCACCGAGCTGATGATGGCAGAGCGCTGTGGATTTACCGGCCATGAGATCATGTTCTCCTCCAACGAGACCCCCGCCGAGGAGTTCCGCTACGCCCACAAGCTGGGGGCCATCATCAACCTGGACGACCTGACCCACGTGGACTTCCTCTATGACACCCTGGGCTGTGTCCCCGAGACCATCTCCTGCCGTTACAATCCCGGCGGCACCTTCACCCTGGGGGAGAGCAAGGAGGGCTTCCAGGTCATGGACAAGCCGGGGGACGCCAAGTACGGCATGACCAAGGAGCAGATGAAGCAGGCGTTCACCCGCCTGAAGGAGCTGGGGGCCAAGAACTTCGGCATCCACGCCTTCCTGGCCTCCAACACCCTGTCCAACGACTACTATCCCGCCCTGGCCCGGGTGCTCTTCGAGCTGGCCGTGGAGCTGCAGCGGGACACTGGCTGCCACATCACCTTCCTCAACCTGTCCGGCGGCGTGGGCGTGCCCTACCGCCCCGAGCAGCCCGCCAACGACATCGCCATCATCGGCGAGGGGGTGCGGAAAGCCTACGAGGAGATTCTGGTGCCTGCGGGCATGGGGGATATCTCCCTTTGCACCGAGCTGGGCCGCTTCATGCTGGCCCCCTATGGACACCTGGTCACCACAGCCGTCCACGAAAAGCACATCTACAAGGAGTACATCGGAGTAGACGCCTGCGCTGCCAACCTGATGCGCCCCGCCATCTACGGTGCTTACCATCATATCACCGTGCTGGGCAAGGAGGACGCCCCCTGTGACCACGTCTACGACGTGGTGGGCTCCCTGTGTGAAAACAGCGATAAGTTTGCCATTGACCGCGCTCTGCCCCAGATCGACAAGGGCGACATTCTGGTCATCCACGACACCGGGGCCCACGGCTTTGCCATGGGCTACCAGTACAACGGCAAGCTGCGCTCGGCCGAGCTGCTTTTGAAGCGGGATGGCTCGGTGGAGCTGATGCGCCGGGCGGAGACCCCCGACGACTACTTTGCAACTCTCGTTTGGTAACAAGAAAACTTCCCGTCCGGCACCGCCGGGCGGGAAGTTTTTAGTCTTTGTTCATGCGCTGTAAAATGGCTTGTTCCACCTTGTCCCCGTATCGCATGGCCACGAGAAACACCGCCAGCCCGATGAGGCCCATGAGGACCATGGCCCAGGGTGGAATGGAGAGGGCGGAGCCACCCACGCCGCAGGCCACCAGCAGGCCCCAGGGCCGGGCCACCAGGCAGAGGATGAGAAAGCGTTTCAGGCTCAGGTCGGTGAGCCCTGCCAGAATACACAGCAGGTCGTCGGGGAAGAAGGGAAAGAGAAAGGCCAGAAAGAGGAACACATCCCGCTTGCGCTGGATGACGTCCAGGTACTTGCCGGACACTTTCTCACTGACAAACTGGTGGACAAACTTGTGGCCCAGCACCCGGGCCAGGAGAAAGACGATGACAGAGCCCAGCACCACCGCCCCCCAGGTGAGGAGAAAGGCGGGCCAGAATCCAAACATCACAGACCCCACCAGGGCGGTGATGTTGCTGGGGATGGGGGCGACGATCACCGAAATGAGCTGAATGACAAAGTACATCAGGTGGGACCAGGGAGAGAACTGGGCAATATAGGCCTCCATGGCCGACCTGGAGTGGAGGGTCTGGAAAAAGCCAGTGGCGTACAGGGCGTAGACGCAGCCGCCCAACAGAGCTATGGTGACAAGCCACAACAGGGCCTGTTTGATACGTGGGTTCACAACTTCCCACCTCCTGGGAAAAGATAGGAATATTGTAGCAGATTGTGTCGGAAATAAAAAGATGTCAAACCGTTAGGATTTTATCAAGAAAAAGTTAAGATAGGAGAAGAGCCGCCCACACAGGGGCGGCTCTTCTCGGTGTTGTGAGGTCAGTCGATGGCGGTGACCTGATATCCGGCCCCTTCCACGGCGGCCTTGAGGGTGTCGGCGGACACGTCTCCGGTGACGGTGGCGGTGCCGCTTTCCAGATCCACCTGGGCGGACACGCCGGGGATGGCGTTTAGAGCCTGGGTGACGTGGCTCACGCAGTGGGGGCACATCATGCCCTGGATGTGGATGGTTTGAGTCATGGTAGGTTCTTCTCCTTTCAATTCACAGCAGGTGTTCTTGCACACCGCTGGGGTATCCGATTTGGTAGGGCGGAAGCGGCGCAGCCGCAGGGCGTTGGTGACCACGCACACCGAGCTCAGGCTCATGGCGGCAGAGGCCAGCATGGGGGAGAGCTGGAGATGGAACAGGGGATAGAACACCCCGGCGGCCACGGGGATACAGATGGCGTTGTAGCAGAAGGCCCAGAACAGGTTTTCCTTGATGTTGCGCAGGGTGGCCCGGGATAGCCGCACGGCGGTGACGGCGTCCAGCAGGTCGCTCTTCATCAGTACCAGGTCGGCGGAGTCCAGGGCAATGTCTGAGCCTGCCCCAATGGCAATGCCCACCTCTGCCCGGGCCAGAGCGGGGGCGTCGTTGATGCCGTCTCCCACCATGGCTACCTGATGGCCCTGGGCTTGCAGCTGGGCGATGTGGCCCTCTTTTTCTGTGGGCAGTACCTGGGCGATGACCTGAGACACCCCCACCTCCTGGGCGATGGCCTGAGCGGTGGCAGGGTGGTCTCCGGTGAGCATCACAACCTCCAGTCCCAGCTTGTGCAGTTCCGCCACGGCCTGGGCGCTGGTGGGCTTCACGGTGTCTGCCACCCCAATGACACCTACCAGGGTGGTGCCCTGGGCGAAGTACAGGGGAGTGTGGCCCTTTTCTGTGAGGGCCTGGGTGCGCTGGGCCACGGAAGACAGGTCTACCCCCGCTTCCTCCATCATGGCCTGGTTGCCCGCCAGGAAGGGGAGACCCTGGAGGGTTCCGGTCACGCCCTTGCCGTGGACGGCCTGGAAGTCCGCCACCTCCTGGAGAGGCAGATTTTGAGCCTGGGCGTGGGCCACAATGGCCTGGCCCAGGGGGTGCTGGGAGGGGTGCTCCAGGCTGGCGGCGATGGTGAGCAGCTGCTGTTGGGACAGTTGACCCACCGGGTACACCCCAGTCACCTGGGGCTTGCCCTGGGTGATGGTGCCCGTCTTGTCCAGTACGATGCAGGACACCTTGCCCAGCTGCTCCAGGGCTTGGGCGGACTTGATGAGAATGCCGTTCTGAGCGCCTACGCCTGTGCCCACCATAATGGCCACAGGGGTGGCCAATCCCAGGGCACAGGGGCAGGAGATGACCAGAACCGCCACGGCAGAGGTGAGGGCCTGGGCCACCGTGTGGCCGCTCACCAGCCACACCAGGGCGGTGACCAGGGCGATGCCCATGACCACGGGGACGAAGATACCCGCCACCCGGTCGGCCAGCCGGGAAATGGGGGCCTTGGAGGAGGCGGCCTCCTCCACCAGGGCGATCATCTGGGACAGGGTGGTGTCCTGGCCCACCTGGGTGGCCCGGACGGTGAGCACGCCGGCGCCGTTGAGACAGCCGGACATCACCCGGTCTCCCTCTCCTTTGTCCACCGGGATGGACTCTCCGGTGAGGGGGGACTCGTCCACGCTGGACACCCCAGACACCACCATCCCGTCCACGGGGAGGGAGGAGCCGGGGCGGATGAGGAGCAGGTCCCCCACCTGTACCTCCTGGGTGGGAATGGTCACCTCCTGGCCGTCCCGCAGCACGGTGGCGGTCTTGGGGCTCAAATCCATGAGCCGGGCGATGGCCTGGCCCGTCTTGCCCTTGGAGCGGGCCTCCAGAAACTTGCCCAGGGTGATGAGGGTGACAATCATGGCGGCCGACTCAAAGTACAAGTCCATGGCGTACCGCTCCACCAGGGCGGTGTCCCCGTGGCCCAGCCCCCAGCCGATGGCGTACAGGGCCACAATGCCGTAGAGCACGGCGGCGGAGGAGCCCACGGCGATGAGGGAGTCCATATTAGGGGCCCGATGCCAGAGGGAGCGGAAGCCGTTTATAAAATAGGCCCGGTTGATGATGAGGGGGGGCAGGGTGAGCAAGAAGAGGGTGAGGGCGTATACCATGGCGTTTTGGGTGCCGTGGAAAAAGTGGGGTATGGGCCAGCCCATCATGTGTCCCATGGACAGGTAGAACAGGGGCAGCAGGAAGACCAGGGAGGAGACAAAGCGCACTTTCAAGGACTTCTGGGCGTCGGACACGGGAGCGGGAGTGGGGGCGGCTGTTTCACCCATCACCGTGGCCCCGTATCCGGCCTTGGCCACCGCTTCGCAAATCTGCTGGGCGGTGAGGGGCTCTTTATAGGTCACCGACATGGAGTTGCCCAACAGGTTCACCTGCACCTCCTGGACACCATCTAGCCCCTTCACCGCCTTTTCCACGTGGGCAGAGCAGGCGGCGCAGGTCATGCCGGTGACGGAAAACTTCTGTTTCATGGCGTGGCCTCCTTTACAGCAGCTTACCCAGCGCGGCCACCAGCTCGTCCACCTTCTGGGCTCGCTCCTGGGGGGTGTCCGCCTGCTCCACACAGTGCTTCAGGTGGGCGGTGAGCACCTCCTTGTTGGCCCGGCGCACCAGGGCGTCCACCGCCAACAGCTGTTGGGAGATGTCCATGCAGTAGCGGTCCTCTTCAATCATGGTTAAAATTCCGTCCAATTGTCCTCGGGCGGTTTTCAATAGGCGAGTCACGGTTTTGGCATCGGCCATCATGACGCATCCCTCCTTGTGTTGGAATAACACCCCCCTGGGGGGTAGGGTTATCCTAGCACAAAAGTAGGAGAAAGTCAAGAAAAAACGGCGCCGCATAAGGTGGTACCTTTGCGGCGCCGAGTGGGGTTAGCCCTCCAGCTTGCTCTGGGTCTTGGCCATAAACTTCTCTGCGTGGATGATGAAGCGCTCGTGGATGCCGGAGCCGATCTCGCCCCGCTCGTCGTAGGCGTGGACCTCGAAGGTGACCTTGCGGCCCTCCACAGCGGTGACCACGCTCTCCGCCCACACCTTCATACCCACAGGGGTGGCGGAGGAGTGGGCGATGTTCAGGTGAGTACCCACGGAGCTCTCGCCGGGAGCCAGGCAGGGGATGAGGGAGTCCGAGGCGGCGTTTTCCATCATGGCCACCATATAGGGGGTGGCAAAGACGGGCACCAGACCGGAGCCCACCGCAGTGGCGGTTTTCTCCTGGGTGACCACGGACTCAAAACGGCCCTTGAGGCCGACTTCAATGGACATGGGGATTCCTCCTTTGTGTTGTCTGGACACAGTGTACCCGAAATTTACTCTCTTGACAAGAGAAAAGAGCGGCGCCAACGGACACCGCCCAAATCAAGAGCACTTTGCTTGGCTCGGGGCCTCGCAGAGTTCCGTCACCAGCAGGTGACGGAAAAATCTAAATTGCGTCATTTCCACGGACATGTGCCGGGGAAATGACACTTCTCATGTGGGGTGGAATGACTTTTTCGTCAGAAATCGAGTTCCACCCCACATGCAAGCCTCCTCCCATAGAAGTCCATGGACTTCTATGGGAAGCTTAAAGGCCCAGCTGAATCCAAAGATCGTTGTACAGATCGCGGGTCTCCTGGGGGAGCACCACGTAGTTCTCGCACTTTTTCAGCACGTCGGCAGAGGGGGCCATGATCTCGTAGAGCTCCGGGTCCAGCTCCTCACCGTAGGTCTCTTTGTAGTACTCGGGGTACTTCTCCAGCGCCTCGGTGTTGGGGGAGGCGTACCAGATATAGTCCATGTTGGCCAGAGAGGCGTTGGTGGAGGCCATGAAGTTGATCCACTCCTCCGCTTCAGACCCATGCTGAGCATTTTTCAGAATGCACCAGGCGTCCACAAACCAGTTGGCGCCCTCCTCGGGGATGACATAGGCCAGGTCGGGGTTGTTCTCGTACATGGACAGGTAGTCGCCGGCGTAGTAGGTGGCAATGGCGGCGTTGCCCTGCTCCATCTTGTTGAACACCTCGTCCATCACCTTGCCCTGGAAGACGCCCCGGCGGGTGGCGTCGGCGATGAGGTCATAAGCCTGACGAATCTCGTCCTCGTTGGTGGTGTTCACCGAGTAGCCCAGGTAGATGAGGGCGTTGCCAAAGGCGTCCCGGGAGTTGTTGATGAGCAGCACGTTGCCACGATTGGCGTCATCGTACAGGGAGGACCAGCTGGTGATCTCGCCGTCCACCATGGTCTTGTTGTAGATGATGCCCAGGGTGCCCCAGGTGTAGGGCACAGTGTACTCGTTGTTGGGGTCAAAGGCCAGGTTCTTGAACTGGTCCCCAATATAGGAGTAGTTGGGGATGTTGTCGTAGTTCAGGGGCTGGAGCATGTCCTCCTCAATGAGCTGGGAGATCATATAGTCGGAGGGGCAGATGACGTCGTAGTTGGCGCCGCCATTTTTCAGCAGGGAATACAGGGACTCGTTGCTCTCAGCGGTCTGGTAGTTGACGGTGATGCCCGTCTCCTCCTGGAACTGGGCGATGAGGTCCTCGTCGATATATTCGCCCCAGTTGCACACGTTGAGCACCCGCTTGCCGGTGTTGGTGGCGGCGGTGTTGGTGTCGGCCTCGGGGTCAATGCGCTCAATGGTACAGGCGGAGAAGCAGAAGCCGCCCACCAGCACACAGGCCAGAGCCGCAATGGCTAGCTTTTTCAAAGGTTCATTCCTCCTCGATGAAAATCAATAGACCCGCTTGGCGGCGGCCTTCTCCGCTCGAATCTCCCGGACATTGACGATGATCAGCAGCACCAGCACCACCCCGAAGAGGATGGTGGACACGGCGTTGATCTCCGGGGTAACGCCCTTTTTGGTCATGGAGTAGATCTGCATGGCCAGGGTGGAGGTGGAGGAGCCGGCGGTGAAGTAGGAGATGACGAAGTCGTCCACACTCATGGTGAAGGCGATGAGGGCACCGGAGACAATGCCAGGCATGATCTCCGGCAAAATCACCTTAAAGAAGGCCTGGGGCCAGGTGCAGCCCAGGTCCTGGGCGGCATCCACCAGATTTTTGTCCATCTGCCGCAGCTTGGGGGCCACGGAGAGGATGACATAGGGGATGTTAAAGGTGATATGGGCGATGAGCAGGGTACCAAAGCCCAGGGATAGCTGGTGGAAGGTGACCCGGTACTGGGTGCCGAAGAGGTCGATGATGAGCCGATAGTGGGAGGCCAGGTAGTTCCAGCCGCTGAGGGCGGCCACAAAGAACAGGCACATGGCCACGCCGGTGACGATGTCGGCGTTCATCATGGGGATGTTGTTGATGGTGAGCAGGGGCTCCCGGAACTTCCGGCGCATGGAGTACAGGCCAATGGCGCTGAGGGTGCCCACCACTGTGGCAATGAGGGTGGCCAGCACCGACACCAGCAGGGTGTTGTACACGCTCTTGATGATCAGCTGATTTTGGAACAGCTTGGCATACCACCGCAGGGAGAAGCCCTTCCACACCACGCTGGAGTCTGCGGCGTTGAAGGAATAGAAAATGAGCAGCAAAATGGGGGCGTAGAGGAAGAAGAACACCACACCGATGAGGATGCGGTTGCCCAGGCTGTTTTTCTTGTTCAGACTCATAGCATCACCGCCTGTTCTTCGCCCTCACCGAAGCGATTCATAATCCACATACAGGCCACCACAATGACCATCATCACCAGGGCGATGGCCGAGCCCAGGTGGGGGTTGTAGGCCCCGCCCAAGAACTGCTGTTCAATGAGGTCGCCCAGCAGCATCTGAATGCCGCCGCCCAACAGCCGGGAGATGGCGAAGGTGGACACAGAGGGGACAAACACCATGGTCACGCCGGAGAGAATGCCGGGCAGGGACAGGGGCAGGATGACCTTGCGGAACACCGTGGCGGTGTCGGCCCCCAGGTCCTGGGCGGCCTCCAGCAGGGTGTTGTCCATTTTGATGAGGGTGGAATAGATGGGCAGCACCATAAAGGGCAGGTAGTTGTACACCATACCCACCACCACAGCCCCCTGGGTGCCAATCATCTTGAAATAGTGAATGTCCGTGCCAAAGAGGTTGTTGATGAGATCAAACAGGCCAATGGCAGCAAAAAACTGGTTGATGAGACCGTTGTTTTCCATGATGGACATCATGGAGTAGGTGCGCAGCAGGAAGTTGACCCACATGGGCAGCATGATGAGGAGCATGGCCACCCGCTGGAAGCTCTTGCCCTCTTTGGCCATGGCATAGGACAGGGGATAGCCAATGAGCAGGCACACCAAGGTGGCGATGATGGCCAGCTTGAAAGAGCGGGTGAAAATTACCGTAAAGGTGCCCATACGGGTGAAGTTCTCCCCGGTAAAGGAGAAGTCGGCGGTGGTGAAGGCGTAGATCACCACCATGATGATGGGGGCCACCACAAAGAAGGCCATCCATCCCACATAGGGGATGGCCAGGAGGGAACGCTTATTCTTCATGCCCGTTCTCCTCCTCCTCGGGCTCATAGTCCGCATCGCCGATCTCTTCGTATTCCTCGGAGTAGGAGGAGTAGTCTCCGAACATGCCGGAGTACTCGCTCTTTTTCATCACGTGAATGCAGTCGGGGTCCAGGTGGATGCCGATAACGGTGCCCACGGGATGGTATTCGGTGGTCTGAATGAGCCACTTAAAGCCATAGAAGTCCACGATGGTGTCGTAGTGGACGCCCTTGAAGGTCACAGAGGTGACGGTGCCCTTGAGCTGGCCCTGGTTCTCTGCCACAATGTCCACGTCCTCGGGGCGGATGACCACGTCCACCGGCTCGTCCTTGTCAAAGCCCTTGTCCAGGCAGCGGAATTTCCGGTTGAAGATCTCCACCACCTCGTCGGCCCGCATGATGCCGTCGATGATGTTGGACTCCCCGATGAAGTCGGCCACAAAGGCGTTTTTGGGCTCGTTGTAGATGTCCTCCGGGGTGCCGATCTGCTGGATGCGGCCGCCGTCCATGACCACCACGGTGTCGCTCATGGCCAGAGCTTCCTCCTGGTCGTGGGTGACGTAGATGAAGGTGATGCCCATCTCCTGCTGGATGCGCTTGAGCTCGTTTTGCATGTCCTTGCGCAGGCGCATGTCCAGAGCGCCCAGAGGCTCGTCCAACAGCAGCACCTTGGGCTGGTTGACCAGGGCCCGGGCGATGGCTACCCGCTGCTGCTGACCGCCGGAGAGGGCGGAGATGGAGCGCTTTTCAAAGCCCTTGAGGTTGACGATTTCCAGCATTTCCATTACTCGCTGGTGAATCTCCTTTTCGGGAATCTTCACCTTCTTGGCGGTGGACTTGCCGTTTACCACATTGGTGACGGTTTTGCCCAGACGCAGGCCAAAGGCCACGTTTTCATACACATTCAGGTGGGGAAACAGGGCGTATTTCTGGAATACGGTATTCACTTCCCGCTTGTGGGGCGGGACATGATTAATCCTCACGCCGTCAAATAAAACATCCCCAGAGGTAGGCGTAAGAAACCCGCCGATGATACGAAGCGTGGTTGTCTTGCCGCACCCACTGGGACCCAGCAGCGTGAGGAACTCTTTATCATTGATATACAGGTTGATGTGGTCCAATACCACGCCATCATCGTAGGCCATGACGCAGTCTTTCAGGCGGATCAGCTCCTTGGACATGTGTCCTCCCTCATTTCTATGGTTGTTTCTAAAATGTCAGCTCCCTCGATATTTGTCCCGGCCAGTGCCCTCCAGCGGACAGCCCAATTTGGGCCCGGGGTTTCACGGATAGCGAGTTACACTATATTATGTCGATGGAGAAATGTCAATCATGTTTTTGAAAAAAACAGCCCCATTTCCGGTCAAAAAACAGGCCGCCCAAGGGGCGGCCTGTGGGGGTGAATGGCGGAATGTGGAAACTCAATCCTGGGGCGACCATTGAGTGGAAAATTTGGGGAAATACTGGGGGACAAAGTCAATGTCCCGCACTGTCCACTCCATGCCGTTGAGATGGGAAAGGCATCCTCCGTCGGTGGTAAACTCAAAGCGCAGCTTGTAGGAGTACAGGGCCTGATAGCTTCGGCCAAACGGACGGTTGTCCCGCTCGCGGCCGTACTTGCCGTCCCCCAGCAGGGGGTGCCCGGCGGCGGCGAACTGGGCGCGAATCTGGTGGGTGCGCCCGGTGATGAGATCGCATTCCACCAGGGACAGCCCGCCTTCGGTTGCCAGGGTATTATATAAGGTAAGGGCGGTCTTGCCCCCGGGGACCGGGTGGTCGTACACCTTCACCTGGGCCTTGTTCTCATCTTTGAGGATAAAGCCCTTCAGTTCCCCCTTCCGGGGGCGCATCTCTCCCCGGATAACACACAGGTACAGTTTGGTGAGCTCCCGGTCCTTGATCTTCTGGTTCATGATGCGCAGCGCCTCGGCGGTCTTGGCGGCAATGACGATGCCCCCGGTGTTGCGGTCAATGCGGTTACAAAGGGCGGGGGCAAAGGAGTTCTCCCAGTAGGGGGACCACTCCTTCTTCTGGTAGAGGTAGGCCTGAATGTGGGTCAGCAGGGTATTCACCCGCTCCTGGTCGTCGGGGTGCACCACCATACCCGGGCGCTTGTTTAGAAGCAGAATGTGCTCGTCCTCATACACAATGTCCAGCTGGGGCTTGAACACGGAGAGAAACGCATTTTCCCGATTTGGGGTTTGAAAAAACTCGTCGTTGATGTATAATTGTAATACGTCCCCCACTTCCAGGCGCACGTCCCGCTTGGAGCCCTTGCCGTTGCGCTTGACCCGCTTGAGGCGGATGTACTTCTGGGCCAACGGGGCGGGGAGGAGGGGCACGGTCTTGGCCAGCCAGCGGTCCAACCGCTGCCCGGCGTCATTTTTTCCAATGGTAAATTCCTTCAATCACCATCACTCCTGGACTGTCAAGATACTGCCACCAGTGTACCATGATTTTTGGTGAAAAAAAAGAGAGAAAAAATCAAGAAACCATTTGACAAGTGGGAGACTCTTGAGTATAATACCATTTGTGCCGTTATGCGAGGTGTGCCGATGAAACTGGATTTGAAGCAAATTGCCCGTCAGCCGGGCGCCACCCTTCCGTTTTCCTTCCAGATGGACCTAACTCAGCTGGAGTGGAACGGAGACCACCCTGTATCCCAACCTGTCACTGTGGAAGGCAGAGTGCGGAATATGGCGGGGGTGCTGTTGCTCCAGGCCAGCATGGCAACCACCCTGTCCCTCATTTGCGACCGCTGCGCCCAACCCTTTTCCAAGGAGAAGACGGTGGACTTTGAGTCCATGCTGGCTACCGAATTGGAAGACGAGGAAAATGATGATATCATTTTGCTGGATGGGGAGATGCAGCTGGATCTGGAGGAGTTGCTGGGTGACGTGTTCCTCCTGAATATGGACACGAAGAATCTCTGCTCTCCAGACTGCAAGGGGCTGTGTCCGGGCTGCGGTGCAGACCTGAACCATGAGCCTTGCCGTTGCAAGAAGGAGATTGATCCCCGTCTGTCCAAGCTGGCCCAGCTGTTGGGTCAGGACGGATGATTTGTAATGTTATGTCTGCGGACATTGACCGATAAGGAGGTGTCAAAATGGCCGTCCCTAAGAGTAAAGTATCCAAGCAGCGCAGAAACAAGCGTCGCAGCTCCGTGTGGAAGCTGGAGACTCCCGGTGTCAACACCTGCCCCAAGTGCGGTGCTGTCCGCCTGCCTCACCGCGTCTGCAAGAACTGCATGACCTACAATGGTCGTGAGGTTACTGTGAGCGAGTGATCGCCTGTGATGAAAAAGAGGCTGTTGCAAAGTGCGCTTTGCGACAGCCTCTTTTACGTACTTTTCTGGTGAAAGGGCTGAAAAGCCCGGTTTTGTCAAAATTTGCTTTTCATAGTCTGTGAAGTTTGATATACTGACTTTTAACAATATAAAATAATCTGATCGTTTCGAGTAAGGAGGGATTTTCATGGCGAGACCATTGGTGGCCATTGTGGGCCGCCCCAACGTGGGTAAGTCCATGCTGTTTAATAAGCTGACGGGAAAGCGCCTGTCCATTGTGGAAGACACCCCCGGCGTCACCCGCGACCGCCTCTACGCCCAGGCCGAGTGGCTGGGCCGCACCTTCGATCTGGTGGACACCGGCGGCATTGAGCCCGGCACCGACAACGAGATTCTGTCCTTTATGCGTCTCCAGGCGGAGATTGCCATTGAGTCGGCCACGGTGATCATCTTTGTCTGCGACATCCGCACCGGAATGACCGCCGCCGACCAGGAGGTGGCTGGTATGCTCCAGCGCTCCAAGAAGCCGGTGATCCTGGCGGTGAACAAGATGGACTCCACCGGACCCACCAACCCGGACATCTACGAGTTCTATAACTTAGGGCTAGGTGACCCCTATCCCATTTCCGCCGTCCACGGCCATGGCACCGGCGACCTGCTGGATGCCTGCCTGTCCTACTTCCCCCCCGAGGAGGACGAAGAGGAGGACGACGATGTGGTGAAGGTGGCCATCATCGGCAAGCCCAACGTGGGCAAGTCCTCCCTCACCAACCGGATTCTGGGCCAGGAGCGGGTTATCGTCTCCAACGTGGCGGGTACTACCCGAGATGCGGTGGACAGCTACTTTGAAAATGAGACGGGCAAGTACCTCATCATCGACACCGCCGGTATGCGCAAGAAGTCCAAGGTGGACGACCGCATCGAGAAGTTCTCGGTGCTCCGGGCCACCATGGCCATTGAGCGCAGCGACGTGTGCCTCATTATGATTGACGCCCAGGAGGGTGTCACCGAGCAGGACACCAAGGTGGCAGGCCTGGCTCACGAGGCGGGCAAGGCCTGTATCATCGTGGTCAACAAGTGGGACGCCATCGAGAAGGACGACAAGACCATGAAGCGCATGGAGGAAGAAGTGCGCCGGGATCTGTCCTATATGACCTACGCGCCCATCCTGTTTATCTCCGCCATGACAGGCCAGCGGGTGGACCGCCTGTTCCAGGTCATCCAGAACGTGGTCAACCAGGCCACCATGCGCATCCCCACCGGTGTGCTCAACTCGGTGCTGGCCGATGCCCAGACCCGGGTGCAGCCCCCCACGGACAAGGGCCGCCGCCTGAAGATCTACTATATGACCCAGGTGGGCGTCAAGCCTCCCCACTTCGTCATTTTCTGCAACGATGCCAAGCTGTTCCACTTTTCCTATCAGCGTTATATCGAGAACCAAATTCGTGCCACCTTCGGACTGGTGGGCACTCCGGTGCGCATCACCATCCGGCAAAAGGGTGATAAGGAGGAGTAAGTCGTGCTGAACTATGTGTTGGACTCTGCCCATGTGTCCGGGGGCTGGCTGGCCCTGGCGGCGGTGGGCATTGCAGTGCTGGCCTACTTTTTGGGCTGCTTCAACGGGGCCGTGGTGGTGTCCCGGTACATCCTCCGGGACGACGTGCGCAACCACGGCAGCGGAAACGCAGGTCTGACCAACTTCTACCGCACCTTCGGCGGCCCCTTGACCCTGGTGGTCATCCTCTCGGACGCCGTGAAGGCCGTGGTGGCGGTGCTGTTTGCCATGTGGATTGCAGGCTCCATCTCCCCTGAACTCATCGCTCTGAGTAAGTACTGGGCGGGCCTCTTTTGCCTGCTGGGCCACATGTTCCCCGTGACCTTCCAGTTCCGGGGCGGTAAGGGCATTCTGTCCGGCGGTACCATCGCCCTGATGATGGACTGGCGGGTGGCCCTGGTGGTGTGGGGCGGATTCCTCATCCTGGCCATTGCCACCCGGTATGTGTCCCTGGGCTCCTGCTGGGCCGGACTGTCCTTCCCCTTTGTCACCTGGTTTGTCTACCAGGATGAGCTCATCACCGTTCTGGCTGTCATCATCGGCGGCCTGATTCTGTGGAAACACCGGGGCAACATGGTGCGCATCGCCAAGGGTACCGAGTCCAAGTTCGCCCTGCACAAGAAAAAGGAAGCGGAGGCGGAACCGGAAGCGCCTGACCCCTCGGAAGAGATAGAGGAGACGATGGAGGAGCAGGGTGAGCCTGAGACTCCCGCCGACCAGGTGGACGAGGAGACCTCCGAGCAGGAGGAGGAATCTTCCACACAGGAGGAATCGGCTGAGGAAGTGTCCGACGACCAGGAAGAGAAGAAGCTTCAGGAGGGTGAGGCATGAACATCACCGTGGTAGGCAGCGGCGGCTGGGGAACGGCCCTGGCTCTGGTGCTGCTGGAAAATGGACACCAGGTGTCCATGTGGTGCCGCCGAGCGGAGAAATGCCAAGAGATGCAGGAGAGCCGGGAGAATCCCGTGCTCCCCGGGGTGAAGCTGCCTCAGGAGCTGGAGCTGACCTGTGACCTGAACGTCCTGACCCAAAGCCAGGTGGTGGTTCTGGCCACCCCCTCCTTTGCCGTGCGTGCCACCTCCAAGCAGATTGCCCCCTATCTCAAGGCGGGCACCGTGCTGGTGAGCGTGGCCAAGGGCATTGAAAAAGACAGCTGTCTGCTGCTCCACCAGGTCATTGAGGAGGAAATCCCAAACTGTCCTGTGGTGGTTCTCTCCGGCCCCTCCCACGCCGAAGAGGTGGCCCGTGGGCTGCCCACCGGTGTGGTGGTGGCCTCGGAGAACAAGGAGGCAGCGCTTCTGGCTCAGGACATCTTCATGAACCGCAATATGCGCCTGTACACCTCCCCGGACATTCTGGGGGTGGAGATCGGGGCGGCCCTGAAAAACGTGGTGGCCCTGTGCACCGGCTGCTGTGTGGGAATGGGCTACGGAGACAACACCAAGGCCCTCATCATGACCCGGGCCCTCACCGAGATGGCCCGCCTGGGTGTGGCCATGGGGGCCAACAAGGAGACCTTCGCCGGGCTGTCCGGCCTGGGCGACCTCATTGTCACCTGTACCTCCATGCACTCCCGCAATTGCCGGGCGGGCATTGCCATCGGCAAGGGCACGCCTGTGGCCGAGGCTGTGGGTGGCAAGGACGGCACGGTGGTGGAGGGCTACTATGCCGCTGCCTCTGCCCGTCAGCTGGCCCACAAGATGGGCGTGGAAATGCCCATCGCTGAGGGCGCCTATCAGGTGCTCTATGAGGGCAAGGACCCCCATGTGATTCTGGGCCAGCTCATGGTGCGGGAGCGCCGCTCCGAGCTGGAGCTGGAAGAGATCTGGCTGTAACGTTTTTGATGCGAGAATGAAACAGAGCCCGGAGAGATGAAACCATCTCTCCGTACTCTGTTTTTTTGTTCTCAAAACTTCCTGGGTGTTTGGGAGGGGGCAGAGCCAAAGAAGGTCTCAGTGGCCTGTAACGTTTTTCACTGTGTGGGTTCTAATAGATGAAAGCGAGGTTGCATAGCAAATGTGGGCACTGAGAGAAAAGGAGGGAAAGTGTATATGCTGATTCGTACCACACGATCGCAGATAGGATTTCTACTGCGGCAGAAGGAGGCAATTCTAACTTTTTGTGTGCTGATGCTGCTGATGTTGGCGAATTTTGTTCAGAACTGTCAGATGTTCCAGGGGCAGGATGTGATCAAACTGGCTCACACCACCAAGATGGGACTGTTGAGCTGGAACCGGGCCAGTTACAGTGCGGACCTGGCTCTTTTATTTCAACAGATATACCCCCTCTTGGTGGTGTGTCCGGCTGGCTTTGTGCTGGCCAAGGAGCGGGGAACCCAGGAGCATATCCTCATGATCACCCGCATGGGCAGTGGTATGTACTATTTCAGCAAACTCTTCTCTGCTTTCATCGTGACGGCAGTGGTGTTTATTATTCCATTCTTGGTGGAAATTCCCCTCCATATCATTGCCTTTTCTACCAGGCCCACCTGGGACTTAAGCCATTGGGGGGCGTATGAAACACAGTATATTGCAGAGGTGCGCAATTACCTGTTTTCTGGTTTGTACATCCGCTCCCCCTATGGATATGCCGTGGTGAAAATAGTGCTGTTCGGACTGTTCTCAGGGTTGATGGGGGCGTTTAGCGTGGCAGTATCTGCCCTGTACCGGGTGAAGTTTCGTATCACTGTACTGCTCCCCGTCTTCCTCCTTCTCAACCTCAGCGTTTATGCTCCGGTGATATTGCGGAATATGGAGGGATTAGTGGCTTGGAATGTCATCCTCATGCTCCATGAGGATGCAGTAAAGAATGTTCCAGTGTTCCTGGCGGTGCTGGTGCTGGTGTTTTTGGTCAGCGTGGGTGGGACCTTCTGGGCTGCTAGGAGGGACCAGCTATGAAGCTGCGGAGGTATGGCTGGTATGTGGCCATTGGAGTGGTATGTGGAGGGCTGTTGAGCTTGTCCCGCATCAATCCCTACGACGGACAGATTACGCTCCAAGATTTGGTGCTCCAGCTCTCGGGGTCACGAGGGGACTTCGTCATGGAGCTCTACTATGGAGCCATGGTGGACTTCGGCTTTTTGATGCTCCCCTTTTTTCTCTATCAGTTCTACGGAGGCATCCAGTTGTACTGCCAGTTCTGTGTGGCCAGCGTGTATGTCTTTTCCCGCACCACTAACCGGGTGAAGTGGTATTTCACCGAGCTGTGGGGGATGTGCAAGGGGCTTGTGGTGCTCCAGGTGTTTCTCCAGGGTACCACCCTTCTGGTAGCTGCCCTGCGCTGGGAGGTGATGTGGACCACAGAGGGGTGGGTTCTGTTGGGAATCCACGTGCTACTCTTTACCTTGTGGACCCTCACCATGGCCTTGGGAGTGAATCTGTTGTCTCTCATCTGGGGGAGCAGCGCTGGATTTCTGGTGGTGTTTGCCCTCCAGGCGGGCATGTTGGCGGCGCTGTGTACTGGGGCGAAACTGGAGCCCGCCGACCCCGCTCTGGGGAGGTTGCTGTTTCTGGACCCCATTTCCCGGCTGGTGATGGGGTGGCAGAGCGGGGGAGCCTTTGGTTTAGAGGGTGACCTGCCTGCGGAATACGGTCACGTGCTCACGCTGTCCGGCTCCCTGCTGCTGGTGGCGCTGATGACGGCGGCTGTGTTGGTGCTGGGACTGGTGGCTATCCAGAAAAAAGACATCTTGGTGTCCAATCTTGAGACGGGAGGGGTATAGTATGATTTTGACCGCAGAACACATCTCTAAGACCATTCGTGGAAGGGAGATTCTCAGTAACGTGAGCCTGGAGCTGCACAGCGGAAAGGTGTACGGCTTTGTGGGCCGCAACGGCTCGGGCAAGACCATGCTGTTCCGGGCCCTCTCCGGTCTCATGGGCCTCACTTCCGGGACCGTGCGGTGGGGAGACCAGGTGCTGAAACGGGACTTTGCGGTGCTCCCCAATTTGGGCATCGTGCTGGAGAACGTGGGATTATACCCTAATCTCACAGGGTTAGAAAATCTGCGCTATCTGGCCAACATCCGAAAGAAGTGTACTCAGGAGGACTTGCGGGCTGTGCTGGAGCGGGTGGGGCTGGACCCCGACGACAAGCGCACTTACGGGAAATATTCTCTGGGTATGAAGCAGCGGCTGGCCATTGCCCAGGCCATCATGGAGCAGCCGGACGTGCTCATGCTAGACGAGCCCACCAACGCCCTGGACAGCGAGGCGGTGGTCCAGGTGCGGGACATCATTACCCAGGAGAAGGAGCGGGGGGCTCTGGTACTCCTGGCCAGCCACAACTATGAGGACATCCGCCTGCTCTCCGATGAGGTGTACCACCTGGAGAGCGGCAGGTTGAGAGAGGAGGGCGTGGGATGAAAGCCAAGTGGTTTCTGCTGCCCATGGCAGCTCTGACGGTGGCTGCCGCTGTGTACGGTGGATATATCCGAACGACCCTCACAGACTACACTGAGGAAGGAAACTGGGAAGAGTATCAGGTGGCCCCTATGCCGGAAGCGGCGGGTATGGAAAAAGTGCGTACCATGCGTGAGTGTTTGCCCTCGGCCCCCTACATCCTGCGGGTAGAAGTGCTGGGAGACTTGGAGCTGACCAACGGTACCGGGCAGCAGAAGGTAAAGGTGGCCCAGGTCTATGCCGGGGAGGACTTAGAGGTGGGGCAGGAGTTTTACCTCTATAGCTATGCATGGTGGGTTAGTCTTTCAGAGAATTACAAAAGCCTAGAGCGTGCATATGTCAATGTTTTGGAAGTGGGACGAGAGTACCTAGTATTTGTAAATGGAGAGATTGATACTTTGAATTCCTCTATTCCGGTCTATCGCTGTATGGAGGGAGTTATGCTTCCGGATGGCGGATGGATGGACTTTATGTCCCCGGTGTTTTGTTATGACAACATCGAGAATGTTCCGGTTGAATACACTGGGAAATGGGAGTCTGGCGTGACCTACACCCAGGGCCGGGACAACGAGTTCTTTGGAGCCACCGACAAGCTCATTGAAGCCTGGGAGCAGCTCAAAGCGGAGATGCTCCAGAGATATCCCCGCTGACACATTGCCCATACAACGACGAAAGCCCTGTACCATGCGGTACAGGGCTTTGAGTCATGAGTGTATGGAATTACACAGCACGGGTGACCTTGCCGGAACGGAGGCAGCGGGTGCACACATAGACGTGCTTGGGGGTGCCGTCCACCACAGCCTTAACGCGCTTGACGTTGGGCTTCCAGGGACGGTTGGAGCGGCGGTGGGAGTGAGAAACCTGGATGCCGAAGTTCACGCCCTTACCACAAAACTCACATTTGGCCATATCTACAAACCTCCTCGCTGGTTGGAATTACATTCATACGATAACTACGATATCTTACCAGAAACTTAAGAGAAAATCAAGGGGCATTTTTCAAAAAGAAGTATTTTTTTCGTTGGGGCTTTGTGGTAAAATAAAGGAACAAAACGCGAGGAAAGGGCGTGAAATCATGGGAAAAGGGCCTACCATTCGTTTGGGCACCATCATTGACCAGTTTCATCTTGAGGTGCTGTACGGCCCGGAGGGCTACCGGGACCGCCAAATCTCCATCCAGGACGTGAACCGTCCCGGCCTCCAGATGACGGGTTATTTCGACTACTTTGACCGGGAGCGTATGCAGCTGCTGGGCCTGGTGGAGTGGTCTTACTTGCAGGAGCGCACGGCAGAGGAGCGCATGGAGCGCTTTGACCAGCTGTTTTCCTATCACACCCCGGCGGTGATTATCGCCCGGGGCCTGGAGCCGTACCCGGAGTGCATGGGGTCGGCCAAGAAGTACGACCAGGTTCTGTTGCGCACCAAGGAGAATACGGCGGATTTCATGAGCACCCTCATCGCCTACCTGCGGGTGGCTCTGTCTCCCACCATCACCCGCCACGGCGTGCTGGTGGAGGTGTACGGCGAGGGCGTGCTGCTCATGGGCGAGTCCGGCGTGGGCAAGAGTGAGACCGCCATTGAGCTTATCAAGCGTGGCCACCGCCTCATTGCCGACGATGCGGTGGAAATCCGCCGGGGCTTCAACAACCGCCTGGTGGGCACCGCCCCCGAGCTCATTCGCCACTATATGGAGCTGCGAGGCATTGGCGTGGTGGATGTCCGCCGCCTGTTCGGTATGTCCGCCGTCAAGTTCGAGACCAACATCGACATGCTGGTGAAGCTGGAGAACTGGCAGGACGGGGCCATGTACGACCGCCTGGGTGCCGACGAGTTTTTCACAGAGCTGATGGGTGTGCAGCTGCCAACCCTCACCATTCCCGTCAAGCCGGGACGGAATCTGGCGGTCATCCTGGAGGTGGCGGCCATGAACAACCGTAATAAGAAGATGGGCCACAATGCGGCGCTGGAGTTCACCCGCCAGATTGACGCCCACATTGATGGTCAGCTCTCTTCGGACCGATGAGGACACCTGGACACAACGCCTTTCCGGGCGTTGTGTCTGCTTTTCAGGAATTTATATAAGGAGGAAGCGATATGTGTGGAATTGTAGGATATGTGGGGAGGGAGCAGGCGGCGCCCATTTTGTTGGACGGCCTGTCCCGCCTGGAATACCGAGGGTATGACTCCGCCGGAGTGGCGGTATACCATGACGGACAGGTGCGGGTGGCCAAGTCCAAGGGACGTTTGCAGGTACTCTCGGACATGATCCAGGGCGGACGTGCCATTCCGGGCACCATCGGCATCGGTCACACCCGTTGGGCCACCCACGGGGCGCCCTCGGACACCAACTCCCACCCCCATGTCAGCCACAGCGGCAAGATTGCGGTGGTGCACAACGGCATCATCGAAAACTATGCCCAGCTCAAAAGCTTCCTCCAGGCCAAGGGGGTGCCCTTTGTCTCTGAGACGGACAGCGAGGTGGTGGCCCAGCTGGTGGAATACTTCTATGAGGGGGATCTGCTGGCGGCGGTGGGCCGGGTGCTCCACCGCATTGAGGGCGCCTATGCCCTGGGCATCCTGTGCTGCGACCAGCCCGACCAGCTCATCGCCGTGCGCAAGGACAGCCCCCTGATTTTGGGGCTGGGGGAGGAGTCCAACTTCCTGGCCTCTGACGTCACCGCCATTCTCCGCCACACCCGGGACGTCATCTATATGGAGGACGGGGAGGTGGCGGTGCTCACCGCCCAGGGCATCCAGTGCTACAACAGCCTGCTCCAGCCCATCACCAAGGAGGTCGCCCGGGTGGACTGGGAGGTGGACGCCGCCGAAAAGGGCGGCTACGAGCACTTCATGGCCAAGGAGATCATGGAGCAGCCCGAGGCGCTGCGCCGCACCATCTTCCCCCGCATTCAGGACGGGGAGGTGTACCTGGAGGACTTCGCCCTCACCGATGAGGAGATCCGAGACCTCCAAAAGCTGTACATTGTGGCCTGCGGCTCCTCCTACCATGTGGGCATGGTGGGCAAGTACCACCTGGAGCGGCTGCTGCGCAAGCCCGTGGAGGTGGCCCTGGCCTCCGAGTTCCGATACATGGAGCCCATTGTGGATGAGCACACCCTGGTGGTGGTCATCAGCCAGTCCGGCGAGACCCTGGACACCATGGCCGCTCTGCGGGAGGCCAAACGTCTGGGGGCCAAGGTGCTGGCCATCGTCAATGTGGTGGGCTCCTCCATCGCCCGGGAGTCTGATGTGGTGCTGTACACCTGGGCCGGGCCGGAGATCGCCGTGGCCACCACCAAGGCGTATAGTACCCAGCTGGCGGTGCTCAACCTGTTGGGGCTGTACTTTGCCCGGCGACTGGGCACCATTGAGACGGAGGAGTACCGGGACATTTTGGGCCAGATGCTCCTGCTCCCCGCCCAGATGGAGGAGGTGCTGGCCCAGAAAAGCCAGATCCAGTATCTGGCCTCCCAGTACTTCAACCACGAGTCCATCTTCTTCATGGGGCGCAACGTGGACTATGCCCTGGGCCTGGAGGGGTCGCTGAAGCTCAAGGAGATCTCCTACATCCACTCCGAGGCCTACGCCGCCGGAGAGCTGAAGCACGGCACCATCTCCCTGATTGAGGACGGCACACTGGTGGTGGCGGTGGGCACCTACGGGGCCCTCTTTGACAAAGCGTTGAGCAATGTGGTGGAGGTGAAGAGCCGTGGAGCGGACGTGCTGGCCCTCACCACCGCCAGCCATGCCCAGCGGATGGAGGAAGTGGCCAACGGCATGATGCTCATCCCCGACACCCACCCCATGCTGCTGCCCTCCCTGGGCGTGGTGCCCCTCCAGCTGTTTGCCTACTATGTGGCCCTGCACCGGGGCTGTGATATCGACAAACCCAGAAATCTGGCCAAGTCGGTTACCGTGGAATAAAACTCCGTTCACCCTCGGCCTTATGGCCGGGGGTGAAAATTTGTCTTGCAATTTTCGGGGCAGAGGAGTACACTGACAGACAAACAGGCAGAGTAGGTGCGCACGTGTGGTGCTCTCCCTTGGGGGAGAGACAGTGCCGGCGGGACGGGGAGTTGTCCGCCGGACGAATAGCACGAGGGGAAATCCCCCCAGGCTTGCAGTGTGCCCACCGCATCCCGCTGCCGCATAGCGGAGCCATTGTCCCTCCTTTGTGCGGCGTTCCCGTTTCCGGGCTGCCCGTGCAAAGGAGGTATTTTTATGGACAAACACCCGCCCCTGACCACAGGGGCACAGGCAGTGGAGTATATCCACTCCTTTTCCTGGCTGGGCAGCCGCCCCGGCCTTTCTCGCACCCGGCAGCTGCTGGCTGCCATGGGCAACCCGGAGCAGCAGCTCCAGTTCATTCACATTGTGGGCACCAACGGCAAGGGCTCCACGGCGGCCATGCTGGCCTCGGTGCTCACCGCCGCTGGCTATACCACGGGCCTGTACACTTCCCCCTACATCCACCACTTTGAAGAGCGGATGACGGTGAACGGGGCGGAGATCACCGGAGACGAGCTGGCCGCCATCACGTCCTGGGTGGGAGGGCTGGCCGACCAGATGGAGGAGCATCCCACCGAGTTTGAGCTGGTGACCTGTGTGGCCCTGGAGTTCTTCCGTCGCCGGGGCTGTGACATCGTGGTGCTGGAGGCCGGTATGGGCGGCCGCCTGGACTCCACCAATGTCATCCCCGCCCCCCAGGCGGTGGTCATTACCAACATCGGCCTGGACCACACCGCCCAGCTGGGCAATACCGTGGAGGCCATTGCCGCCGAGAAGGCGGCGGTTATCAAAGATGGTTGCCCCGTCATCCTCTATGAGCAGAAGGAGAGCGTCACCCAGGTGGTGCGTGAGGTCTGTCAGGCCCACGGGGCCTCCCTCACCATTGCCCGCGCCCAGGACGTGGTCCTGGACCGGGAGAGCCCGGAGGGGCAGTGGTGGAGCTGGAAGGGTCAGTCCCTCTTTGTCCCTCTGCTGGGGGACAACCAGCGCCACAACGGCGCTGTGGTGCTCTCCACCCTGGAGGCCATTTCCGCCAAGTATCCCGTCTCGCCCCAGGCTCTGGCCCAGGGGCTGGAGCGGGTGCGCTGGCCCGGCCGATTTGAAGTCCTGTCCCGTAACCCCTGGTTTGTGGTGGACGGGGGGCACAATCCCCAGTGCGCTGCCACGGTGGCGGACAACCTGAAACGCTATTTCCCGGGAAAAGCCCCGGTGCTCCTCATGGGAGTGCTGGAGGACAAGGACCGGGCGGGGCTGTGTGAGCTGGTGGCCCCGTTGGCCCAGGCCTTTGTCACCATCACGCCCCCCAGCCCTCGGGCGCTGGACGCTGAAACTCTGGCCCACGAACTGACGGCCTACGGAAAGCCGGCCTATGCTGCCGCCTCCATCTCCCAGGGGGTGGAGCAAGCCATGGAGCTGGCGGTCGCGGACGGGCTGGTGTGCGCCCTGGGCTCTCTGTACTCTGTGGGAGAGATTCGCACCTGTGTATTGTCGAAAAAGGGAGATTTGTCATGAATAAAAAGTTTTCGGTTCTGATCTTGGCCCAAGTGGCCGTTTTGCTGGCCATGGAGGTGGTGCTGTCCCGGTTCTTCTCCATCGCCACCCCCATCACCAAGTTTAGCTTTGCCTTTGTGCCTCTGGCGGTTTGCGGCGCCCTGTTTGGCCCGGTCTGGGGCGGCGTCATGGGAGCCTTAGCGGACCTGCTGGGTGCCATCCTCTTTCCCATCGGGCCCTATTTCCCCGGCTACACCTTAAACAATGCCCTCCACGGGGTGGCTCTGGGCATGGCCCTGAAAGAGGGACGGAGAAAGTGGTGGCAGCTGGCCCTGGCCTTGGTGTTCAACCGCGTGGTCATCGGAATCTTCCTGGCGGCTTTGTGGGGACACATGCTCACGGACAATCCCTACTGGGCCGTGGCGGGCGCCCGTGTGGTACAGGCTGCGGTGATGGCTCCGGTGCAGTTTATCATCATCCGACTCATGCAGCGCCCGGTGGAGCGGTACGCCGACCTGTCCCACAGACGGGGCATGGCGTAATCTCTGATTTCATAATGGATACCATGTCCGCATACCTTCTTGGATAGGAGGTGTGTGGACATGGCTTTTTTATCCCAAATCAGCGGTGTGCTCTGGGGTGGCCCGCTGTTGGTGGGCTTTCTGGCGGTGGGGCTGTACTACTCCCTGCGCACAGGATTCTTCCAGATCTTCGGTCTGCCGGTGTGGTGGAAGCACACGGTGGGGGCACTGTTTCAACGGCAAAAGGCGGAGCAGGGGGGAGTCACCCAGCTGCAAGCTCTGTCCACGGCCTTGGCGGCCACCATCGGCACTGGCTCGGTGGCGGGTGTGGCGGCGGCCATCTTCTTCGGCGGTCCGGGGACGGTGTTCTGGATGTGGATGTCCGCCCTGCTGGGGATGATGACCGGGTGCGCAGAGAAAATCCTGGCCATTCAATACCGGGAGAAGGACGAGAAGGGCCAGTGGCGGGGCGGGCCCATGACCTACATCCAACTGGGACTGAAACTGCGGTGGCTGGGCTGTGTGTACGCTCTGCTGTGCGTGGCGGAGACTCTGGTGGGGGGCAACCTGGCCCAGGCCAATTCCATCGCCACCGCGCTGGAGCGGTCCGTGGGGCTTTCCCCGAAAGTGGTGGGAGTGGTGCTGGCAGTGGTGGTGTCGGTGGTGCTCATGGGGGGCATCCGCCGGGTGTCCCGGCTCAGCCAGCTACTGGTGCCGGTGATGGCGGTGATCTTCATCGGCGGCGGGGTAGGGGTGATTGCCGTCAATGCCCAGAAGCTCCCCCAGGTGATGGAGCAGATTGTCACCTATGCCTTTGCCCCCAAGGCGGTGGTGGGGGGCTACTCCATAGGCCTTGCCCTGCGCTACGGATTGGCCCGGGGGGTGTTCAGCAACGAGGCGGGGGTGGGCATGTCCGCCATGGCCCACGCCTGTGCCCAGGTGGACCACCCGGGAAAACAGGGCATGTGGGGCATCTTTGAGGTGTTCTTTGCCACCCTGGTCATCTGCACGGTCACGGCGCTGGTGATTCTCACCTCTGGGGTCTACGACCCCGTGGCTGCTCAGAACATGATTGTGGTCGGGGAGGTTCCCCGGGAAATGCTGGGCAGCAACCTGGCCGCTTCCGCCTTTGCCTCCCTGTGGGGGAAGGCAGGGGAGTGGATGGTGACGGTGAGCCTGACCCTTTTTGCCTTTACCTCTCTGGTGGGGGCGGGATACTATGGGCGTCGGGGGGTGGAGACCCTCACCAAGTCGCCCCTGGTGTTGGGGGTGTACCATGTGGTGTTTCCCCTGTGCGTGGTGGCGGGGGCTGTGGGAGACTTGGCGGCGGTGTGGGAGCTGGTGGACCTGTGTAACGGCCTGTTGGCCATCCCCAATCTGGCCACCCTGTTGCTGCTGTCTCCAGTGGTGCTGCGCACCCTAAACCAGTGGCTGAAGAAAAAATAAAAAGAATTTGAAAAAAGGTGTTGACATTGGCGGAGAATCTGGTATAATGACCTTCGTTGACCCGACAGAGGCCACAGGGAGTGGTATCGAAGAGGTCATAACGAGCACGATTGGAAATCGTGTGACGGCCAAAAACCGTCCGAGGGTTCGAATCCCTCCCACTCCGCCAAAACCCCGAACGTTTTGCGTTCGGGGTTTTCCTTATTCCATATCCTTCCGCTCTTTTCACAAATTATGGCCAGGTTCTAGGAGTGTAAAAAGTATGAGTATGCAAATTCGCAGTAAAAAGGATTTGAAAGAAGCGGTGCCTCCGTTTCTGGCATTTTTAGGTATGTTCGTTATCATCTGTGCGGTGATGTTCCTGTGGGGGGGAATTGCCGATTACCAGGTGCGGCAAAAGCAGGTGGATTGGCCTGTGGTAGATGCTACAGTCATGCATGTGGATGAAGAGAGGAGAACCACACATAGTCACACAACATATACAGAGTATACGATCCATTACCAGTATTCAGTTGATGGACAAGTATACGGTGGAAATTTTGAGCAGAACAGGGGGATGCAGGTGGGTGAAACCATACAAGTCAAGTACGACCCCGATGATCCTGCGTACTCCACCGATGTACTAGAGCCGTCCCTTTCTTCCATCGTCATCGGTTCTGTGTTGGCAGTGGCAGGGGTCACAGCAATCATAGAGGCAAATGTTCTGGAGAAAAAGCGAAAATTGGTAGACGCTCGATGTGAGTAAGCGCGGCGTATTATAGGGAAGGCATTCCAGGCGGAAGCGGCTGTTTTACGGCCGCTTCCGCCTTTTCTGTTTTTTGCCCCAGTGACCCCACCAGAAGGCAGGGAGAGAAGACAGCTGGAGCGGGTCCTGACCCGGAAAATCGTTCTCTATATTTTTGTGTGCAAAACGCACAAAAACGGGAAAATATGGTCAAAATTTAGATGACCTGTGTGTATGTTGCCTGAAAGGGGCGAGATGTTTAGTCAAAATGACGGAGCAAAAGGGTTGCAAAGCGGTTTAAAATGGGTTACAATACGGTTACAATTTGACAACAAATTGAAACAAGGAGCGATTGAATGAATGTGAAGGTGACCAGCGCAATGCTGGCGACACTCATGGCATGCACATTGATCCAGCCCAGTAAAGCAGTTCAGCCTCAGGTTTCTGAGCCCGCTGTCGTCGAGCAGTTGGGCAGCGCAGATGAACTGATGGCCGTGGTTTCTGCCGAGGCGATCGTGGCCCGGCAGGCCGCAGAGAACATCCAGCACCCCCAGGGCATTGGCCTGTATCTTGACTCCGTCGCACTGTTGAACGTGGGGCGTGAGATGATCGGGGGAGAGTGTTACGTAACCGTGAAATCTTTCCTGGCTGCCGCCCAGCCCCAGGCTGTGGTGGAGCAGGTGGACGGCGGTGTGTCCGTGTCCGCCACCGACCCGGCGACCCAGGAGACTCTGCAGATGTCGGTGTACGACGGCGCCTGTTATGTGGTGGCCAACGACCGCTATCTCTATCTGGACCAGGGTGTGGTGAACCTGAACGGGGATCTGGCGATTCCCGTGGATACCCTGGCTGAGATTCTGAACCTGAAGCTGGTTCGGGACGATGCCACCGGGTACATCCGCCTGTACACTCAGGAGGGCCAGGGCTATATCACCCCTGGCAGTGCCTATTACAACAGCAATGATCTCTATTGGCTCTCCCACATCATCTATTCGGAGAGCGGCAATCAACCTATGGCGGGGAAGATCGCAGTGGGCAACGTGGTGATGAACCGCGTGGCCAGCTACAAGTTCCCCAACACGGTGGAGGGCGTGATTTTCCAGAAGAATCAGTTTAGCCCTGCCTCCAGCGGCTCCATTCACCGCGACCCCAACTGGGAGAGCGTGGTGGCTGCCAAGCTGGTGCTGGACGGAGCGGTGGTGCTGGATAACGCTCTGTTCTTCAACCGGGCAGGCCTGGACTGCTACGCCTCCCGGAACCGTGCCTATGTGGCCACCATTGGCGGCCACTCCTTCTATGCCTAACGAGTGTCCTGTGCCCCCCAACTTGGGGGGCACAAAATTTTTTTCAAAAAATCGAAAAAAGGGGGTTGACATTTTTCGTATACGTGCTATACTAAGCAAGGCTCAAGCGAGCGGCGCAAAACGAAGCACAAGACAAACGAACAAACATAGCGGATTAGTGTAATGGTAGCACACCAGACTCTGACTCTGTTCGTGAGGGTTCGAATCCTTCATCCGCTGCCAAACGGACATGACCAAGGTCATGTCCGTTTTTCTTTTTCTCAGAAAAACCCACCTCTTGCCTGGACCGGGGCAAAGTGATATAATAATTTGCTAATATGGGTATCCCCGGGATAAACGAGGCCTGGGAGTCATACCTATGAAGAGAAGAGTGAATGCTTTGTAGGGACCGAATGTTCCATGGAGTGATTCCACCGATAAAGGAGAATGGTCATGAAGATTGTGGTATTGGCGGGCGGACTGAGCCCGGAGCGGAATGTCTCGCTGTCCAGCGGCTGCAAGGTGTGCACCGCCCTGCGCCAGCGGGGGCACCAGGTGGCCTTTGTGGATATGTTCCTGGGCACCCACGCCCCGGTGGAGACCCTGTTTGACGCACCTCTGGATGAGGAGCTGACCCGGGTGGGCCGGGTGGCCCCCGACCTGGAGCAGGTGAAGGCCTCTCGCACTGACGAGGGCGCCAGCCAGTTCGGCCCCGGAGTGCTGGAGCTGTGTGCTCAGGCGGACGTGGTGTTCCTGGCCCTCCACGGAGCCTGCGGCGAGGACGGCCGGGTGCAGGCCGCCCTGGACCTCATGGGCATCCCCTATACCGGGTCCAACTACCTGGGCTCCGCCATCGCCATGGATAAGGACCTGACCAAGCGCATCGTGGCCCCTCTGGGGGTGCAGACCCCCAGCTGGGAGCTGGTGGACTATACCGCAGCGGACATCCCCGGCCTGGTGGAGCGTCTGGAAGTGCCCTGCGTGGTCAAGCCCGTGGACTACGGCTCCTCCATCGGCGTGTCCATTCCCCGCACCAAGGAGGAGCTGCAGGCTGCTCTGGAAGAGGGGCTGGAGCTGGGCGGCCGCTGTGTGGTGGAGCAGTACGTGTCCGGCCGGGAAATCCAGGTGGGCATTCTGGAGGGAAAGGCCCTGCCGTCCATTGAGATCATCCCCAAAGAGGGATTCTATGACTATGAGAACAAGTACCAGCCTGGGGCGGCGGACGAGATCTGTCCCGCCCAGATTCCCCAGCAGTGGGAGCAGCGGCTGGCCGAGGCCGCTTTGAAGGTGTTCCACGGGGTGGGCCTGGCGGTGTACTCCCGGGCGGACTTCATTGTCACCGAGGACGGCACCCCCTGGTTCTTGGAGATCAACACCCTGCCCGGCATGACTCCCACCAGCCTGCTGCCCCAGGAGGCGGCTGTGGTGGGCATCGACTACGGCACCTTGTGCGAGCGCATCATTGAGGCATCCTTGCAGGCCCGCAAGGCGGGACACTGAGGACCAGTAAAGGAGAAGAAGAGATGGAAGCTTTGACATTGGCGCAGCTACTCCAGGCAGTGGGCGGCACCCTCATCGGAGGGGAGGCCGACCTGAATCAGACGGTCACCGAGGTGTGCACCGACAGCCGCAGTGTCCCACAGGGCTGCCTGTTCCTTCCCCTGGAGGGGGAGAGGTTTGACGGCCACTCCTTCATCAACAGCGCCCTGGAGCAGGGGGCGGTGGGGTGCATCACCGCCCGGGAGCGGGAGAGCTACCTGCCGGGGAAGTTCTACATCAAGGTGCGATCCACCCAGCGGGCCCTGCGGGACCTGGCCCGGTACTATAAGGAGATGTTCCACATCCCCTTTGTGGCGGTGACCGGCTCGGTGGGCAAGACCACCACCAAGGACATGGTGGCGGCGGTGTTGGGGGCCAAGTACAAGGTGCTGAAAACCGAGGGCAACTTCAACAATGACATCGGCCTGCCCCTCACCCTGCTGCGCCTGGACCACACCCACCAGATCTGTGTGCTGGAGATGGGCATGGACCACGCCGGGGAGATCGACTACCTCAGTGAGCTGGTGGAGCCGGATGTGGCCCTCATCACCAATGTGGGGGACTCCCACATTGAGAACCTGGGCAGCCGGGAGGCCATCTTTGCCGCCAAGTGTGAAATCTTCAACCATCTCAAGGCGGATGGCACCGCCATTCTCAACGGGGACGACCCCATGCTTTCCACCCTCAAGGGCAAGCTGCCCCAGACCACCTACATGGTGGGCAGCGGGGAGGGGCTGGACTACACCGCTTTTGACATTGACAGCGACGGAGCCAGCCACATCTCCTGCCAGGTGAAGACCCCCCACAGCAAGTTCCAGGCGGATATCCCCGCCCTGGGCACCCATATGATCTACCCCACCCTCATGGCCACCGCGGTGGGCGAGCTGTTCGGCATGGAGGCCGACGAGATCACCCGGGGCATCCGGGCGTTCCTCCCCACCAAGATGCGGATGAATGTGGTCAACTGCCCTGGGGACGTGGTGATTTTGAACGACGCCTACAACGCCAATCCCCAGTCCATGCGGGCAGCTGCCGCCGTGCTGGGCGACGCCAAGGACCGCCGCCGTGTGGCCGTGGTGGGAGACATGAAGGAGCTGGGCGCCAATAGCGCTATGTTCCACCAGGCGGTGGGCGGCTACTTTGCCCAGGCCGGGGTGGAGCGGCTCATCGCCATTGGTGACCTGGCCAAGCACATGGCCCAGGGAGCCGTCCAGGCGGGCATGAGCCAGGAGCAGGTCTCCTATTTCCATGACCTGGAGGAGGCCAAGGAGGCACTGAGCCGGGAAATCCGAGCGGGGGTGACCATTCTGGTCAAGGCCTCCCGGTCCATGGCTTTTGAGAAGATTGTAGACTATCTGACGGCCCAGACCCAGAAGTAATAATGGGTTAGAGGCCGGTGGACGAGGAGAACGGAATGATTGATATACAGTTGACCGGCCTGGTCAAAGAATTTGAAGTGGGCAGAAAAATCCTGGACGGGTTTTCCCTCCAGGTGGATACCGGGGAGCGGGTGGGCCTGCTGGGCCGCAACGGCGCCGGCAAGACCACCATCTTCCGCATCATCACCGGCGAGGTGGAGGCGGACGAGGGCACTGTTACCATCGCCCCCGGCAAGCGGGTGGGCCTCATCTCCCAGATTCCCGTCTACCCCGAGGGGTACACCGTGGAGGACGTGCTGGACACTGCCTTTGAACGCCTGCACAACATCGAGCGGGAGCTGGCCGAGCTGGGGATGAAGATGGGGGACCACCCCACCCAGAGCGTCATGGAACGCTACGACAAGCTCACCGCCGCCTTTGAGGCGGGGGGCGGTTACCACACCAAGACCCAGCTCAACAAGGTGTGCAACGGCCTGGCCATTGACCAGGATATGAGAGGACGGCTCTTTTCCGCCCTGTCCGGCGGCGAAAAGACCCGCATCAACCTGGCCCGTCTCATCTTGGAGGATACGGATATCCTCCTGCTGGACGAGCCCACCAACCACTTGGACCTCAACGCCACCGAATGGCTGGAGGAGTATCTGGAGCACTTCCCCGGCACCGTCCTGGCCATCTCCCACGACCGATGGTTCCTGGACAAGGTGGTGCGCCGGGTGGTGGAGCTCCAGGACGGCAAGGCGGAGTTGTACTCCGGCAACTACACCTTCTACGTGGAGGAGAAGGAGCGGCGGTACCAGGAGCGGCTGCGCCAGTATGAGAAGGAGCAGGCCAAGATCGCCCAGCTGGAGCAGGCCGCCCAGCAGATGCGCCTGTGGGCCTTCCAGGGCAACGATAAGCAGTACAAGCGGGCCATCAACATGGAAAAGCGCATTGAGCGCATGAACACCACCGCCAAGCCCACCCGGGAGAAGAAGATGACCACCCGGTTTGGGGAGCGGGAGTTCCACGGAGACGAGGCCATGGTGGTCACCGGGCTGTCCAAGCGCTTCGGGGACCGTACCCTCTTCTCGGATTTGAATCTGGAAGTGGCGGGGGGCGAGCGCATCGCCCTGTTGGGAGACAACGGCACCGGAAAGTCCACCTTCCTGAAAATCCTCATGGAGGAGGAGGCCCCGGACCAGGGCAGCATCTACCTGGGCCCCTCCATCCGGGTGGGGTACCTGCCCCAGATCATCCACTTCGATCACCCGGAGCGCAACTTGGTGGACACCATGCTCTACGCCCAGAACTGCACCACCCAGGAGGCCCGGGACCGTCTGGCCTCCTTCCGGTTCCGGGGGGATGACGTGTTTAAGTCCGTGTCCACCCTGTCCGGCGGTGAGCAGTCCCGGCTGCGGCTGTGCATGCTCATGGACAGCAAAATCAACCTCCTGGTGCTGGACGAGCCCACCAACCACCTGGACATTGACTCCAGAGAGTGGATGGAGGAGGCGGTGGCGGAGTACGGGGGCAACCTGCTCTTTGTCTCCCACGACCGCTATTTTATCGAGAAGTTTGCCACCCGTGTGTGGATGCTGGAAGACGGCAAGATTCAGGACTTCCGGGGCACCTACGGGGAGTTCCGGGCCTGGCGGGAGCGGCAGGCCCAGCTGAAAAACGCCGCCAAGGCCCAGGTGCAGCCGGAAAAGCCCAAGGCGGAGGAGAAACCCAAGCGTTCTGGCGGCACCAAGGAGCTGGAAAAGCAGGTACGGAGTGCGGAGCGGGCGGTGGAAAAGGCGGAGATCCGCCTGGACGAGCTCACGGGTGAGCTGGAGGCTGCCGCCAGCGACTACCTCAAGGCCCAGGAGCTCTACGAGGAGCGCAGCCGCCTGGAGGACGAGCTGGCCCACCTGTATACCCAGTGGGAGACCCTGGCTGCCCAGCTGGAAGAGGCCAAGGGGTGAGAACATGACGGACAAACTCAGAGGCATTGAGCAGCGGTACGGGGAAATTGAGGCCCGTCTGGCTGCCAACGAGACCTATGAAGACCCGGACCTGGTGTCCCGGCTCAACAAGGAGCAGCGGGAGCTGGAGCCCTTGGTCACCGCCTACCGCAGCTGGTGCAAGGCAGGGGAGGACCTGCGGGGAGCGGAGGAGCTGCTCTCCGACCCGGACTTTAAGGACCTGGCCCAGGAGGAAATGGCCCAAGCCAAGGAAGAACTGGAGCGCCTGGAGCAGCTCATCCGGGAGCTGCTGTTGCCCCGGGACCCCAACGACGACAAAAACGTGATTGTGGAGATTCGTGCCGGAGTGGGCGGGGAAGAGTCCGCCCTCTTTGCCCACTCTCTTACCCGCATGTACACCATGTACGCGGAGAAGCGGGGGTGGAAGGTGGAGGTCAACAGCATCAGCGAGACCGAGCTGGGAGGCGTCAAGGACATCTCTCTGACCATCTCCGGGGACGGGGCCTACTCCCGGCTGAAATTTGAGAGTGGCGTACACCGGGTGCAGCGGGTGCCGGAGACGGAATCTGGGGGCCGGGTGCACACCTCCACCGCCACCGTGGCGGTGCTGCCGGAAATGGAGCAGGTGGACGTGCAGCTCAATCCCGCCGATGTGGAAATGCAGGTCTACCGGGCCTCCGGCGCCGGAGGTCAGCATGTGAACAAGACCTCTTCGGCGGTGCGCCTCATCCACAAGCCCACGGGCACAGTGGTGGAGTGCCAGCAGGAGCGCAGCCAGTTCCAGAACCGGGAGAAGGCCATGCGCATTTTGGCCTCCATGCTCTACGACCAGGAGCAGCAGCGCATTTCGGAGGAATACGGAGACCAGCGGCGCAGCCAGGTGGGCTCGGGCATGCGCAACGAGCGCATCCGCACCTACAATTTCCCCCAGGGGCGGCTCACCGAGCACCGCATCGGGCTGACCATATACAAATTGGACGCTGTCATGGACGGAGATCTGGACGAGATCATCGACGGGCTCATCACCGCCGACCGGGCCCAGCGGCTGAAACAAGGAGAGGGCTAGAGAAATGTATACCCATGTGATTTTTGACTTAGACGGAACCCTCCTCAACACCATTGACGACCTGGCCAACGCCGGAAACTGGGTGTGCACCCAGCGGGGCTGGCCCACCCACACCGTGGAGGCCTACAAGACCAAGGTGGGCAACGGCATCCCCAAGCTGGTGGAGCGGTTTGCCCCCCAAGGCACATCCCAGGAGGAGCTGGAGGAGGCTCTGGCCCAGTTTATGGACTACTACGGGGCCCACAAAGAGGACCTCACCGCCCCCTATTGGGGGATGGCCCAGGTTCTGGACGCCTTAAAGCAGGCGGGGGTGGGCATCGGTGTGCTCACCAACAAGGCCCACTCTCTGGCTGGGGCGGTGATGGAGCGGTACTACCCTGGGGTGTTCACCCACATCCAGGGGGCACTGCCCGACCAGCCCACCAAGCCCGACCCTACCTTGCTCTATGCCCTCATGGAGCAGATGGGAGCCAAGCCGGACACCACCCTCTTTGTGGGGGACAGCAACGTGGACATCCGCACCGGTAAAAACGGCAAGCTGGACACCTGCGGGGTGCTGTGGGGGTTCCGAAGCCGTGCTGAACTGGAGCAGGAGGGGGCCCACCACTTGGTGGAGCGGCCCGGACAGCTCCTCTCCCTGGTGCTGGGTCGACCTGAGACCCAGACCTTGGCTCCCCACGAGGTGACCAAGGCTGCCCAGCTGTTGGCAGCGGGGGAGCTGGTGGCGGTGCCCACCGAGACGGTGTACGGCCTGGCCTCGGATGCCTACATCGAGGAGTCGGTGCGGGCCAACTACGAGGCCAAGGGCCGCCCGGAGGAGAAGCCCCTGAACGTGCTGGTGGACGGCATGGACATGGTGGAAGGGGTGTGCCGGGACATTCCCACTGAGGCCTACACCCTGGCCAAAGCCTTCTGGCCTGGCCCTCTGACCATGATTTTGTGGGGCAAGGGCACCCTGCCCTCCATCGTTCCCGCCGGGGGCACCACTCAGGGGGTGCGCTGCCCCGACCACCCGGACACCCTGGGGGTTATCCGGGCTCTGGGCCATCCTCTGGCCTGTCCTTCCGCCAACATCTCCGGCCACCCCAGCCCCAAGAACGCTTCCCAGGTGCTGGAGCAGCTGGACGGCCGCATTGGGGCAGTGCTGGACGGCGGCCCATGTTCGGTGGGGGTGGAGTCCACCATTGTGAACCTGACCGTAAAACCCTTCCGCATCCTCCGCCAGGGCGGCCTGAGCCGCGAGGCCATTGAGCAGGCCCTGGGCTGTGAGGTGGAGGGATGAGCTTCACCATCATTGGCCTCACCGGGCCCACAGGGGCGGGCAAGACCACCGTGCTCCACGTGCTGGAGGGCATGGGGGCGGCGGTGTTGGACGCCGACGCCATCTACCATGACCTCACCGTGTCCAGTCAGCCCATGCGCCAGGCGCTGCAAGAGCGGTTTGGCCCGGACATCTACGATGACCAGGGTGTGCTGCTTCGAAAGCAGTTGGGGGCCAGGGTGTTTGGGGACTCCCAGGCCCTGGAGGATTTGAACGCCATCACCCACCGCTATATCCAGCTGGAAATCCAGCGCCGTTTGGACCAGGCCCAGGCGGAGGGAAAGCAGATGGCGGTGGTGGACGCCATTGCCCTCATTGAGAGCGGAGTGGCGGACATCTGCCACATCACCGTGGCGGTGGTGGCCAAGGCGGAGACCCGCATCGGGCGCATCATGGCCCGGGACGGCATCGACGAGACCTATGCCCGCAAGCGGGTGGAGGCTCAGAAGCCTGCGGAGTTTTTCCAGACCCACTGCCAGTACACCTTACACAACGACGGAGACGACCCGGGGCAGCTGGAACAGCAGGCCACGGCGTTGTTTGCCCATATATTGCACAGATAAACATATAGGAGGTTATACCCATGGAAGAGAACAACAAGGGAAAGCTGCTCCGGGAGCAGCTGCTCAACCAGAAGAAGAACGGCTGGGACAAGGTGGACGAGGCCACCGAGCACGCCATTTTTGATTACTGCGAGGGCTATAAGGTCTACCTGGATAAGGGCAAGACCGAGCGCACCTGTGTGGACTACACCGTGGAGCTCATTGAGGCTGCCGGTTTTGTGCCCCTGGAGCGGGGTATGGAGCTGGTTCCCGGCATGAAGGTCTACCGGGTCAACCGGGGGCGCGGCATCAACCTGGCGGTCATCGGCTCTGCCCCCCTGGATCAGGGCGTGTCCATTGTGGCTGCCCACATCGACGCCCCCCGTCTGGACCTGAAGCCCACCCCCCTCTATGAGGACAGCGAGATCGCCTTCCTCAAGACCCACTACTATGGCGGCATCCGCAAGTACCAGTGGGTGACCATCCCCCTGGAGCTGCGGGGCGTGGTGGTGCTCAAGGATGGCTCTGTGGTGAATGTGTCCGTGGGCGGCAACCCCGGCGATCCCCAGTTCACCATCAACGATCTGCTGCCCCACCTGGGTGCGGACCAGTCCAAGAAGCCCCTGGGCGAGGCTATTCCTGCTGAGAGCCTGAACCTGGTGGTGGGCAGCCGCCCCCTGAAGGACGACGAGGGCGACGGCCGGGTGAAGCTGGCTGTGATGCAGATTTTGAATGAGAAGTACGGCATCACCGAGGCCGACTTCATCTCCGCCGAGATCGAGGCGGTCCCTGCCTTCAACGCCACTGACATCGGCTTTGACCGTACCCTGCTGGGCGCTTACGGCCACGACGACCGGGTGTGTGCTTACGCTGGCCTGAAGGCCATGCTGGACCTGGAGGGAACTCCCTGCCGTACCGCCGTGTGCGTGCTGGCCGACAAGGAGGAGATTGGCTCTGAGGGTGTGTCCGGCATGCAGTCCGCCTTCTTTGACACCTTCATGGAGGACCTGTGCGACAGCCAGAACGTGCCTCTGCGGGCCTGCTATGAGAAGTCCTTCTGCCTGTCCTCCGACGTCACCGCCGCCTTCGACCCCAACTTTGCTGAGGTCTATGAGCGCAACAACTCCGCCTTCGTTAACTACGGCGTGGGCCTGAGCAAGTACACCGGTGCCCGCGGCAAGGGCGGCTGCTCCGACGCTGGCGCTGAGGCTGTGGGCTATATCCGCCGCCTGCTGGACGACCGTGGGGTTCTGTGGCAGATGGCTGAGCTGGGTAAGACCGACCAGGGCGGCGGCGGCACCGTGGCCTGCTACATGGCCAACCGCAACATCGACACCCTGGACGCCGGCGTGCCCGTGCTGTCCATGCACTCTCCCTTTGAGACCGTGTCCAAGCTGGACTGCTACATGACTTACGCAGCCTGCCGGGCTCTGTACGAGGGCTAAGATTTCCGTTCAAAAGGCAAAGCCTTTTAAACGGAGAAGTTGCAGCCTGCTGCGCGCAAGATTTTGCCCACCAGGGGCGGGCAAAACTCACACTTGCAGGCTGAGAGGTGTTTTTCCCGATGCGCATGTCCCCGGGAAAAACGGATTCTGATGTTTCGCACCTGCGGGTGCGAACTCTGCGAGGCTTTTTTGCCGTTTGCAGGATAAAGCACCCCATTCCTGGAAATACTATCCGGGAAGGGGGTGCTTTTGCATGAAAAAAGAGGATAACAGCGGGGGAACACAGCCTGCGGAGGAACAGCAGCAACAGCTCACCGAGCTGGGGGCTTCCATGGTGAAGACCGGGTGCGGGACCATTCAGACCATCACCATCATTGGCCAGATCGAGGGGCACCAGGAGGCCCCGGAGGGGGCCAAGACCACCAAGTATGAGCACGTGCTGCCCCTGCTCACAGCGGTGGAGGAGAGCGATGAGGTGGACGGGCTGCTCATCCTGCTCAACACCATGGGGGGCGACATCGAGGCGGGGCTGGCCATTGCGGAGATGATCGCCGGGATGTCTAAGCCCACGGTGTCCCTGGTGCTGGGGGGCGGCCACTCCATCGGGGTGCCCTTGGCGGTGTCCGCCAAGGAGTCCTTCATTGTGCCCTCCGGTGCTATGACCATCCACCCGGTGCGGCTCAACGGCATGGTCATCGGGGTCAGCCAGACCTTCCACTACTTCCAGCGGGTGCAGGAGCGGATTTTGGACTTTGTCACCCACAACAGCGCCATCACCCGGGAGCGACTGGAGAAGCTAATGCTCAACACACAGGAGATGGCTGCCGATATGGGCAGCATCGTCTACGGCCAGCAGGCAGTGGAGCTGGGGCTCATTGACCACCTGGGCGGGCTGTCCGACGCCATGGCCTGCCTGCGCAAGCGCATGAAGAAATATCGTAAGAAGTGAACATCCCGCTCTGGTTATCCAGAGCGGGATGTTCCTTTAGCGCAGGGGAAGACGGCGAACGGGGCCGCCCTGCTTTTTCTTTTTGTAGAGGGAGGGACCATAGAGGAAGATCACCGCCAGCACGGCGGATATGCTGGCCTGAATGATAAAGGCCATGTCCACGGCCAGATTGGCCGTGGAGGCATCGGGACTGTCGGGATTGTATTTGATGGTCAGGGAGTCCCCAGCCTTGAGATCGTCGCTGGAGCGCTGAGCGGTGCCGGTGTAGGTGGTGTCTCCTGCCTCATATTGGTACTCCACCTCATACACCGTGGTACCATTCACCTGGGAGTCAGTGACCTCCACCACCTGGGCAGTGGCAACGGTCCACTCGGTCTGGTCCCACTGGGTCTGGAAGTTGGAATAGCCGGAGATGAAGATGCCAACGGCGCTGACGGCAAATACGAAGCCCAGAAACAGGATGAAGTTGAAGAGAAAGCCCGAAGACTTCGCCTGCGGCTGGTTGTGTGTTTTCTTTTGTTTCATGTTGATTCACCCCAAAAAGTATCAGGGACAAGGGAGACGCACCGTCCCATGTCCTTTCCTGTAATGATACCCGACCTGGGGGCCTGTGTCAATGAAATCCGAAGTTGTATGTATGTGGATGAAAAATCCACCGCAAAATGACAGAGAACGAAAAGAAAACCTTGCGTTTATTGTAAAATGTGCTAAACTAAAACAGACAAGTGGAAGCGAAATTTGACAAGGGAGGAAAGGAAATGAAGGTAATGAAGAAAAAACAGGTGCTCAGCCTGGCGCTGTCCGCCCTCTTCCTGGCCAGCAGTCTGCCCCTGCAGGCCATTGCGGCAGACACAGGTGGAGATACCAAGGCGGCGGCCCGTGCCGTAGAGGGTACCGCCATGATTACCCCGGACAGTCCGGTGTTTGTGTCCTCGGGGGCGTCCACCGCCCACTATGCTGTGGACGGCATCACCCAGGAGACCTATCAGTGGGCCTCGGACGACATGAAGACCAGCGGTGCGACCCCCACCGATGCCCAGACCCCCCAGTGGCTCACCGTAGACCTGGGGGAGAGCGTGACCCAGCCCGTGGAGGTGGCGGGGGTTCAGCTGTGGTACAACATGAAGGTGTGGCCCATGGTGTACGAGATTCAGACCTCTTCGGACAACGGGACAGAGGACGCCTGGACCACCCTGGTGCGGGTGGAGCGCTCCCCCTTTGACGGAGCGGTGAAAAACGGCAGCGGCCAGAACATCGCCGACGAGACGGGGAACACCACCCCCGCCTCCGCGGCCAACACCGACACCATCACCTCGGACACCACCCCCGCCCTGGCAGAGGGGGCCTCAGTGGAGCGGTATGTGCGCTTCTATGTGGAAAAGGTGAACACCGCCGCTCCCGGCAACAACGTGTGCCTGCGGGAGATTCAGGTGTATGCCAAAGAGGCGGAAGAACCCACCGAGGAGCCCTGGAACCTGGCCCTCAACCGCCCGGTGACGGCCAGCGGGGCCGTGGAGGGGACCTCCGCATCCAATGCGGTGGACGGCTCCAAGACCACCCAGTGGAACTCCCCGGACCTGAAGGACTTCAAGGTCACCGACAACTCCAAGGACCAGGAGCTCCAGACCCCTCAGTGGCTCCAGATGGACCTGGGAGCCACCGGCTCGAAGCTTCAGACCGTGAAGATCACCTATGCCAGCAACAAGGTGTGGGCCATGGAATATGAGCTCCAGACCACCGACACCCCGGAGGATGCCGATTCCTGGCAGCGGGTGGCCTATGTCAGCCGAGCTTCGGCTAATTCCACTCTGGTCAACGGAGAGGGGCAGAACATCGCAGACCCTGCCAGCTATACCGACACCATCACCACCACGTCCCAGCCCGCTCTGGGTCAGACCCAGCTGGGCCGGTATGTGCGGCTGTACATCCACAAGACCAACGCCCAGGCCCCCGGCGGCAACAATGTGAACATTGCCGAGGTTGCGCTCATGGGCACCAATCCCGACGTTCACCCCCCTGTGGACGTGGATGGAGCACTGAATAAAGTCACTGTGTCCAATCCCAGCCTGGGAGATACCCAGATCACTTTGCCCACCATCTCCGGGGCGGACCTGGTGGTGCGGGGCAGCGAACTGGAGAACGTGGTGGCCAATGACGGCACCATCAGCTCGTGGAACATTGGCGCTCGGGACGTGACGCTGCTGCTGCGCCTTACCGACCGGGGAGACGAGACCAGCTATGCCCAGAAGAATGTCACCGTCACCGTGCCCGACCACTCCTCCAACTATCCCACTGAGTGGTTCCCCACGGTGACCAACCCCAACCCCAAGCCCGAGGTCATTCCCACCGTCCAGGAGTGGTACGGCTATGAGGGCAGCTTTACCCTCACCGCGGACTCCAAGGTCATCCTCAACGACAAGGCCAATGTGGGCCTGGACAAGGTGGCCCAGAACCTGGTGACCGATGTGGAGGAGATCTCCGGCATCACCCTGACGGTGGAGACAGGCACCGCCCCCACCGGGCCCCACGACATCTATCTGGAGTCTCTCACCGACCCCGCCGCCTATGACCTGGGGGAGGAGGGCTACCTGATGGTGACCAATGACCAGGGGCTGCACATCTATGCCCCCACCTATACCGGATGCCTGTATGGCACCATCACCGCCGAGCAGATTCTGTGGCAGGCCCAGGACCATGTGTCCATTCCCCAGGGCATCATGCGGGACTATCCCGCCTATGAGGTGCGTGGCATCATGCTGGACGTGGCCCGCACCCCCTACCGCTATGAGCTGCTCCAGGACTATGCCAAGATCATGCTGTGGTACAAGATGAACGAGTTCCACCTGCATGTCAACGACAACGACAACGCCAACATCAGCTCCTCCTCCTTTGAGACTCATTCCGGCTTCCACCGCCTGGAGAGTGAGGAGTTCCCCAGCCTCACCTCGGAGACCAAGCATGCAGGCATTCCTGCCGATCTCATCAACTCCGACTACTACAACAACAACGAGGACTATCAGGGCAACCCCACCTACACCAAGGACCAGTGGCGGGCGCTGACCCAGATGTGCGAGGACATGGGCATGTATGTGCTCACCGAGCTGGACATGCCCGGTCACTCCCTGCTGTACAACAAGTACGCCGCTGAGAACCCGGACAACATTGAGTGGCTGGCCGGGGGCACCATGCTGGCCCCCAGCACCACCAGCCTGGGCCAGCAGCTGGAGCTGCTGGACTTGACCGGCCCCAACAGCCAGCGGGCCCTGCGCTTTGCCTCCACCCTGTGGGACGAGTACACCCGTGGGGAGGACCCGGTGGTGAACGCGGACGTGGTGCACATCGGCGCCGATGAGTACTGGGTGCACAACCAGGCCACCAACGATGCCTTTGCCAAGTTTGCCGACACCATGCGCCAGACCATCCAGAACAACCTGGGTGAGGACACCAAAATCCGCATGTGGGGCGCCAGCACCGGCAGCTTTGCCACCGCTCAGACCGCCCTGGGCAAGACCGCCCAGGAGCTGGCGGAGGACTACCAGCTGGACATCTGGAGCACCGCCTATGACCAGGCCGCCCAGCGTGTGGCCGAAGGGTATCAGGTCATCAACTGCCGGGACGCCTTCCTGTACGCCAACCCCGGCCGCACCAACCGAGACGTGCCCAACGCCGAGTACCTGTTCTACGACTGGAACCCCACCATGTTCGGCGGCAACAACCCCCTGGTGGGTGAGCCCAACCTGGTGGGCGCCAAGGGCGTGGTCTGGGGCGACCAGAGCCAGGAGGGCATGACCGAGCAGGACATCCACCAGCGGGTGCTGCGCACCGTGTCCATCCTCAGCGAAAAGACCTGGGGCGGCACCGACGAGGAGGATACCTTCCCTGAGTACGAGCTGCGTGCTGCCCGTCTGGCCGAGGGCCCCGGAACCCAGATCGCCATGGAGGTGGACAGCGCCAGCTCCCTGGTGCTGGACTACAACTTCCAGAATGTCTCCAAGGACGGAGATAAGGTGTATGACGCCAGCGGCAACGGCTATGACGCCACCCTCACCGGCGGCGCTGTGGAGGACGGCTGGCTCACCTTCGACGGCTCCGCCCTCCTGGAGACCCCGTTGAAGACTCTGTCCTATCCCTACACCGTCTCCTTTGATTTGAAGCTCTCTGTCCAAGATGGTGAGGCCAACACCGCCGAATCCTCCCTGTTCTCCGGCTATGACGGCCGCATCCAGGTGGCGGGACACAATGGCAACCTGAGTGCGGATGTGAACTACTTCACCCGTGACTTTGGCTACCAGGTGCCCACCGACGGCACCGCGGTGAACATCACCATCGTGGGCACCTTCCAGGCCACCCGACTCTATGTCAACGGCCAGCTGGTGACCTTCCTGTCCCAGAAGCAGGACCAGGACGGCGTGACCCCCAATGCGGTGTCCACCCTCTACTCCTCGGTGCTGCTGCCCCTGGAGAAGATCGGTCAGGACTTCCACGGCCAGATGGCCAACCTGAAGGTGTACAACAAGGCCCTGTCTGCCCAGGAGGTGGCAGGGACCGATGACGGCCTGGTGAACGTGGCCCAGGACGCCTACGCCGGCGGCGACTCCTACCAGAGCAGCGACGCCTCCGGCCAGGACAACGGAGTGCAGCGCACCCGCATCGCCATGAAGGCGGTGGACGGCGAGACCTTCACCAGCGACGACGATGCCTCTTCGGAGATCTACTCCTACTGGCAGGGCGACCACGGGGACAGCTCCCTCACCGTGGACCTGGGCCAGGTGCGCACCATCTCCCAGGTGGACCTCCAGTGGAGAGCCGACGGCGTGGGCCGTGACATCAAGATTATGACCTCTCTGGACGGGGAGACCTGGACCGAGGCCAAGGTGGTCTCCGGCAACACCGCCGCCCGCCAGACCGTGAAGCTGGACCAGGCGGTGGAGGCCCGCTTTGTGAAGATGCAGGGTAACCAGTCCAGCGGTGTGTACAAGCTCCAGGAGATGCTGGTCTACGAGCAGGTGGACAAGACAGAGCTCCAGGCGCTGTTGGCCCAGGCCGAGGAAATCGTGGCCGAAAAGGGCCTGACCTTTACTTCTCAGGACACTCAGGAGGAGCAGGCGCTGTTTGAGGCCGTGGTGCTGGCCCGTGCCCTCCAAGGCAGCCCCTTGGCTACTCGCAGCGAGGTGGAGAACAGCGCCGCAGCCCTCACCGAGGCCATGGAGAATCTGCCTGTGGAGCCTACACCTACTCCCACTCCCGAGCCTACGCCGGAGCCCACCCCCGAGCCCAGCCAGGTGGACAAGACCCTGCTGCAAAAGACCTATGACTACGCCATGACGCTCTCCACCGAGGGTGTCACCGACACTGCCAAGGCTGCTTTTGAACAGGCACTGGCCAATGCCAAGGTAGTTCTGGCGGATGAAAACGCCTCTCAGGAGGATGTCAACGCCGCTTGGGACGCCCTGCTGGAGGGTATCTGGGGCCTGGGCCTCACTCAGGGCGACAAGGCCATGCTGGAGCAGCTGATCGCCAAGGCGGAGGACATGACTGCCAACGCTGACAAATATGTGGCCGACCACTGGCAGGAGTTGGTGGGCGCCCTGGCGGCTGCCAAGGACGTGATGGCCGACGGCGACGCCATGGAGGAGGACGTGCAGCCCGCCGCTCAGGTGTTGCTCAATGCCATCCTGGCCCAGCGTTTCAAGGCTAACAAGTCCATCCTGGAAGACCTCATCGGCAAGGCTGAGAGCTTGGACCTGTCCGGCTACACCGCCGAGAGCGTGGCCACCTTCCGCACCGCTCTGGCCAACGCTCAGATCGTGATGGCGGACAACAGCCTCACCGAGGACGACCAGAAGACGGTGGACGCCGCTGTGGCTCAGTTGGACACCGCCATCCGTGGTCTGACCACCGAGAGTGGTGAGACCCCCAACGCCACCGACAAGCCCGAAACCACGGACAAGCCGGATGCCACCCAGAAGCCGGAGAGTGTGCCTCAGACCGGAGATGGGAACTGGGTGATGGTGCCCGTTCTGACCCTCTTGGTCTGTGCTGCTTGCCTGGCTGTGGTTGCGGCGGCCCGCAAGCGAGTCCGCTGATCTCTTTGCACCAAATACCCCGGACCGGGTTCTCCCGGTCCGGGGTATTTCGCGTGTCGAACCAGTTCGACACGTTTCTCAAAAATGCCAGCATTTTTGAGAGAAATTGCAGCCCGCTGCATGCAGAATCGGGTCAAAGGGCGACCCGATTCCACACTTGCGGGCTGAGATGTGTTTTTCCCGATGCGCATGTCCCCGGGAAAAACAGATTTTGATTTATTTTCCCGCCCTTAGGCGGGAAAACTCTGCCGAGGGCTTTTTGACGATGCAATATCATCTGGCCTTTTGCATGGATATGAGATATTTTGACGAGATTTCCGATGGTAGGGAGAAAAACGCTGGAATTTGACTATGGGATGTGGTAATATACTATGATGCACCGGATTTCAGTCCTGGGCAATCAAGAAAAATGAGGTGATAATCTTGTCCTTGCTCATGTCAATGTTTATGGGCTTTGTCCAGGGCGTGGCGGAATTTCTGCCCATCTCCAGTTCCGGGCATTTGACCCTGTTGCAGCACTTCTTTGGGATGAAAGAGGTGGATAACCTCTTTAACATCCTGCTGCATTTTGCCACGCTTCTCGCTGTGTGCGTGGTATACTGGAAGGACATTGTGGAGATGGTGGTGGAGTTCTTCCGCGGCTTCGCCTCTCTGTTTTCCGGCCACGGCAGCCGGGAGTCCCGGCCCCCCACGGCCCGCCGCCTGGTGTTGATGGTCATCGTGGGCACTCTGCCTCTGTTTGTGGTCCTGCCCTTGGAGGGGGTGGTGGAGCAGCTGGGTAACTATCCCGCGGCTGTGTCTGTGATGCTCATTCTCACCGGCTTTATTCTGTTTTTCTCGGACCGCATGGGCGGCGGACGTAAGAACGCCCGCACCGCCACCGTGAAGGATGCTCTGTTGGTGGGCATTGCCCAGGGGGTGGCTACCATCCCCGGCATCTCTCGTTCCGGCAGCACCATTTCCGCCGGTATGCTTCTGGGCTTTGACCGGAAGTTTGCCGTGCGCTATTCCTTCCTGCTGTCCCTACCTGCGGTGCTGGGCGCTACCTTGCTCAAGGTGGGCAAAGCCGTGGGCGAAGGTGTGGACACCAGTTTGCTGCCCAACTATCTGGCGGGCATGGTGGTGGCCGGCGTGGTGGGGTATTTCTCCATCCAGCTGGTGCGCCTGCTGGCCAGCAAGGGCAAGTTCGGCAATTTTGCATACTACTGCTGGATCGTGGGCGTAGTTTCCCTGGTTGCCGGTTTTATCGTACTCTAATGTGAGGAGGAAGCTATGGCTTCAACGCAAAAGAAAACCACCAAAAGCGGCGGGAAACGGACCCAGAGCAAGTCTGCCGCTCCCAAAAGTACCAAAAAGAAGACGACCTCCACCGCCAAGCCCAGAAAGAAGGCGGCCCCTGCCGCTCCTTCCTACCACCGAGAGATTGGCGGCGTGGTATGCCTGGTGTTGGCCTTCTTTGGCTCTTTTGGCTACTTTGGTGTCAAGGCCGCATTCATCGACCTGTTTTGCGACTTGCTCCGGGGCCTGTGTGGCTACGGCTACTACCTGGCGCCGCCCGTGCTGGTGCTGTGCGCCTACATCTTGATCTTTCACCGCCGCCGCCCGGTGCGGCTGCGCCTGACCTGTGCACTGCTGCTGCCGGTGCTGGCCGGGGCTATACTCCACCTCATGCTCAGCGGCATCCGCTTTACATGGGGGATGAATCTCATGGGCCAGCTGTGGATGGCTGGCCTGCGCAGCAACTCCGGCGGTGTGCTGGGTGGCATCCTGGCCATCTCCTTCCGCTACGCCTTCAGTACGGTGGGAGCTATGGTGGTGCTCCTGGTGGTGACTCTGCTCACCTTGCTCTTCTCCTTCAACCGCACCCCGGTGGAGTTCTACCAGGACATGCGGGGCTGGATGGAGGAGCGGGAAGAGGCCCGGCAAGCCCGGTGGGAAGAGGAGGAAGCGGAAGAGCCTCAGACCTATGAGGAGCCTCAGCCGCCCGCCCCTCGGAGAAGGGAGCGGAAACCCGCCATTGATATTCCCGTAGACGACACCCCCGCCCCTCAGCCTGCCCCCCGAAAGAAGAAGCTATTCGACTTGTGGGGGAAGGAATCCGAGCCTACGCCGCCCGCCGCAGTTTCGGAGGAGCCCACGGGTGAGGTGGCGGTGGAGGAGGAACTGCCCGAGATTTTCCCCGCACCCCAGGTGGAGCCGGAGCCTGAGTTGGCTGTGGCTCAGCCCGTCCCCGCACCGGCCCAGCCCCCGGTGGAGAAGGTTACCCGCCAGGAGGCTCAACAGGCCCACGCCCAGGTGGCCCAGGAGATCGAGGCAGGCATGGAACAGAGCAACACCGGGGTGTACCGCTATCCCCCTGTGTCCCTGCTGGCGGAAGGCAGCGGCATGGCCGCCGCTGCCGCTGGAGAGCTCCAGACCAACCAGCAGCGACTCCAGGACGCCCTCATCTCCTTCGGCGTGGATGCCCACATCGTCAACGTCACCCGGGGTCCCTCGGTGACCCGGTACGAGCTGGAGCTGGAGCAGGGCGTGAAGCTGAACAAGATCACCAACCTCTCCGACGATATCGCCTTGGCTCTGGGCGCCTCCGCGGTGCGTGTGGCCCCCATCCCCGATAAGATTTCCACGGTGGGCATTGAGGTGCCCAACCGCCAGGTGAGCCCTGTGGCCATTCGGGACGTCATCAGTGACCGAGCCTTTACCGACAGCCCCTCCAAGGTATCCTTTGCCGTGGGCAAGGACATCGGGGGCAACTGTGTGGTGGGCAACATCGCCAAGCTGCCCCATATGCTCATTGCCGGTACCACCGGTTCCGGTAAGTCGGTGTGCACCAACTCCCTCATCATCTCTCTGCTGTACAAGGCCACCCCCGACGAGGTGCGCCTCATCATGGTGGACCCCAAGATGGTGGAGTTGGGGGTGTACAACGGCATCCCCCATCTGCTCATCCCCGTGGTCACCGACCCCAAGAAGGCCGCCGGTGCTCTGCAATGGGCGGTGTGCGAGATGATGAAGCGGTACAAGGCTTTCTCTGAGGTGGGAGCCAAGGATCTGGCTTCCTACAACAACCACGCCCGCAAGAGCGGGCGGGACACCATGCCCCAGATCGTGGTGGTCATCGACGAGCTGGCCGACCTGATGCTGGTGGCCGCCAAAGAGGTGGAAGAGTCCATCTGCCGGGTGGCCCAGATGGGCCGTGCCTCGGGCATGCACCTGGTCATTGCCACCCAGCGTCCCTCTGCCGACGTCATCACGGGCCTGATGAAGGCCAACATCCCCAGCCGCATTGCCTTTGCCGTGGCCTCCAGCTTGGAGTCCCGCATCATTCTGGACACCACCGGTGCCGAGAAGCTGGTGGGCAAGGGCGACATGCTCTATGCCCCTCTGGGCCAGGGCAAGCCCCAGCGTGTCCAGGGCTGCTTTATCTCTGAGGAGGAGGTGGCCCAGGTGGTGGACTTCATCAAGCAGAGCGGCACCGCCCAGTACGACGAGTCGGTGATGCATGAAATCGAAAAGCACGCCGAGGAGAAGGAGAAAGGCGCCAAGGGTGTGGGCGGGTCCGATCCCAACCAGGGCGGGGACTATGACGAGCTGCTCCCCGCTGCCATCGACGTGGTGCTGGAGGTAGGACAGGCCTCGGTGTCCATGCTCCAACGCCGCCTGAAGCTGGGCTACGGCCGAGCCGCCCGCCTGGTGGACCAGATGGAGGAGAAGGGCGTGGTGGGCCCCTTTGAGGGCTCCAAGCCCCGCCAGCTGCTCATTACCAAGGAGCAGTGGCAGGAGATGCAGTACCGCCAGAACATGGTGGACGCCGTGCCCGAACCCTCGGAGCCGGTACCGGAGGAGTTCCCCTTTGAGGGGGACGCCGTGGAACAGAGCCGGGATTTACCGCCATTTTAAGAAGAAAAGAGCTGGACAGAACTTGGGTTCTGTCCAGCTCTTCTACTTATTGAAACCAGCTGGTCTCCCGGCTGTCCACCACATCCAGGGCGGCGGAGAGCATCTGGGCGGCTTCCCCCCGGGTGAGAGTGTCCGAGAGAGTGGCCCCAGGGGCCACCACGTCCAGCGCCTCCAGGTTGGCCACCGACTGGCTGGCCCAGGCGGGAATCTCTTGGCTCACCGAGGTGGTGTGGATGGGGATGTCGGTGGTGCACAGAAGCTCTTCCAGCATCACCGCGGCCTCCAACTGGGTGATGGAGTCCGAGGGGGAGAACACCACTTGGCCGTCCTCATTTTGTTCTCCCAGCCCAGCCCCCTGCATCACAGCAGCGGAGACATATCCTTTGGCCCAGGCGGAGATGTCTCCATCGTCATAAAAGCCGGTGGTGGAAACCCCGTCCAGGGGCTGGGTCTGGGTCACATCCATGGCCAGCACCAGAAATTCCTCCCGGGTGAGGGGCTGATGGGGGTCAAAGTAGGCCACCCCTGCCATTTGGCGGCCCACGTAGATGCCCTCCTCGGCCAGGCGCAGGGCGGCATAGTGGTAGGGACTGCCGTCCAGATCGGCATAGGTCACTCCACAGGTGGGCACGGTGATGGAGATTTCCACGGTGGCGGGCTCGGAGACGTTGCCCATGCTGTCAATGGCCACATAGGAGAACACGTCCGAACCCTTCTTGTTCTCGTAGGGGGTGTACCAGAAGGTGGAGGTGTCCTTCTCATCCAGAGTCACCTGGCCCCGGGCGGGGCTGTCCACCACCTGGTAGGTGATGAGATCTCCCTCGGGGTCCACGGCGGAGAAGGTGCTGGTGATGGCAATGTCCTGATAGGTGGTCAGGGTAAGATTTTTCGCCACCGGCGGGGTGTTCTCCCCGCTGGTGCTGACGGTGGTGACCACGGCGGCGGACACCGGCATGGTCAGGGCCCCCGCCAGCAGCAGGCAGAATAGGGGAAGACGGTATTTCACAAGAGGGTGCCTCCTTGCTCTGAGTTGATACCTCTAGCATGGCACATGGTGGTGAAAAATATTCGATCAAGTTCGGTCTTTGAGCCAGCTGGGCAGCGGCCTCATTTTAATACCCGACACCATGCCCATGGCCACAAAGAGGGTGAGGGTGGAGGACCCGCCGTAGCTGAAGAAGGGAAGAGTCAGACCAATGACCGGGGCCACATACAGGCACATGCCCACGTTGAGAATGGTCTGAATCATGAGCATGGCGGCGATGCCCATGGCGATATAGGCGGACATGCGGCTCTTGGCCTGCCGGGACACCCACACACAGCGCAGGATGATGGCGAAGAGGAGCAGCAGCACCACGCAGCACCCCAACAGCCCCAGCTCTTCTCCACACACCGAGAAGATGAAGTCGGTGTGGCGGGCAGGCAGGTTCTGAGATAGAGCGGACTGGGTCTGTTTGCCGTGGAGGTAGCCCATGCCGGTGATTTGCCCGGAACCAATGGCCAGCAGGGAGCGGCTCTGCTGCCAGCCCCGGCCCAGAGGGTCCAGGGAGTGGTCAAAGACCACCCGGAAGCGCATGATGCGGTAGTCCGTCCAGAACTTGGTGTGGGGGAGCACGAAATTCCATAGCAGGATTACTCCGGCCACCAGGGGAATGCCGACCCCTAGGAACCACCGCTTCTGGACGCCGCCCACCCAAGCCATGATGACAAAGATGAACAGGTACACCAGCACCATGCCGTAGTCGCCGGAGAGGGCGGCCAGCATTCCGGCAAAGAGCATGGTCAGCCCGGCGTACTTCAACAGGGAGGTGAATCGGCTCACCCCAAAGGAGCGCTGGTGGTTGATGAGCCAGGCCAGCACGCAGATGTAGGCCAGCTTGGCCATCTCGCCGGGCTGGAAGCCGGTGGATAGGCCGGGGAGAAAGACCCAGCTGCGGTTTCCGGTGCCGTCGTCTCGGCCGAAGGGGAGCAGCAGCAGGATGATGGCCAGACCCAACACCAGAAATACCTTCCACCACTTTTCCAGCAAAAATTCCAGGTCTACAAAGGTAATGACAATGTAGATCACGATGCCCAGGCAGAGAAAGATGGCCTGCTTGAGGGGGTAGCTGTGGAGGGCAGGGTCGTACCGGGTGGCGCTGTACACCAGGGCAATGCCAAAGAGATTGGCGCACACGCACAGGGTCAGGAGCAGCACGTCCCCTTTTTTAAAGAAATCACGAAGGTTATCCATGAAGACCATGGGAGTTCTCCTCTCATAATATGGGAAAGATCACAATGATAAAGATTAGTATAGCACATATGGCCGGGGTGTGCTATACTGTCTTGAAAGAGTTTACAAGTTGAGGTGAACGGCTATGCAGTATATCACCCACAGCCCGGAGGAGACCAGGGCGTTGGGCCGTACATTGGCACAGGCGCTCCAGGGGGGCGCCGTGGTGGCATTTACCGGGGACCTGGGGGCGGGGAAGACCGCCTTTGTCTCTGGAATGGCGGAGGGATTGGGAATTGAAGAGCGGGTGACCAGCCCCACCTTTACCATCGTCAATGAATATGAAGGGGGCCGCCTGCCTCTGTTCCACTTTGACATGTACCGCTTGGGCAGCGCCGACGAGCTGTTCCACATCGGCTGGGAGGACTACTTGGCCCGGAATGGTGTGTGTGCCGTGGAGTGGAGCGAGAATGTGGACGAGGCCCTGGACGGGGACACCATTCGGGTGGATATCTCCCGAGGCGAGGACGACAACACCCGCATCATCACCATAGAGGGGGTAGCGCTATGAAGATTTTGGCCTTGGAGACCTCGGCGGTCACCGCCTCTGTGGCCATCACCGAGGACGAGAAGCTGCTGGGGCAGTCCTTCCAGAACAGCGGCCTGACCCACTCGGTGACCCTCATGCCCATGGTGACCCAGCTGCTGGACAACGTGGGGCTCACCCTCCACGACATTGACGTGGTAGCGGTAGCCGCCGGACCTGGCTCCTTCACCGGGGTGCGCATCGGCGTGGCCGCGGCCAAGGGCCTGGCTTGGCCCGACGGGAAGCCCTGCGCGCCCTGCTCCACCCTGGAGTCCATGGCATGGCAGTGCGCCCACATGGAGGGGGAGATCTGCGCGGTGATGGACGCCCGGCGCAATCAGGTGTACGCCGCCCGGTTCTTAGCCCAGAACGGGACTCTCACCCGGCTGAGCGAAGATGCCGCCATTGGCCTGGACCAGCTGGCCCAGGAGCTTGAAAAATCCTCCAATGCGAAATTTCTCGTTGGAGATGGCGCATCCTTGTGTTATAATTTCCTCAAAGAGCGGGGAATATCCGCCACTATGATGCCGCCCCACCTGGTCTATCAGACCGCTTGGGGTGTGGCCCGGGCAGGGCTGGAGCTGGCCCGCCGGGATCAGCTGGTGTCCGGGGCTGCCATGGCGCCCCAGTACCACCGCCTGAGCCAGGCCGAACGGGAGCGTTTGGCCCAGGGCAAATCTTTGACCAAATGACCGATATAAGAAAAGGGGTTTGACGACTATGGAAAAAGTACACGTTTTGGACCATCCGCTCCTGCAGCACAAGCTGTCCATCCTGCGGGACAAGAACACCGGCGTGAAGGACTTTCGCAGCATCGTCTCTGAGATTGCAGGGCTGATGTGCTACGAGGCCACCCGGGACCTGCCTCTGGAGGATGTGACTATTGAGACTCCCGTGGCCACCGGCACCTTCAAGATGCTGGCCGGCAAGAAGCTGGCTGTGGTGCCCATTCTCCGGGCTGGCCTGGGCATGGTGGACGGTATTCTGAACCTGATTCCCTCCGCCAAGGTGGGCCACATCGGCCTGTACCGGGACCCTGAGACCCTGGCTCCCGTGGAGTACTACTGCAAGATGCCCAGCGACATCGCCGAGCGGGATGTCATCGTGCTGGACCCCATGCTGGCCACTGGTGGCTCCGCTGCCGCTGCCATCACCTTCCTCAAGGGCTACGGCTGCAAGCACATCAAGCTGATGAACGTGCTGGCCGCTCCCGAGGGCATCGCCTGCATCCAGAAGGAGCACCCCGACGTGGACATCTACGTGGCTGGGCTGGATGAGAAGCTCAACGACCACGGCTATATCGTGCCCGGTCTGGGCGACGCTGGCGACCGCATCTTCGGCACCAAGTAAAGAATAAAGAATCGTCCCGGATTTTCCGCTCGAAAATCCGGGACGATTTTTTTATCTCTCTTTCAGCAGCTTGTCCAGCTCTTCCATAAAGGTGTTGATGTCTTTGAACTGGCGGTACACCGAGGCAAAGCGCACATAGGACACCTCGTCCACGTTCCGCAGCTTCTCCATCACCAGCTCGCCGATCTGGGTGGAGGGAATTTCCCGCATCAGCTCATTTTGCAGGGTCTGCTCGATCTCATCGGCGATGCGCTCCAGGGTGTCGGTGGGTACCGAGCGCTTCTCGCAGGCCTTGAGCATGCTGCCCATGAGCTTGGTCTTGTCGAAGGACTGGCGGCGACCATCCCGCTTGATGACCACCAGGGGGAGGCTCTCCATGGTCTCGTAGGTGGTGAAGCGCTTGTGACAGGCCAGGCATTCCCGGCGACGGCGAATGCTGCTGCCCTCGTCGGCGGGGCGAGAGTCTACCACCTTGCTCTCAGGGTGGGCACAAAAGGGGCATTTCACGGGCGGATCATCCTTTCCTTGTGTGATGATAAGATTGTGGAAATTATAACATAAAAGTGGGCGGGTGTGTACCAGTTGTAAAAAATTTTTTTCGCTCTGCATAAAGAAAATTCAGGGGTGGCATACTGCTGACAGTGAGGTGATAAACATGGATAAACGTGATAGCCGCATGACCAATAAGATGGGCTCTGAAAACTGCAAGCGCCAGAGCACCGAGAACCGCAAGAAGCAGTCCCCGGAGAATCGCAAGCAGTCCGGCATGGAGAGTAAGAACCCCATGGGCAAGGGCTACTAAGAGCGGAGCCTGAAGGAGAGAGCGTGTGTATGAGACCAAGAGGTTTTGTACACACGCTTTCCCTTTCTGGAGAGAGGAGCCCGCCCTCTCAGGGCAGGCTCACAGGATGTTTTTCAAAGAGGGCAGCTCCGCCTCCACCAGCAGCTCCAGCTGATAGAGAATGCGGGCGTTGGCCGCGGCATATTCCCCCGGCTGTTCCCGCTGCTCCAAAATGGCCAACGCCTCCTGAAAGGCGGTACTCACCCCGTCAATGTCGTCGTGGTGTAGGGTGGTGTGGAGGTAGAACATCTGGTCCTCCCAGTTTTTCCAGGCCTTCTGAGTGAGGTCGTAGGCTTTCTCCCAATCCCCCTGCTGTACTGCCTCCCCGGCCTGTTCCAGTTGCATAGAGAGAGACTGGGTTTCATGGGAGAGGTACCACACGTGGAGGGAGCACCCGGCCACTAAGGCGGCCAGAAGGACCACCGAACATAACAATCGTTTCATTGCTTGCCCTCCTTGGGGACACAATAGGTGTGGCCCAGATCGTCCACCGTCATGAGAAACACCTGCTTGTGGGAGGTGAGACCGTGGGAGGCAAGCTGCTGCTGGAGCCACTGGTCCCCGTACCCTCGGCCCCGCAGGTCCTGGGCGAGCAGCCGCCCGTCGCTGATGACCACCAGGGGCAGACCGGGCTCTTCCGGGTCTTGTCCCACCTGTCGGGCGGTGGCGGGCTGGAGGGCGGCGTAAGGGAGGACAGACAGCTGGCCGTTGGTCTCCAGCACGGCGGTATGGATTTCCTCCAGATAGGGGTGGCCCAGAATGCGCAGTTCTTCCAGAAGCTCGTCCAGGGTCAGGCGATTGGCCCGCAGGGCCTGCTCCACCACCTGCCCCTGGCGCACCACCACGCTGGGGCGGCCCCCCAGGAGGGTGCGGAACCGGATGGACTTGGTGGAGAGAATGGAGAGGATGGAGGCAATGGCCAGCAGCACCGCAATGGGAATGACCCCGGTGAGCAGGGGAATGCCGTTGTCCTGCATGGGGACGCTGGCCAGGTCGGCGATGATGAGGGCCAGGGTCAGCTCGCTGGGTTCCAGCTCCCCCAACTGCCGCTTGCCCAGCAGACGAATGCCCGCCACCAGGAGAATGTAGAGCACCAACGTGCGAATGAGTACCACAAACATGGGAACACCTCCGGCAAAATATGGTTTATTGAACATTTTGCCCTTGAATCTAGGGGAATATCCCTGGCGTTTGTCCATAATTCCGATTTTAAAAATGACATGAAAAAGCCTGCGAGAATTTCTTGTATTTTGGATGGTTTTGCGATAAAATGAACCGAGTATAAATAAAGGTGGGATATATGTTGAAGGCAACTTTGATTCTGGCCAATGGTGCTATGTTCCAAGGTCGATCCATCGGAGCCACCGCAGATCGGGTGTGCGAGATGGTATTTAACACCTCCATGACCGGGTATCAGGAAATTTTGACCGACCCCTCCTATGCGGGGCAGGGCGTGGTCATGTCCTATCCCCTCATCGGCAACTATGGAGTGAACCATTGGGATAACGAGTCCTCCCGTCCTTGGGTGGAGGCATTTGTGGTTCGTCATCTGTCCCCCCGGGGCAGCAACTTCCGCTGCGAGGGCGAACTGAACGACTTTTTGAAAGACAACAACATCACAGGAATTGAAGGGGTAGACACCCGTGCCCTGACCAAGATCCTCCGCAATCAGGGAAGCATGAATGGCATGATCACCTGTGCGGAGCATTTTAATGTGGCGGAGATTTTGGACAAGCTCCGCGCCTACAAGGTGGAGGGCACCGTGGAGCGGGTCACCCGCAAGGAGCCCGAGGTGTTCCCCGCTGTGGGTGAGCAGAAGTACCGGGTGGCCATGATGGACTACGGCGTCAAGCAGAACATGATTGACTGCCTGTGCCGCCGTGGCTGCGAGGTTACCGCATTCCCCGCCTCTACCCCCGCTGAGACGGTGCTGGAGGGCGGCTTTGACGGCGTGATGCTCTCCAACGGCCCCGGCGACCCCGCCGAGAACGTGGAGTGCATTGCCCAGCTCAAGAAGCTCTATGACAGCGACATCCCCATGTTCGGCGTGTGCCTGGGCCACCAGATGCTGGCTCTGGCCACCGGCGCCCGCACCGGGCGGCTGGACTACGGCCACCGTGGCGGCAACCACCCCGTGCGGGATATTGCCGAGGGCCGGGTGTTCATCACCAGCCAGAACCACGGCTACATGGTGCTGGCCGACTCCGTCCACCCCGAGGTGGCCGAGATCAGCCACATCAACGTCAACGACAACACGGTGGAGGGCCTGCGCTACAAGCGCCCCAACTGCTTTACCACCCAGTTCCACCCCGAGGCCAACGCCGGTCCCCGGGATACCGAGTATCTGTTCGACCGTTTCATCGCGTCCATGGGAGGTGACAAGTAATGCCTAAGAATCCCGAAATCAAGAAGGTTCTGGTGCTGGGCTCTGGCCCCATCGTCATCGGCCAGGCCGCTGAGTTCGACTACGCCGGCACCCAGGCCTGCCGTGCTCTGAAAGAGGAGGGCCTGGAGGTTGTACTGGTCAACTCCAACCCCGCCACCATCATGACCGACAAGGACATTGCCGATCATGTGTATATCGAGCCCCTGAACATCCCCACCGTCACCCAGGTCATTGAGAAGGAGCGTCCTGACTCCATTCTGCCCACTCTGGGCGGCCAGACTGGTCTGAACCTGGCCATGGCCCTCCACGAGAATGGCACCCTGGCCAAGTACGGCGTGAAGCTGCTGGGTACTTCCCCTGAGTCCATCCGCAAGGCCGAGGACCGCCAGGGCTTCAAGGACTGCATGGAGGAGATCGGCCAGCCCTGCGTCACCTCCGAGGTGGTGGAGAGCGTGGAGGACGCCGTGTCCTTCGCCAACACCATCGGCTACCCCGTCATCGTCCGTCCCGCCTATACCCTGGGCGGCACCGGCGGCGGCATTGCCTACGACGAGCCCTCCCTGCGGGAGATTGCCGACCGCGGCATCAACCTCAGCCGTGTCAACCAGGTTCTGATTGAGCGCTGCATTGCCGGTTGGAAAGAAGTGGAGTTCGAGGTGCTCCGTGACTCCGCTGGCAACGTCATCACCGTGTGTTCCATGGAGAACATCGACCCCGTGGGCGTGCACACCGGCGACTCCATCGTGGTGGCTCCCACCCAGACCCTGGCCAACGAGGAGTTCCAGATGCTGCGTACCGCCGCTCTGGACATCATCTCCGCTCTGGAGATCGAGGGCGGCTGTAACTGCCAGTTCGCTCTGAACCCTGACAGCTTCGAGTACGCCGTCATCGAGGTCAACCCCCGTGTGTCCCGTTCCTCCGCTCTGGCCTCCAAGGCCACTGGCTATCCCATCGCCAAGGTGGCTGCCAAGGTGGCTCTGGGCTATACTCTGGACGAGATTCCCAACGCCGTCACCGGCAAGACCACGGCCTGCTTCGAGCCCACCCTGGACTACTGCGTGCTGAAGATTCCCCGCCTGCCCTTTGATAAGTTCACCACCGCCAGCCGTACTCTGGGCACCCAGATGAAGGCCACCGGCGAGGTCATGGCCATTGCCAACTCCTTCGAGGGCGCCCTCATGAAGGCCATCCGCTCCCTGGAGCTCAACGTGCGGGCTCTGAAGCTGGACAAGCTGGACGACCTGTACACCGACGAGGTGGAGGACCTGCTGGCCCAGGTCACCGACGAGCGTCTGTTCGTGGTGGCTGAGGCTCTGCGCCGTGGCGTGTCTCCCCACAAGATCAACCAGATCACCAAGATGGACATGTGGTTCCTGGACGGTTTCAAGCGCATCATCGACATGGAAGAGCGCCTCAAGGCCTGCCGTGGGGTCCCCGATGTGGACACTCTGAAGGAGGCCAAGGAGATGTGCTTTGCCGATAGCTATATCGGCAACCTCTGCGGCATGGAGCAGAAGGATGTGAAGGCCCTGCGGGAGAAGTACGGCATCGTGCCCTCCTTCAAGATGGTGGACACCTGCGCCGCCGAGTTCGACGCAGAGACCCCTTACTACTACTGCACCTACGACGGAGAGAACGAGGCCGACGGCGGCGAGCACGACCGCAAGAAGGTGCTGGTGCTGGGCTCTGGCCCCATCCGTATCGGCCAGGGCATCGAGTTCGACTACTGCTCCGTCCACTCCGTGTGGTCTCTGAAGCGACTGGGCTATGAGACCATCATCGTCAACAATAACCCCGAGACCGTCTCCACCGACTTCGACGTGGCCGACAAGCTGTACTTCGAGCCTCTGACTGCTGAGGACGTGCAGAACATCGTGGAGCAGGAGAAGCCCGACGGTGCTGTGGTGCAGTTCGGTGGCCAGACCGCCATCAAGCTGGCCAAGGCCCTCACCGACATGGGTGTGCCCATCCTGGGCACCTCCTCCGACGGCGTGGATGCCGCCGAGGACCGTGAGCGCTTCGACGAGATCCTCAACCAGTGCCGCATTCCCCGCGCCAAGGGCCGCACCGTGTTTACCACCGAGGAGGCCCTCCAGGCCGCCAATGAGATCGGCTATCCCGTGCTGGTGCGCCCCTCCTACGTGTTGGGCGGCCAGGGCATGGAAATTGCCTATAACGACCGCAACATCACCGACTTTATGCGCATCATCAACCGCACCGTCCAGGAGCACCCCATCCTCATCGACAAGTATCTCATGGGCCGTGAGGTTGAGGTGGACGGCGTGTTTGACGGCGAGGATATCCTCATCCCCGGCATCATGGAGCACATCGAGCGGGCTGGCGTTCACTCCGGCGACTCCATCTCCGTCTATCCCACCATCCATGTGGAGGACAAGCACAAGGAGACCATCCTGCGCTATACCCGTGATCTGGCCAAGGCCCTGGGAGTTATCGGCCTGATCAACATTCAGTTCATCATCTACAACGACGATGTGTACGTCATCGAGGTCAACCCCCGTTCCTCTCGTACCATCCCCTATATCTCCAAGGTCACTGGCGTGCCCATCATTGACCTGGCCACCAAGGTGATGGTGGGCCAGAAGCTGAAGGACCTGGGCTATGGTACCGGCATCTACAAGGAGGCCGACTACTACGCCGTGAAGATGCCCGTGTTCTCCTTCGAGAAGCTCACCGACGTGGACACTGGCCTTGGCCCTGAGATGAAGTCCACCGGCGAGGTGCTGGGCATTGCCGAGTCCTTCCCCCAGGCCCTCTTGAAGGCCTTCAAGGGCGCCAACATGCGGGTCCCCAAGAAGGGTGGCCGTATCATCATCACCGTCAAGGACGAGGATAAGCAGGAGATCGTGGGCATTGCCCGGGGCTTTGCGGATATGGGCATTGAGATTCTGGCCACTGCCGGCACCTGTGAGGTGCTCCATGAGGCTGGCGTGCCCTGCACCCAGGTGGCCCGTGTCTCCGAGGCCCACCCCAACATCAGCGACATGATCGCCTCCGGCACCATCGACCTGGTTATCAATACCCCCACCAAGGGCCGCCGCCACGACACCGACGGATTCAAGATTCGCCGTGCCACCGTGGAGCACTCCGTGGGCTGTGTCACCGCCATTGATACCGCCCGGGCCATGCTCACCGTCCGTGAGCAGAGCCGCAGTGCTGACCTGCGTCCCATTGACGTGACTACCATCTAAGGGAGGAAACTATCGGAATGGCACATCAAACGGTCATCGTTCTGGACTTCGGCGGTCAGTACAACCAGCTCATTGCCCGCCGTGTGCGTGAGTGCAACGTGTACTGCGAAGTCAAACCCTATACCACCCCCTTGGCCGAGCTCAAGGCCATGAACCCCATCGGCATCATCTTCACGGGTGGCCCCAACTCTGTGTATGAGGAGGGGTCCCCCAAGGTGGACCCCGAGATCTTCACCTGGGGCGTGCCTGTGCTGGGCATCTGCTACGGCTGCCAGCTCATGGCTCACACCCTGGGCGGCCAGGTCACCCCTGCCCAGGACGACACCGCCCGGGAGTACGGCAAGACCGAGACCTGGTACAACACCAACAGCCCCATCTTCAAGGGCCTGCCGGAGCAGGGCATCTCCTGGATGAGCCACGGCGACTATATGGCCCAGGTGCCCCAGGGCTTTGACCTGGTGGCCCACAGCGCCAACTGCCCCAACGTGGCCATTGCCAACGAGGAGAAGGGCTTCTACGGCGTGCAGTACCACCCTGAGGTCAACCACACCGAAAACGGTGTGAAAATGATCCGCAACTTCCTCTATGAGGTCTGTCACGCCGCTGGCGACTGGACCATGGAGGACTACAAGAACACCGCCATTGCCGCCATCCGCGAGAAGGTGGGCGACGGCAAGGTGCTGTTGGCCCTGTCCGGCGGCGTGGACTCCTCTGTGTGTGCCGCTCTGCTGGCCGAGGCTGTGGGCAGCCAGCTCACCTGTGTGTTCGTGGACCACGGTCTCATGCGTAAGAACGAGGGCGACGAGGTGGAGGCCGCTTTCTCCAAGTGGGCCATGAACTTCGTCCGGGTGGACGCTGAGTCCCGCTTCCTGGCCAAGCTGGCTGGTGTGGAAGAGCCCGAGCACAAGCGTAAGATCATCGGCGAGGAGTTTATCCGCGTCTTCGAGGAAGAGGCCAAGAAGATCGGCACCGTGGACTTCCTGGCTCAGGGTACCATCTATCCCGATGTCATCGAGTCTGGCGCTGGCGATGCCGCCGTCATCAAGAGCCACCACAACGTGGGCGGCCTGCCCGACTACGTGGACTTCAAGGAGATTCTGGAGCCCCTGCGCCTGCTGTTCAAGGACGAGGTGCGTCAGCTGGGCCGTGAGCTCCAGCTGCCTGAGTACCTGGTCAGCCGTCAGCCCTTCCCCGGTCCCGGCCTGGCCATCCGTGTCATCGGCGACCTGACCAAGGAGAAGCTGGACACCCTGCGGGAGGCCGACGCCATCTACCGGGAGGAGATCGCCGCCGCGGGCGAGGACAAGAACATCAACCAGTATTTCGCTGTGTTGACCAACACCCGTTCCGTGGGCGTCATGGGCGATGGCCGCACCTACGACTACACCCTGGCCCTCCGGGCTGTCACCACCAGCGACTTCATGACCGCGGACTGGGCCCGCATCCCCTACGACCTGCTGGACAAGATCAGTGTCCGCATCGTCAACGAGGTGCCCGGCATCAACCGTATTTGCTACGACATCACTTCTAAGCCTCCTGCCACCATTGAGTGGGAATAATTAGAAGTAAATAGAACCACAAAGGGACCGCTCGATGGAGAATCGGGCGGTCCTTTTTCTTCCTTGCCTATGGGGAGCAAAGTCCCATTTGTGGCCCTCTGATTGGGCAATCCCGCATTGAATGTGCTGGGGAAATTTAGTATAATATATCCATTAACTTTGAAATCGAGGACCGATGTTATGATAACTGGAGCCATTAAAAATAAAGTGGATAAGATTTGGACGGATATCTGGGCTGGCGGTATCACCAACCCCATCACCGTCATTGAACAGCTCACCTACCTGATGTTCATCCGCTCCCTGGACGAGAAGGAGCTGGAGCGGGAGGAGTTCGAGAACCTCACCGGGGAGGAAATGGACAAGATTTTCCCCCAGTCCCCGGCGGGCCAGGCCATGCGGTGGAGCAAGTTCAAGAATCGGGACCCCCGGGACATGTTCGATATTATTTCCCAGCGGGTCTTTCCTGCCATTAAGAACATGCGCAGTGGAAAACTCCCTGACTTCCAGGAGGACGGCGCCATGGTGGAGGTGGACGCCCAGAGCGGGGGAGAGGGGCAGGAGGACACCGCCTTCGCCCGCTATATGGACAGCGCCATGTTTCTCATTCCCACCCCCCAGGTGCTGCAAAAGATCATCACCGGATTGGACGAGCTTTATGAGCACGACATTGCGGAGCGGGACATGCAGGGGGACCTGTACGAGTACATGCTCAGTAAGCTCAGCACCGCTGGGGCTAACGGCCAATTCCGCACCCCCAAGCACATCCGGGACATGATGGTGGAGCTGTTGCAGCCCACCCCCGATGATGCCATCTGTGAAATAATCTTACTGAGTTTGATACAAAGGACAGGAATAATTAAAAAGTGCGCCTTTGCGGTGTAAAAACAGTCGTTGCGGTGTAGAATCCGAAGCGGCTGTTTTTTATTGTAGCAGAGCGTATATACCACGCCGAACTATTGACAAATATATTGTCAAAGGCTATAATTTATACAAGAGGAGGGCGCACCTATGGATGAAATCATTCGTATGCAAGAATATTTACTTTTAATACGACGCACTGTTGGATGGACTGCCGAGGAGTTTGGTGAAAAAATCGGCGTCACCAGACAGACTATTAATAACATCGAAAGTGGTCGCAATAAGCTGACCAAAACACAATATATCGCCATGAGAAGTGTCCTCGATGCAGAAATGATTCAAAAGCCAGATGACACAGAAATGCTGAAAGTTCTTCTGGATGTCCTTGTGGATCACCCGGAGAACTACAGTGAAGACCACAGAAATGAACTCTTGGCCAAAGCAAACATGATGGCTCCTTCCATCCTAGCAGGCACTTCCACTCGTGCGGATGTGTCTAAGGAATGGATGAAAGTAGCCGGTGCTGTGGTTGGTGCCGGAGTTCTTATGGGACCTCTCGGAATCGGTGCAGGCATTGCTGCTGTGAATGTGTGGCTTGCTAAATCAATCGCCGACGGAAAAAAGAAGTCGAAAAAGGGCAAGGAGTAATCTTATGGGCGGATATGTGAAAAAGAAAAAAGACATGGTTTTTCAGAGTGTGGATTCTCTCCAGCAGATCGTAAATGTTGTAAATGAGGCCGCCGCTGCTGTGAACGACTCGAAACGAACAATCAAAGAAAGTGCAATCCCCGAAGTCCTTGCAGGTGCCCTTGGTGCTGGAATTGGCGGTGTAGGTTCCTTTGCTGCCCTCTATGGCCTGGGCGTTGTTGGTTTGTCCGCTGCTGGAATAACATCTGGACTGGCGGCTGCTGGTGCCGTGGTCGGCGGTGGTATGGTAGCTGGCATATTTGTTTTGGCCGCCCCTATCGCAGCGTTAGCAGCAGGAGGTGTTGGCGTTGCAGCACACCTCAAAAATAAACAGTTGCGACAGGAGAAGGAGCGTCTCTATAAAGAAGTTCTCGCTCGTCATGAAGCGATTATCAAGGCACTAAAAGATGAAGCAGACGCCACGCAGGAACGTCTGGATTATTTGCAGAGTTTGAATATACTGCTCCAGCAAGCCGTGAAGGATTTGGGCCACGACTTGGGGGTGGCTTAAAGGAGGGCTTCTATGGGAAAGCAAATCAAACTCCCCAATATTGACTTTGTCAAGGTTGGTAACACCCTTGTTGAGTCAGGCAAGACCGCAGGCGCATTTGTCAAAAACCATGCGACTGAATTTCTCGCAGGGGCTCTTGCTGGTGTAACCATTGATAACATTCGTATTCGTATGGGTCGTAAAAAGGACAAAAAAGCCTTTGAGGAAAATGCTCACAAACAACAGCAAGTTATCAGAAAACATGAAGCTGAAATCAATGTGCTGAAAGACAAGGCAGAACAGGGACAGGAAGCTCTACAAAAGGTTGACCAGTTGGAGCAAATCGTAAATAACCTAACGGAGGGAGGTGCTTCTGAATGAGCAAGTACAAGTATAGCGAAACCGAAAGGCAGATAAATTCTGTACTCAAGCACCACGATGAAGACCTCAAATCGATTCACTTTCCGTCTTTGTCTGAAGCGGATGCCACTGTAGCCAAAGCGGATGCCCTGCTTCGTAGGCTTGGATATCAGCCGGATGCGATCAAGGGCTTAGTGCCTGTACAACCCAGAAAAACAATGGTTATCCCTACTTGGGAGCAATGCTGCGCCGAAGCAGAAAAACACATAGGAACGGACTGCGAATTGGAGTCCCTTTTCACTGAGGAGGAACTCCGCAGTAACGAGCTTGCTATTAAACAACTCAACGAAGAATTTAATGCTGTACATCGGCTTGATGCCTTTGACATCAGCATCGCCGCTCTTGCCGGGTTGGTTGGTGCTGCAGTGGATATTCTTCTTGTCGGCATTCCGCAGAAAACCCCGGATGGGCTGAAAGGTGGTCCCCTTTCCAACTACGTTCGAGACTACTTCGATAAAAAATTCCCAGAAGAAGAAATGCAGAAACTTGCCAATTCAAAAGTCAGCAAGGTTCCTTATGATGCCCAGGACAATCGCCACACAACAATCCGTGTGGAAGGACTTTCTGCTTACTACCACAGACTGCTTCAATTGGGGCATGATCCTCTCCTCGGTTTCGTATTCGGTGTAGCGGATATTTTGACCGGCAGAATGACTACCATCGACAAAGCCGGAAATATCGTATTTCAGGTAATGGAGAATTATGCCGACCGCAAAGAATCAGATATCTTCGCAGCACTGGCAAAACAGGTCATTCATTTCAAATCGGACGTAACCACTTCTATGGGACTCCCTGTACCGCTGATGAGTCTCTTTAACCTTCTTCAATTTGGCAGCATCGGTGAAGAGGAACAAACCATAGCAGAAATCGTTCAAGGTATGTACTATGAGGGTTATGATTTTATCCACTTCTGCTCCATGTCCATTCCCGCAATGCTTGTAGAGGTTATTGTCCGTTTGGGTTATTCTATTAAGCGCATAAAGGAAGGACACGAAATAAAGGATGCTATTCCGTTTTCCTTAAACCGAGAGAAGCACCCTAAACTGGCAACAATGCTCTTCATTGCTCATGCCGGTGCTACGGCAGCAAATGCCGGAAAGGTATATTTTACGCACAACCCTGTTGCAATCAATTATCCTCAATGGATAGCCTTTGCTAAATACACCTATAGCCAACTCAAATGGGCACTGCTCGAAAGACCTGCCCTACGAGAAGCCTATGTGCGTGGTAAAATCAATGAAGAACTGGATGATGTCCTCTCGGAAGCCGAAGCAACCTTTGACCGATTCGCAAGAGATTACATCGTAGTATTCAACTGAAGAGGATGCTTATGGAAAAAGGATGGATGTGTCGCAAAACGTAAGTTTTGTGGCACATCCGTTTTTTAGATCATATCGCTTTTTAAGTCGTAGCCGTGGTGAAGGGGACCGGAGCCATGGCCCAGGTCCAACATGGCGGACAGAGCCCCAGAGATGTAGGCCTTGGCCCGCTGGATGGACTCCTCCAGAGAGAAGCCTTTGGCCAGATTGGAGGCAATGGCGCTGGACAGGGTGCAGCCGGTGCCGTGGGTGTTGGGGTTTTGGATTCTGGACCCGTGGAACCAGGTGCACGCGCCGTCCACACACAGCAGGTCGCTGGCGTCGTGGACGTGGTGTCCACCCTTGCACAACACGGCGCAGCCAAAGGTGTCCGCCATCTCCCGGGCGGCTCGCTCCATGTCCGCCTGGGTGGTGATGGTCCGTCCGGTGAGTGCCTCGCTCTCCGGGATGTTGGGGGTGATGACAGTGGCCAGAGGGAAGAGAAGCTCTTTCATGGCCCCCACAGCGCTGTCTCGGGACAAGGTGCTGCCACTGGTGGCCACCATCACTGGGTCCACCACCACTCGCTGGGCGTGGTAGTGCTCCAGCCGCTGGGCGATGACTTCCACCAGAGCAGGGGAGGGGACCATGCCGATTTTTACCGCATCCGGGGGAATGTCCTGAAAGACAGAGTCGATTTGCTGGCGCAAAAATGCTGGAGAGACCTCCAAAATGGCGGACACTCCGGTGGTGTTTTGCGCGGTCAGGGCGGTAATGGCGGTCATGGCATACACGCCGTTGGCCATCATGGTTTTGATATCCGCCTGGATGCCGGCCCCTCCACTGGAGTCGCTGCCGGCTATGGAAAGTGCGGTTTTCATGTTACGCCTCCTCAAAACTGGGAATGGTCTCGTCAGACAGGCCTTGCAGCTCTTCCCAGTGCGCGCTGGCATCCTGGTCATACACGCCTACGATATAGAACCCGGCGTTCTTGGCGGTGGCGGCGGCATAGACGGCGTCCTCATAGACGGCGGTCTCGGCCGGGGTGCAGCCCATGCGTTGGGCGGCCTGGAGATATATGTCCGGCTGGGTCTTGCCCACCCCCACCGTCTCACAGGACAGGAGGAACTGGAAGTAGTGCCGTACCCCCAGCCGGGACAGGCACAGCTCCACCAGAGGTTCAGCGGTGGCGGAGGCCACACACATGGTGGTGCCCGCCTGGTGCAGCCCCTCCAGATAGGCGGCAACACCCTCTTTCAGAGGAATATCATTGCGGTAGTGCTGGTCCATCATATGCTCCATTTCCGCCACCATGTGGTTGGAGGTGATGTCCAGCCCAAAGGTCCGCCGGAACAGATCGGCGGACTCCTCCATGGTCATGGGCTTGATGGCCTCTAAGATGTGGTTGGGGACCTGTTCCACCCCACGGCTGTGGAGGTACTCCTCCGCCAGCTGGCTCCAGTAGGACATGGAGTCCACCAGAGTGCCGTCCAGGTCGAAAATGGCAAACTTTTTATCCATGGGCCACCATCTTTCGGGACAACTCCAGAAGTTGGGCGGTGGCGGCTCCGGGATTGGGAGCGGCAAAGATGGCAGACACCACCGCCACACCGTCCACACCGCTGCCGGAGAGCTCCAGCAGGTTGGAGGCGTTGATGCCGCCAATGCCCACCACAGGGATGGACACGGAGGCGCAAATCTCTTTGAGCTGCTCCATGGACAGGCTGGTGGCATCCTGCTTGGTGCTGGTGTTGAACACAGCACCCACACCGATGTAGTCCGCCCCGGCCTGTTGGGCGGCCACCGCCTCCTGCACGGTCCCAGCGGAGATACCCAGGATTTTGTCCGGGCCAATCATGGCCCGAATATCCCGGCCCTGGATATCGGACTGGCCCACGTGAACGCCGTCGGCGTCAATGTCCAGGGCGATTTCCACGCTGTCGTTGACCACAAAGGGGACGCGGTATTGGGCACACAGCGCTTTGAGGGCCTGGGCCTCCTGCTCAAAGGCAGAGGCATCCAGGTCCTTCTCTCGAATCTGCAAGAAGGTGGCGCCGCCCTCCAATACTTCCTGGCACACGTCCACCAGAGTCTGGTCGGGCTTGAGCCACATGCGGTCGGTGACGGCGTAGAGCAGCATGGAGCTGCGAATTTCATCGTTTGTAAACTTCATAGCGTATCTTCTCCTGTAGTTGTTCCTCGGCCAAGTTAAAAATCCCGTCGATGAGATCGGTGCGGAAGGTGGCGTTGCCCGTGCCCTTCTTCAGCCGCTGTTCCTCCGCCAGTTCACCGGCCACACCCATGGCGGCCATGGCAGACACGGTGGCGGCAAAGGTGTCCTGGGGCTGAGCGCCACAAAAAGCCCCGATGAGGGAGGTGAGCATGCAGCCGCTGCCCGTGATACGGGCCATGGTGGCGCAGCCGTTGCGCAGTACCACCGTCTCATTCCCATCAGAGACAATGTCCAGCACTCCGGAGATGGCAATCACGGTGTGGAGCTGTGCGGCCAGGGTAGCGGCCATCTCCATGGCCTCCCCCAAATTCTCCTCTGTGATGGCGTCCATGGCGCTCACATCCACACCGCTGCCCACGGCGTGCTGGCCGGCCAAAAAGCGAATCTCCGAGGCGTTGCCTCGGATGGCGGCAAACTGCACCTGGTCCAACAGGCGCTTGGACTCATCCCGGCGCAGCTGAGTACCTCCGGCAGCCACCGGGTCCAGCACCACGGGCTTTCCCAGCTCGTTGGCCTTACGCCCGGCCAAAATCATGGAGTCCACAAAGTCCATGGCCCCCATGTTGCACACCAGGGCGTGGGCTCCGCATACGGCCTCCTCCACCTCCCGGATGTCCTGAGCCATGGAAGGGGACGCGCCAGAGGCCAGAATGATGTTGGCGCAGTCGTTGACGGTGACAAAGTTGGTGATGCACTGGACCAGGGGAGCGACGGCGTGCACCTGACCCAGCGGTTGTGTGAAGCGATTCATGTGTTCTACTTCCTTCCAAAGAAAAATGGGAGACGACCTGGCAGGCTGTCTCCCAACGAATCTCCCACAAGCTTCCTACGTCGGCATTACCCGCATCAGGTTCACGGGTCGATGGTCACACCATCCTCTCAGCCTGTGTACAAGCTCCCCAAAGGGTATTATAGGGCTTCTCTGGTCCAAAGGCAAGGGGAGAAGAGAAAATACTGTAAATTTTTCTTGTGAAATACCTGGGCAAGTAGAGACAATACTGGTGAAAACGGAGTAATTACTTGTAACGGCGTGGTTTTGATTGACAACGAATGCTATTAGTTTCGTAATAACTAACGGAATTAGTTTTGGAGGAATGAATATGAGTGCAAAGGGATTGGCCAGAGAGGTCATTGTGTCCGAGGCGGTGGCCTGCATGGAACACACGGGACAACCCACCGTGTCCCTCCATGAGTTGGCCCGCAGGCTGGGGGTAAAGACCCCGTCTCTGTACAACCACATACAAAATACCCGACAGCTCCAGCGAGAGGTGTTCCGCTATGCCATTGACAAATTTGTGGCCCATCAGGAGGCAGCGGTGGCAGGGAAGAAGAGGGACCAGGCGGTGCGGGCGTTTGCCCAGGCCTACCACGCCTTTGCGGTGGAGAATAAGGGGCTGTATCGGCTGATTATGTCCATCCCCTCCCAGGAGGATGACCAGGCCAAGGAACTGGCTCTGCCGCTTCTGAAAACGGCGGTGGAGGTGCTCTCCGGCTATGGTCTGCCCCAGGAGCGGGTGGCCCACTGGCAGCGGGTGTTCCGTGCCATCCTCCACGGGTTCATTGCCCAGGAGGACTTGGGATATTTTTATTACTACGATACCACCGATGTGGGGGAGAGCCGGGACATTGCCATTCAGTGTTTCCTGGACGGACTCCACGCTGAGGTGGATGCAGGAGAGAAGAACAGAGCAGGAGAGAGAAACCATGACGAAGAATAACGAACTATTTACCACCATGCCGGTGGGGAAGGCGGTGGCCAAGCTGGCCATTCCCACCGTGGTCAGCCAAATTATTGTGATTCTGTACAGCTTGGCGGATACCTTTTTTATAGGGTAGATTGGCGATCCCAACCAGATCGCCGCTCTGTCCATTACCTTTCCCATCTACACCCTGTTGACGGCCGTGGCCAACCTCTTTGGCATCGGTGCCAATAGCGTGATCGCCAGAAGCCTGGGGCAGAACGATGAGTCCACTGTCAAGAAAGCTTCGGCCTTTGCCTTTTGGGCCAGCCTGGGTCTTCCATATGGACGTGGCAGGCGCTGCCGTGGCCACCATGCTGTCCAATGCCATTTCCATGGTGTATTTCTTTGTGGTGCTCTACCGCATCCGCAAGGAGACGGTGCTTACCATTGACGAGAAGCGAGCCGAGCGCATTGTTACAGTGTATGGGCAACGGGAAGAATCTCCTGTACAGCGTCTCCACGACAAAGATCAGAAGCGTAAGGAATTCTATGAGCTGTACACAGGCACCCAATGGGGGCAGGCAGATAACTATGACCTGTGCCTGGACAGCGGAAGACTGGGCATTGAGCCCTGTGTGGATATGATTGCAGCCCTGTATCAGCAGCGATGCAAGGCTACAGCGACATAATTGGGCATCAAAAAATCCCCATCGCACCCAAGTGCGATGGGGATTTTTGTGTAGTAGGAGGGAAGAATTACTTCTTCTGCACGTACTTCAAGCAGTCCAGAGTGACGGCCACCAGGATGATGATGCCGGAGAACACGAACTGCAGGTTGGCGTCGATGCCCAGAACGGTCAGGGCGTAGGTCAGAGCGGTGAAGATGAACACGCCCACCACAACGCCGGAAATCTTACCGATACCACCGGTGAAGGACACACCGCCCACCACGCAGGCGGCGATGGCGTCCATCTCCCAGCCTTGGCCGTAGGAGGCGGAACCGGAGCCGAACATACGGATGCACTCCAGCCAGGAGCCGAAGCCATAGAGGATACCAGCCAGAACGAAGGCACCCAGGGTGACAGCGAACACGGAGATACCGGACACGGAAGCGGCCTCGGGGTTGCCGCCCACGGCGTACAGGTTCTTGCCAAAGGTGGTCTTGTTCCAGATGAACCACACGATGACCACAGCGGCCACAGCCCACAGGATGATGGTGGGGAACTTGCCGATCTTGGGGATGATCATGTTGGGGATGTTGGACTCAATGGCGCCGAAGGACACGCCCTTGGTGCCGTAGGTCACCAGACCGAAGATAACCAACATGTTGGCCATAGTGGCGATGAAGGGGTGCATCTTGAACTTGGCGGTAAAGAAGCCAGCGATGGTGGTGAAGATGGTGCACAGCACGATGCAGACCACCAGAGCCAGAATCACACGACCCACGACGGGGATGCCAGTAAGGTCAAAGGTATGACCAAACACAGAGCCGGTATTGATACCCTTGTGCATGATGATGGTGGAAGCAGTCATGCCCATACCAACCATACGGCCGATGGACAGGTCGGTACCGGCCAGCATGATCAGGCCGGCAACGCCCAGAGCCAGGAACATACGGGGAGAGGCCTGCTGGAGGATGTTCAACACGTTGTTCATGGTGAGCAGCTGCATACCCTTGACGGCGGGGGTGATGAAACACAGAGCGATGAAGATAACCAGGATGGCCAGGTACAGACCGTTCTTCAGCAGGAAGTTCCGGGTATTGAAGGTGTAGCGGTAGTTCTCCACCTTCTGGGCCAGGGTCTCGCCCACGGTAAACTTGGACATCCGCAGCAGGTCGATGAGGTGGAACTTGTGCTCATAGGCGGCGTGACGGCGATCCTTGACCTCCTGGAGGTCCTTGGACAGCTGCATCTTGGCGTCAAAGAGACGGTTTTTGTGGACGTACTTCTCGTCCTTGATCTCGTGGGCATCAGTGAGCTTAGACAGGGCCTTCTGGTGCTCCTGGTTCAGCTCAGCCACGGTGGCACGATACTTCTCCTGGGCGAAGGACTTCTCCTCCTTGCAGCTGGTGGCCACGTACTGGAAGTAGTCCTGGTTAAAGTGGGCCTTCAGGTAGGTCTCAGCATCGGCGATCAGCTTGGACACCTCGGCCTTGTTCTTGGCTTCCACAGCCTTGGCCTTCTCCAGTTCCTTGCGCCAACCCTCAGCGATGGAATCCTTCTCCTGCTGGGTGTAGATGCGGTCGCGCTTCAGACTGTCCAGATTGGCCTGAATCTCCAGCACTTTGTCGGTGCCGTCTGCCCGGAGGGCGTCGATTTTTGCTTGAATGCTGCCGACGTACTCGTCGATGGACTGGCGGAGCTTGTCCTCTTGCTCAGCCGTCAAAATATTTGTTTTCACAGGTGCCATATACAACTTCTCCCATTAAAGGTATTTTGCGCTCAATCTCAAGAGCTCTTCCTGGTCGGTCTCCTTGGTGTTGACGATGCCGGACAGGCGACCGTTGGACATTACGCCGATGCGGTTGGTGATACCCAAAATCTCCGGCATCTCGGAGGAGACCACGATGACGGTCTTGCCCTGCTTGGCCATGTTGATGATCAGCTCGTAGATCTCGTACTTGGCGCCCACGTCGATGCCGCGGGTGGGCTCGTCCATCATGAAGATCTGGGGCTCACGCTCCAGCCAGCGGCCGAAGATGACCTTCTGCTGGTTACCACCGGACAGGCTGGAAATCATATCCTCGGGGCCCATACACTTGGTATGCATGATGCGGATCTCCTTGTTGGTGGCCTTCACCATCTTGGGATCGGACAGGGCCACGCCACTCTTGTATTGATTCAGGTTGGCGATGGTGGTGTTGAAGGTCAAATCCGCCTTGAGGAACAGACCGTTGGCCTTGCGTTCCTCGGTGATGAGGGCGAAGCCGTGGTCGATGGCCTCTTTGGGGTTGTTGAAGTTCATCATCTTGTTGCGGAAGTACACGCGGCCAGAGGCGCGGGTACGCATGCCGAAGATGGTCTCCATCAACTCGGTACGGCCAGCGCCCACCAGACCGTACAGACCAAAAATCTCGCCCTCCTTCACATCGAAGGTGATGTCCTGGAGGTGAGGGGCAAACTTGGTGGACAGGTGCTGCACCGACAAAATGGTGTCTCCGGGAGTGTTGTCCACGGGGGGGAAGCGGCTTTCCAGGGAACGGCCTACCATGGCGCTGATGAGTTCGCCCATGTTGGTCTCCTTGGAGGGCTTGGTCATGACCAGGTTGCCGTCTCGCAGCACCGAGATCTCATCACAGATTTCAAAAATCTCGTCCATCTTGTGGGAGATGTAAATCAGGGAGATGCCCTGATCCCGGAGCATCCGCATCATCTCAAAGAGCTTGTCCACCTCTTTGACGGTGAGGGAGGAGGTGGGTTCGTCCAGCACGATGACCTTGGCGTTGTAGGAGATGGCCTTGGCGATCTCGCACATCTGCCGCTGGGACACCGACATGTTGCGCATGGGCTGATTCAGATTCACAGTCATGCCCAATTTGCGGAACAGCTCGGAGGCTTTTTTCTTCATGACACCCTCGTCCACGACACCAGCCTTGGTGGGGTATCGGCCCAGGAACAGGTTGTCCATGACGTTGCGCTCCAAGCACTGGTTCAGCTCCTGGTGCACCATGGCAATTCCGTTTTCCAGGGCGTCCTTGGGGCCGGAGAAGTTGATCTCCTTGCCGTCAAAGTAAATTCTGCCCTCGTCTTTTTGGTATGTACCGAACAGGCACTTCATCATGGTGGATTTACCAGCGCCGTTCTCGCCCATCAAGCCCATGACAGAGCCGCGCTTCAGGTCCAGGTTGATGTGATCCAGAACCCGGTTACGGCCGAAGGATTTGCACATACCGCGAATCGACAGGACAATATCGTTCTTTGCTTCTGCCATTCTCGTTACTCCTGTTTACAGATTGACAGGTTCGCAATGCACGTTGCGGACGCTGTCGGTGATTACTGGTGAGAGTGTTGGGGAGAAGGTACCCGCCGGACAGGAGAAGCCTCCTAAACCGGAGAATTCCTTCTCCCCAATAAAGGTTTACAACGTATTCAGATACGGATCGCGACCCGCATCTAACGCCAAATTACTGGAGCAAGCCGGTGTAAGAGGTGGCGTTGTCGGTCTTGATGACGTTGATGGCGAAGGCATCGTAGGCGCTGGGGTTGCCCAGACGGTTGGTGATACTGGCCTCAGACTGGCCGTCACCGTCCACATACTCGACCTCCAGGTTCAGCAGGTCGTCATACTTCTTCAGCAGGGGCTTGTAGGTAGAGCCCAGGAAGTTATCAGCGGAGTTGTAGGTGTTCAGCCAAACCTTCTTCACGGGGCTGGTCTCCTTGTCCAGCTGGTTGGAAACAGGAGCCCAAGTCACGGTGGAGTCCAGGAACTCCTCATAGTTCTCCTCGGTGACGGCCACATTCAGGGCGTAGAAGGAGCGCTCCTCAGCATTGTACACATACTCCTGATCGGACAGCACGTTGCCGGCCTCGTCAGCGGTGCTGATACCGGTCTGGACATCCACACCATCCAGAGCGTTACGGATCACGCGGAGGGTCAGGTAGGCCTGCACGTCGGCGTGCTGGCTGATGGTGCCGCCGTAACCTTCAGCGATAGCAGCAACGGCGTCGGAGTTGGCGTCATAGCCGAAGGTGGGAACACCAGCCTCGTTGGACCAAGCGTTGAACATGGCCATGCCCATGCCGTCGTTGTTGGAGGCCACGACGTCGATCTTGTCGCCGAAGGAGGAGACCCAAGTGCCGATGGTGTTACCAGCGGTGGGAGCGTCCCAAGTGGCGCCAGCGGCGTTCTTCATCTCCTGGGAGGCCAACTCACGGATGATGTAGGTCTTGCCGTTGACTTCCAGCTTGCCGTCCTGAACCTGGGTGGCCTTGCCTTCCACGTTGGTACCAACGGCCTCGGAGATGACGTTGCCGGAATCGTCCTTCACAGCGGTGCCCAGAGCGGAGCGGACGCCGCGGGTACGGGCGATGGAGTCGTTGTGGCCCTTGTCGCCGATGGCCAGCACGTAGCCGATGATGCCATCGCCGTTCTTGTCGATCTCATCGATGTGAGCCTTGATGTAATCCAGAATCATCTGGCCCTGGAGCTCGGCGCCCTGGTTGGCGTCGAAGCCCACGTAGTAGGTGTCCTCGTTGAAGTTCAGAGCGTCCATATCCAGTGCACCGGTTTCGGAGTTGGAGGGCTGACGGTTGAACCACACCAGGGGCTTCTGATTGTTGGCAACAGTAGAGCTGTCGCCACCCTCACCGCCGCCACCGTTACCGCAGGCAGCCAGACTGAAGGCCATAGCAGCGGCCAGAGACAAAGCAAGCACTTTCTTCTTCATAACGATTCTCCTTTTCAAATTTAGGTGATTGACGGAGCATACGCGAGCTCCATCTCTTGTCCTCTATGTTACCGAAATTGCCTGGCGAAAACAAGGTGAAAAATCACCGAAAGAAGGGCAAAAAATTATTCCAACTGAACAACATGCGAAAAAAACGAACGCTCAAATTGTGCACTATGACGGGTCTTTGCGCTGTTCAAAGGCGAAAAGCGCCTTTTGGCTGTCGATGGAGAATAAATTATTCCGATCGACAATCTGCGTGGAAGTGTCCACGGTGGGGGCCACTTGTTTACTCTGTCCTGTGAGAAGCTTGTATGCGCTCTCCACGCCCAGGTATCCCATGGCGTAGGGATTTTGCACGATGAGGGCATCGACCGTGCCGTTTTGCAGGCCGTCCACGGTACTGACGTTGGAGTCAAAACCCACCAAAAAGATGTCATCGGCGGCATCCCGATTTTCGATGGCCTTGGCGGCGCCCACGCTGGTGGGCTCGTTGAAGGCCAGAAGGACGTTGATCTCCGGGTGTTGGGTGAGAAGGGCGGTGGTATCGGTCTGGGCAATGTGGGACTCTGCCAGGGTGTTGATGACACTGACCACTTGGGCCCGACCGCTGCGGGTGAACGTCTCCACGGCGCCCCGCTCCCGCTCCTGGCCGTTGGCAGAGCTGATATCATAGTTGATAATGCCCACGTGCAGCTCTCCCTCCATCCGGGCGAGAGCGGCTTGAGCTGCCATCTGTCCGGCGGCATAGTTGTCCGTGCCGATGTAGGTGCTCACGGCCTGAGAGTCCACGTTGCTGTCAATGGCCACGATTTTGACCCCTTTTTGGGCGGCGGCATCAATGGCGTCTGCGTTGTTGTCATAGTGGATGGCGGAGAAGACCAGGGCCTCAGTGCCTGCCTGAACGGCTTTATCCACCATCTGATTTTGAGTCTCGTAGTCCTCCTCGGCGTCAGGGCCTACGATGTTGAGGCCCAGGTTGTACTCGGTGGCCGCTGCCTCAGCTCCTGCAAAGACCGACAGCCAAAACTCCGTCTGGGTGGATTTGGCGATGAGGGTGACGGTGTGGGGGGCGGAGATGTTGGAGGTCGAAGTGCAGCTGCACAGCAGCAGGGACAAGGCCGCCGTAAGTGCGGCCAGGATGCGTTTATTTCCCTTCATAATTTCCCTCCCAAAGCTTCGGCATGCGAATCTCCACACAGGTGCCCACATCCAGCTTGCTGGTAATGGTGAGGCCATATTCCTTGCCAAAGTAGATTTGCAGACGGTCGTTGACGTTGCGGATCCCGATGCCGGTGCGCTCCTTGGGGCCGTGCTCCAGGATGGCCACGATCTGCTCCTGGCTCATACCCACCCCGTTGTCCTCCACTCGGAATACAATGTCGTCCCCATCTTGCTGGACGTATACGTCAATGCGCCCTTCGTCCACCAGCAGATCCAATCCGTGGTTGATGGCGTTTTCAATGATGGGCTGAAGGGTGATTTTGTTGCACAGGTAGTGCAGACACTCGGGGTCCACGTGGAAGTGATATGTAAATTGGTTTTTATACCGGTATTTCTGGATTTGCAGGTAGCTCTCTGCGTGCTCAATTTCCCTGGAAATGGGGATGAGCTCGTGGCCCTTGCTGATGCTGATGCGGAACAGACGAGCCAGGGCGTGGACCATTTTCACTGCATCGGCGTTACGGCCCTGTTCGCACATCCAGGCGATGGAGTCCAGGGTGTTGTAGAGGAAATGGGGGTTAATCTGGGCTTGCAGAGCCTTGAGCTCGGTTTTCCGCAGATTGACCTCCTCCTCCCGCACGGTGTTCATCAGCTGTTGGATGCGCATGACCATGTGACCGAAGGAGCAGGACAGTTCCTGTACTTCCCGGGTACCGCCCACGGGGTAGTAGTCGAAGTGGTCGGCATCGGACTCAAAGTCCTCCATGGCAGACTCCAGAGACCGGAGGGGGCGGGAGAGCAGGCGGGAGAGCAGCCAGCTGGTGAACAGGGCGGCCAGAAGCACCATGGCGGCAATGAGCAGGGACAGGTGCACCATCTCGCTGACGTTGCGGTTGACCAGCTCGTCCACGTAGCTGACACCCACCACCCGCCAATCGCTGCCCTCCACACTGGTGAGGGAATAGATGACGGTGTCATTGGCCCAAGCGCCGTCCTCCATTTGAGAGAGCTTGGCCGTGTCCTCGGATTTCAAGCCGGAGTAGAGCAACTGCTGCTGGGGGTGATAGACCATGTTGCCGTCCCCGTCCATCAAAAAGCAGTAGCCCCGCTGTCCAATGCTTACATTATTAATATAGCTGGAGATGCTGGAAAAGCTCAGATCCAGGGAGACCCAGGCGGCAGAGCCATCCTGGGGTAGGCGGGAAGTCATGGTGACCACCCAGGGGTAGTATCCCTCAAAAATACTCTCCACGTGGGGAGCGGACATGTAGGGGCCCTGGGAGGCCTGGGCTTTTTCCAGATCAAAGGAGAGGTTTTGGAGGATGTTATCCTTGGGTTTGCGGTCAGGGGACCAGCACTGGAGCAGCTGGCCGTCGTGGGAATAGCTGGTCACCGCCACCACGTCGGGGCGGAACTCCAGAAAGGCGGACAGCAGCTCATCCCGGCTCTCGTCGGTCTCCGACATGGACTGCTCCACCAGTTCCATGGCCTGACGCATATCAGAAAGGTAGTTGGAGACGGTGGTGGACACCTGAGACACGGCCTGCACACTGGTGGTGCGGGCGTTCTGTACCATGGCCTCCTGGTAGCGGTTTAAAAACAGGGCCAGAAAGCAGAACAGGGTGATGGCCACCACGCCCACCACCATGGCTACCAGGATGGTGGTGATGCGCAGGCCGGTCTGGACGTTGTTTTTGCTCAAGCCTGGCCACCCGCCTTTTCCGCCTCCAGCCTGCGGCGCAGGGCGTTGGGGGACTCGCCGCAATACTTCTTAAAGCAATAGCTGAAGTAGTGCTGATCGGTGTAGCCGCAGCGTTGGGAGATGTCCTGGATTTTCAGATTGGAGTTGATGAGCAGTTCCCGGGCCGCCTCCATGCGCTTGCGGATGAGAATGTTGATAAAGGTCTCTCCGGCATATTTCTTGATGCAGGAGCTTAGGTGGTTGGGGCTGACGTCCAGCATGGCGCTCAGGGACACCAGGGAGAGATTGACATCCATGTAGTGCTGGTCCAGAGCCTCCAGGGCCCGCTGACACAGGTTGTTTCCACCTTTGATGGAGGGGGCCAGGTCGCTGATAAACTGCACGCAGCTCTCCGACGGGTCCCCTTGGCGCAGGGCCTCCATGGCCTCCTTGTAGGCACCGTGCAGGGCGGTGAGGGAGCGTACCATGCGGCTGACCCCGATGCGGCAGCGTCGGCCCAAAATGCGGGAGGCCATCTGGGGAATCTCATCGGCTAGAATGTGCAGATACTCCTCAAAGTCCGAGGGGTTGCCCAGCAGGACCGAGATGACCTTGCCGGCGGAGAAAAAGCTCAGGCCCCGCAGGTATTTGGCGGCCAGAGTGTCCACCGACGCCACAAAGGCGGGGGTGGTGCAGTTGTTTCCCTCGTCGTCCAGCAGGGAGGACACCATCACCGTGTAGCAGGGCTTGTCCAGGTTGTCCCGCAACAGGCCGCACTGGCGGCCGTATTCCAGAGCCTGCTCCTCGTTGCCCGGCTCGGAATAGGCGTCCAGCACCAGAGGCATGAGCATGGCGGCCTGGAGATCGTGCTCCACATTACGGGAGGAGGCCTGGCGGAACATGGCGAACTGAGCGTCAATCTTCTGGCGGATGATGCGCAGCTCAGCCCCCAGGCCCTCCAGAGTCAGGGGCTTGAGCATGTAGCTGATGATGTTGTACTGAATGGCCTGCTTGGCATATTCAAAATCATCGTAGCCGCTGAGAAAGGCGATGTTGGTGGCAGGGCGTACCTCTCGCACATGGCGGGCCAGCTCAATGCCCGAGATAAAAGGCATGCGGATATCGGTGAGCAGCAGATCCGGCTCATATTGCTCCACCAGCTGGAGGGCATCCAGTCCGTTGCTGGCGCTGCCCAATAGATTGAATCCGTACTCCTGCCATGGAATCATGGAGCATACGGCTTCCCGGAGTTCGTCCTCGTCATCGGCGACAATGACCGTGTACAGTGTCTTAGTGGCCATGGGGGTATCGATCCTTTCTCTATGTCTCAGAAGGGTGGAAGCACACACAAGGTGGTACCCAACGGAATGGACAATCAATAATAGCAGATTTCTTCTTAGTATAGCAGATTTGCAGGACAGAGACAAATATTTCTTGGAGGGAACTGTAAAATCAGCTGTTTCCCAGCCGGGTGACGGTCATAGATACGGCATCGGCCAGATAGTTGCCGCCAAAGGGGGCTACCTGGAGGGTGGTGGGGACGTCAGTGACAGAGATGGGGACGGTGAAGGACACCTCCGAGGACTGGGTGGCATTTTGAAAGGTGAAGGGCACCGAGGCCCCGGATTGCACCGAGCCGTTGACCTCCAAGGAGGTGTTGATGTTCACCGGGAAGGTGTTGTTGGCGGTGGGGGTGATGACGCCGTGAAACTCCACCGAGTACACCCCCGGCTGATTGATGGTGAAGGTGTCGCTGCCCGAAGTGTGGCTGATATCGGTGCCCAGACTCAAAGCGTTGCGGTCAAAGGTGATGGGGGTGCCGGAGGCCCCAGGCTGGGGCGGTGTAGAGTAGGAGGACACCAGACTGACGGGCTGGGAGGTACCGGGCAGACCCTGGGGAATGGTGAAGTTGAGCACGGCGTTTTGAGCTGTGCCGGAATTGGTCACCTCCGCCGGGGTGCCCGGGGCTCCAGTGGTGACCGTGCCAATGGTCACCGTGGCGGCGGCTCCAGGAGGTCCGGGTGGACAGACACAGGGATGGGATATATAGAGAGAGCAGAAGGGAGAACAGACGTTGCGGCTGGCACGGCAGACCGGACAGTGACAGGAACAGTGTCGGCGCATGGAAATCCTCCTTACTTCGGTAGGCTATCCCATGCTATGCTCCGTTTATAGAAATGGTTTCAGCAAACTGCGAAATTTCCGTTGACGAACGGTGGGGGAGGAGTACAATAGAATTCATATAAGGTATGGGGCGGCGAGATCGCCCTGGATTTACCGGAGAGGAGTGAAGGCATGCAGTACCACATTCAATTGGATGCGCCCATGCTGGAGGGGGCGGAATATGCCATCCTGGCAGGAGATCCCGGCCGCATTGAGGCCATCGCTCAGCACTTGGAGCGCCCCAAACGCCTGGGCCAGAACCGGGAATACACCAGCTTCCTGGGCTATGTGCAGGGCCGGCCAGTGCTGGTAATGTCCCACGGCATCGGCGGACCGTCCACCGCCATTGCGGTGGAGGAGCTGGCCCAGCTGGGCATCAAGACCATGATTCGCGTGGGTACCAGCGGCGGCATGCAGCAGCAGGTGCGGGCTGGGGATGCGGTGATTGTCCAGGCCGCCATTCGCCAAGACGGCACCAGCCGGGAATACCTGCCCATTGAGTACCCGGCAGTGGCAGACTTTGATGTGACGGCCGCCCTGAAACAGGCGGCCCTCCGCTTAGGCCAGCGCCACCATGTGGGAGTGGTGCAGTGCAAGGACAGCTTCTATGGCCAGCACTCCCCCCAGCGCATGCCAGTGAGCTATGAGCTGCTCTCCAAGTGGGATGCCTGGATTCAGGGAGGCGCTCTGGCCAGCGAGATGGAGACGGCAGCCCTGTTCACCGTGGCTTCGGTGCTGCGGGTGCGGGCGGGGGCCGTCATGCTGTGCATCTGGAACCAGGAGCGGGACAAGGCGGGCCTGCCCCACGAGGAGTGCCACGACACCCAGGGGGTTATCCAACTGGCCGTTCAGGCGGTGGCGGAACTTATGGCTCAGGATGGGCAGTGAGAGGGAAAATATGCCCTGTAAACATATGGTAATTATTGACATGCGGCCTTTTGTGGTGTATGATAGCGTGTACCGGACAGGGAGGACTCTCTGTTTTGGTGAAAGGGATATAACGTAACAGCCCTTGGTACAGCCCGATCATTGGCTGGATACACAACAGGAGGACAATCGGTGAAACATTCAATACGCAAAGGAATTCTGCTCAGTGCCTTGTTGGGAGCCTTTCTCTTGGCCAGCGGGTGCACGGCAGGAATGGCCCAGCAGCCCCAGGAACATCCCATCGCAGAGCAGCAGAAAACCGAGGTGGAGGCCACTCCGGAACCCACCCGTACCCCCGAGGTAGGGGGCAAGGGAATTGCCGCGGTGGAGGAGCCGGAAGGACCGCTGGCCCCCAGTGGAAAGAGCTACGAGTACTATGAGACGGTGGAGCCCACCTATGTGGATGGCGTACTGCTGGTCAATAAAGAGTATGCCCTGCCCCGGGATTATGGAGACGGGGAGGACGCCACGGCCTATCAGGCCCTGCTCAAGCTCCAGCGGGCGGCTCGGTGGGCTGGCTATTCCATGGACCTGATGAGCGGATACCGTTCCTTTGAGACCCAGGAGGAGCTGTACAACGACTATGTGGCGGTGGACGGCGTGGAGAAAGCGGACACCTACTCCGCCTGGCCGGGCCACTCGGAGCATCAGACCGGACTGGCCTTTGATGTGGGTTGGGTGGACCTGCAATTTGCGGACACCCCGGCAGGCCGCTGGCTGGCTAACCACGCCCATGAGTATGGATTTATTATCCGTTACCCGGAGGGGAAGGAAGACATCACTGGGTATCAGTACGAGCCTTGGCACATTCGATACTTGGGGGTGGACTTGGCCACCAAGGTGCACCAGAGTGGACTGTGCTTGGAGGAATATCTGGGCCTGATTTAAAGACCTTATCAGGGGGCGGCGTTTGCCGCCCCCTTTTTCTATGGACAAGGGGAAGAGGGTATGCTATCATGGACCCATCTAACAACCGAAGGGGGAACCTGCATGATCGACTTTGAAAACGCCGACTTTCTCAAGCTGAAAGAAGTGGACAATGACACCTACGCCCAGCGCCTCACGCCTATGTTTGCGCCGGGGGAGGAGATGGTGGCCTCCTTCCGTACCGTGCGGGATGGCGTGGTATTCACCAACCGGCGCGTGATCACCATCAATATGCAGGGGCTGACGGGGAAGCGGACCGACTATACCTCCCTGCCCTATAAGCGGATTCAGGCCTTTTCTGTGGAGACCTCCGGGGTGTTTGACCTGGACAGTGAGCTGGAGCTGTGGTTTAGCAGCTTGGGCCGGGTCCGGTTTGAGTTTACGGCTGGAGCGGATGTGGCCCGTATCTGTTCTGTGATCTCCCAGTACGCGCTGTAACCTTCCAGAGACAAAAAGAGACTCCATGTTCCGTAATGGAACCTGGAGTCTCTTTTTCTTATAGGATTACTTGCGCTCCATAATCACCTTGGCAATCTGGATCACGATGGTGGGGATGAGGGCCAGGCCCACGATCTCGCCCAGGTTGGCCACCCCAAAGGCGGGGGAGACCATGAACAGGGAGTTGAGACCGGGGACAAAGAGCACCAGCATCAGCAGCACCACACCAGCCAGGAACGCCCAGATGGAGGCCTTGTTGCTGGAGAACTTCAGCCGGAAGATGGACTCGGCGCCTCGGCAGTTGAAGCCGTGGAACAGGCGGGCCAGAGTCAGAGTGGAGAAGGCCATGGTGGTAGCCAGAGCGGCGTCGCCAGTCTGATAGCCCAGATAGAAGGCAATCATGGTGACAATGGCGATGAGCAGACCCTGGATGCCGATACGGGCCAGCAGAGGCCGGGTGAGAATGGGCTCCTTGGGGTCACGGGGCTTCTGATTGAGCAGCCCGCGGCGAGCGGGCTCCATGCCGATGGCGATGGCGGGCAGGGAGTCGGTGAGCAGGTTGATAAACAGCAGATGCACCGCCTCAAAGGGAGCGGGCAGGGCCATCAGGGAGGCGTACACCACGCAGAAGATACCGGCGGTGTTGCCGGAGAGCAGGAACTGAATGGCGTTTTTAATGTTGGCGTACACGCTGCGGCCGTTGACCACCGCCTTGACGATGGTGGCAAAGTTGTCGTCGGCCAGAATCATGGAGGCGGCATCCTTGGACACCTCGGTGCCGGTGATGCCCATGGCCACGCCGATGTCGGCCTTTTTCAGGGCGGGGGCGTCGTTGACGCCGTCACCGGTCATGGACACGATGTTACCCCGGCGCTGCCAGGCGTTGACGATGCGGATTTTGTGCTCCGGGGAAACCCGGGCGTAGACGGAGACGGAGGCCAGACAGGCGTCCAGCTGCTCGTCGGTCATGTTGTCCAGCTCCACACCGGACAGGGCCTGATCGCCCTCCTGGAAGATGCCCAGCTGCTTGGCGATGGCGGTGGCGGTAATCTTGTGGTCGCCGGTGATCATGATGGTGCGAATGCCGCCCTGCTTGGCGTCTGCCACGGCCTGAATGGCCTCGGGGCGGGGCGGGTCGATCATGGAGATGAGGCCCAGAAAGGTGAATTCCTGCTCATCGTCCAGGGACAGGGGACGAATGGCGTCCAGCTCCCGATAGGCGAAGGCCAGCACACGCAGGCCCTCAGTGGACAGCTGGGTGTTGACCCGGCCGATCTCCTCTTTCATCTCCTGGGTCAGAGGCACCCGGCCCTCGCTGGTGAGCAGCCACTTGGAGCGGTCCAGCAGCACGTCCATGGCGCCCTTGGTGAAGAGGGTGGGCACGCCGTCAATGTCGTGGAGGGTGCTCATGAGCTTGCGGTCGGAGTCAAAGGCCAGCTCGCCCAGACGGGGGTGCTGCACCCGGTAGGTCTCCTCTTCCACACCGAAGTGCTCGCCCAACATCACCAGGGCCACCTCCGTGGGGTCGCCGATGGAGGTGCCGGTCTCCTCCTCGTGGGTGGCGTCGCTGGCCAGCAGAGCGGCCTTCAGAAGCAGGCGCTGGACGTGGTTGGCCAGGTTTAAGTCCTTGCCCTCCACCAGAGCGCCGTCGGCGTACACTTTCTGGGGCGTCATTTTGTTCTGGGTCAGGGTGCCGGTCTTATCCGAGCAGATGACGGACACGCAGCCCAGGCTTTCCACGGCCTTCAGGTCCTTCATGATGGCGTTTTGTTTGGCCATCTTCTGGGTGCCCATGGCTAACACAATGGTGACGATGGAGGACAGGGCCTCGGGGATGGCGGCCACGGCCAGAGCCACGGCAAACATCAGAGCGTCCAGAATCTCCATGTTGCTGCGGAACACGGACAGGCCAAAGACGATGGCGCAGATGACCATGATGACGATGGCCAGCTTGGCGCTGAAGTTGTCCAGGCTCTCCTGGAGGGGGGTCTTGCGCTGCTGGGTCTGATTCATCAAGGTGGCGATCTTACCTAGCTCGGTGTTCATGCCGGTGGCGGTGACCAGCACGGTGGCACGGCCATAGGTGACCAGGGAGCCGGAGAAGACCATGTTCTTCTGGTCGCCCAGAGCCACCTGGTCGGCGTGGATGACGTCGGCGGTCTTGTCCACGCCCTCGCTCTCACCGGTGAGGGAGCTCTCATTGACCTTGAGGGAGTAGTTTTCCAGAATGCGGCCATCGGCTACCACCATGTCGCCGGCCTCCAGCAGCACGATGTCGCCGGGGACGATCTGGGTGGAGGGGATCTCCATGCGCTTGCCGTCCCGTAGCACTTTCGCTGTGGGGGAGGACATGGCTTTCAGGCTCTCCAGGGATTTTTCCGCCTTGAAGTACTGTACGGTACCCAGAATGGCGTTGAGGATGAGCACGGCGATGATGACAATGGTGCTCTCCAGATTGCTGGAGGCGGCGGAGATGAGGGCAGCGATGATGAGGATGATCACCAGTAGGTCTTTGAACTGCTCAGCAAAGACCTGGAGCACACCCTTTTTCTCGCCCTCAGCCAGCTGGTTGGGGCCGAACTGCTGGGCCCGGGCTTGGGCTTCCTGGCCAGACAGTCCATTGGCACTGGTTTTCTGAGCCTCCAGGGCCTGCTGTGGGGTTTGTTTGTAGTAGGCGTCTGTCATTGGTATTCCTTCCTTCCATGTGTTGAGTCGGGGGCGGAGAGGCAAAATAAAAAAGACCCTCCGCCAACTGCCCGCAAAGCGACAGTTGTCGAAAAGTCTTGTTACCACACAGGGTGCATACCGCCAGGCCAGCACGCTGACCGAGGTGTTGACGGCATAGCTTCAAACTACTCCCTTTTCAACTGCCGTCATTCTATCATGGGGGTGTGAGAAAGTCAAGGATGAATTTCCCTTTGCCCAGGACGGACGGAGGTACCTTCTCAGTATTTCCAGAGAATGGGGGCAATAAACGGGAGCGGCGTGCCGTCGCCGCTCCCGTTTCCAGGTTACAGCCCGCTGTTTCCGTAGTTGGACAGCACCCGGGCGGAGGGGTCGTCCACGTTGCACCCCGGCCAGGTCTTGTTGGGCATCCAGAAGTCCGTCACCATCTGACTCTGGCCGGGATAGTGGGCTTCAAACAGTTCCCGGTAGAGCAGAGACTCCTTGGTGAAGGGCTGGGCATGGGTGTAGACCTTGCGCCGAGCCTGGAATTCTTGGTCGGTGTAGCAGGTCTCTGCATAGGCTTTCAGGTCGTCCACCATGGAGTGGCCCACGGCGTCGGAGAAGGCCGCCTTCTCCCGGTAGAGAATGTGCAGAGGCAGCCAATCCCCTTCAAATGCACGGCGTAGCAAGTATTTTCCCTTGCCATAGGTGTTGCACTTCAGACGGGGGTCAATGGCCATCACATAGCGCACAAAGTCCAGGTCACCAAAGGGCACCCGGGCCTCCAGAGCGTTCACCGAGATGCACCGGTCTGCCCGCAGTACGTCGTACATGTGGATTTCCCGAATCCGCTTGGCGGCCTCCTTCTGGAAGGCCTGGGGGGAGGGGGCGAAGTCGGTGTACTTGTAGCCGAACAGCTCGTCGGAGATCTCCCCGGTGAGGAGCACCCGGATGTCCGTGCGTTCATGGATGGCCTTGCACAGCAGATACATGCCAATGCTGGCCCGGATGGTGGTGATGTCATAGGTGGCCAGCAGCTCCACCACTGGCTCCAGGGCGGTGAGCACATCCTGCCGGGTGATGATGACCTCGGTGTGGTCGCTGCCGATGTAGTCGGCCACCTCCCGGGCGTATTTCAGGTCGATGGCATCCCGGTCCATGCCGATGGCAAAGGTGCGGATGGGGGTGGGGGAGGCTTTGGCGGCGACCGCGCACACCAGAGAGGAGTCCAGCCCGCCGCTGAGGAGAAAGCCCACCGGGGCGTCGGACACCAGACGTTTTTGAATCCCAGCCACCAGCTTTTCCCGGATGTTGGTGCAGATGGTGTCCAGGTCTCCGTTCACCACCTGGTCCACGCGGGTCATGTCCGCATAGCGTACAAACTGTCCGTCCAGATAGTAGTGGCCAGGGGGGAAGGGGAGAATGCGGCCCACCAGCCCCACCAGGTTTTTGGGTTCGCTGGCAAAGAGAATGGCCCCGGCCTGGTCGTAGCCGTAGTATAGGGGACGAATGCCCAGAGGGTCCCGGGCGGCGATGACGTGGCCACCCTGGGTGTCCAGAATGATACAGGCAAACTCCGCATCCAGCTGGGCAAACAGGTCCACTCCGTGCTCGAAATAGAGGGGGAGGAGAATCTCACAGTCGGACTGGCTCTGAAAGGTGTATTTATCCTTGAATTGTTCCCGTATGGCCTCAAAGCCGTATAGTTCCCCGTTGCATACCCCATAGCAGCCATGGAGAACGAAGGGCTGCATACCCTGGGGCTGTAGCCCCATAATGGCCAGGCGGTGAAAGCCCAGCAGCCCCATTCCGGTGTCCACAATGCGGGAGTTGTCCGGGCCCCGGGACTTGGTTTTGTAGAAGCCTTGGGTGAAGGCTGTCACGTCAGCGTTTGGGGTGCAATATCCCATAATGGAACACATGTTGATGCCTCCTTGTGCGCCTGTGCCCATACCTCGGTGGAGGTATGGGCACAGGCATGTATATTCAAATAGGTGTTGTCATTACCGGACCCCGAACAGCAGCTGTCCGTAGGAGGGGTAGGGCCAGAAGGAACTGGCGGTGATGGTCTCGGCCTGGTCCACCGCCTGGCGCAGCTGGACCATGGCGGGGAGCATCTCGTCCCGCACCGCCTCCGAGGTGGCGGTGACATCCGCCATCTGCTCCACGCGGTCCGTCACCACCTCCAGGGCTTCCATGCCCTGGGCGATCTGGTCGGTGAGGGTGCTCAGCTGCTCCAGCAGCTTGGTCTCGTGGGTGCAGGGCAGAGTGTCCACCACACTGCGTTTGGCAGCAATGCCCTGGGCCACGTGGGTGGCGTAGCTCTGGACGGCGGGGAGAATGTCCTGGCGGGCCATGTCGATCATGGTGTTGGCCTCGATTTCCACCGTCTTGCAGTAGTTGTCCAGCATGATCTCACAGCGGGAGTGGAGCTCGGGCACGGAGAATACCCCATGGCGGGTGAGCATCTCCACGTTTTTCTCGTGGAGCAGGTAGGGCATGCAGTCGGCGGTGGTGGGCAGGTTGAGCAGCCCACGGGCTTTCGCCTCGTCAATCCAGCTCTCATCGTAGCCGTTGCCATCAAAGAGAATGCGCTTGTGCTGGCGGATGACGTCCCGGAGAATGTGGTGGATTTCCGCCACCCGATCCTGGGCCTGTTCCAGGCGGTCGGCGTACTGGCGCAGGGACTCCGCCACAGCGGCGTTGAGCATCATGTTGGCGCAGGCGATGGAGTTGGAGGAGCCCAACATGCGGAACTCAAACTTGTTGCCGGTGAAGGCGAAGGGGGAGGTGCGGTTGCGGTCAGTGGTGTCCCGGGGAAGCGGGGGCAGGGCGTGGACGCCCAGCTTCACGCGCTCGGCCTGGGGGGCGGTGTACTGGCTGCCCTCCTCCATGGACTTGAGAATGCCGGACAGCTCATCCCCCAGGAAGATGGACACCACGGCGGGGGGCGCTTCGTGGGCGCCCAGGCGGTGGTCGTTGCCAGCGGTGGCCACAGACAGCCGCAGCAGATCCTGGTAGTCGTCCACCGCCTGGATGACGGCACACAGGAAGAGGAGGAACCGGGTGTTCTCGTGGGGCTTGGCGCCGGGGGAGAGAAGGTTCACTCCGGTGTTGGTGGCCATGGACCAGTTGTTGTGCTTGCCCGAGCCATTGACCCCGGCAAAGGGCTTTTCATGGAGCAGACACACCAGACCGTGCTTGGCAGCCACCTTCTGCATGATCTCCATGGTCAGCTGGTTGTGGTCGGTGGCGATGTTGGTGGTGGTGTAGATGGGGGCCAGCTCGTGCTGCGCGGGAGCCACCTCGTTGTGCTGGGTCTTGGCCAGAATGCCCAGCTTCCACAGCTCCTCGTTGAGCTCCTCCATGTAGGCGGCCACCCGCTCCTTGATGTTGCCGAAATAGTGGTCGTTGAGCTCCTGCCCCTTGGGGGAGCGGGCGCCGAAGAGGGTGCGCCCGGTGTAGATGAGGTCGGGCCGCTGGTCGTACAGCTTCCGATCCACCAGGAAATACTCCTGCTCCGGGCCCACCGAGGTGCGCACCGATTTCACATCGGTGTCCCCCAGCAGATGGAGCACCCGCAGGGCCTGGCGGTTCAGGGCCTCCATGGAGCGCAGCAGGGGAGTTTTCTTGTCCAGTGCCTCGCCGCCGTAGGAGCAGAAGGCGGTGGGAATGCACAACGTCTTGCCCTTGATGAAGGCGTAAGAGGTGGGGTCCCAGGCGGTATAGCCCCGGGCCTCAAAGGTGGCCCGCAGCCCGCCGGAAGGGAAGGAGGAGGCGTCGGGCTCCCCTCGGATGAGCTCCTTGCCGGAAAACTCCATAATCACCCCGCCGTCCGGGGCGGGGGAGATGAAGCTGTCGTGCTTCTCGGCGGTGACGCCGGTCATGGGCTGGAACCAGTGGGTGAAGTGGGTAGCCCCTTGCTCCACCGCCCAGTCCCGCATGGCGGCGGCCACCACATTGGCCACGGGCAGGTCCAGGGGCGTTCCCTCCTCCATGGTACAGCGCAGGGAACGGTAAATATCTTGAGGAAGGCGGGCCTTCATCACACGCTGGTCAAATACCTGACTTCCAAAATAGCTGGGCACGTTGGTCATGTTCATCCATCCTCTCCAGAAAATAAAAACGGACAGCGACGTCATAGAACTGAGCTCCATGACGTCGTTGTCCGTTGGATGGGCCTATGATACGCCCTGTTTTCGCCAAAGTCAAGTGTGAAAATGCGGCAAAGTGAAGTGGCTGTTTCTGGTAGAAACTTGTGAAAACTGCCATTTGTGTTCCAGGGGGTTGACAACTAAGAGGGTGTGTCGTATACTTTAACGAAATAAATAGTCCGTGCACGGCGCACGGATGTATTTACAAATACGAGATTGACAAGGGTGTCAAGGAATCCCACGGACAAGGTGGTCTGAGGGTTCTTTGGCGCCCTTGTGTTCGTTTTACAGATATTCCAAAGGGGGAGTCACCATGACAAAGCCATCCATGCAAACCCTATACTGCCCGCAGCTGGAGCATGACAACTGCGGCATCGGGGCCGTTGTGGACATCCACGGCCGGAAAACCCATCAAATTGTAGCAGATGCCCTGCACATTGTGGAAAACCTGGAACACCGGGCCGGAAAAGATGCCCAGGGCAAGACCGGGGACGGCGTAGGCATTCTGGTTCAGATCAGCCACCGCTTTTTCACCAAGGTATGTGCCCAATTGGGCATTGCTCTGGGCGGGGAGCGGGAATACGGCGTTGGCATGTTCTTCTTTCCCCAGGACGAACTGAAGCGCAGCCGGGCCATGAAGATGTTCGAGGTCATTGTGGCCAAGGAGGGGCTGGAGTTTTTGGGCTGGCGTCCAGTGCCCACCGCCCCCCAGGTGCTGGGGGAGAAGGCACTGGCGTGTATGCCTGCCATCTACCAGTGCTTTGTGAAAAAGCCCAAGGACATCCCGGCGGGTCTGGCCTTTGACCGGAAGCTGTACATGGTGCGCCGGGTCTTCGAGCAGAGCAACGACAACACCTATGTGCCCTCTCTGTCCAGCCGCACCATGGTCTATAAGGGGATGTTCCTGGTGGGGCAGCTGCGCACCTTCTTTTTGGATTTGCAGGATGAGGACTTCGACTCTGCCATCGCCCTGGTGCACTCCCGCTTCTCCACCAACACCAATCCCAGCTGGGAGCGGGCTCACCCCAACCGCTTCATTGTCCACAACGGGGAGATCAACACCATCCGGGGCAACGCCGACAAGATGCAGGCCCGGGAGGAGACCATGTCCACCCCCGCCTTCTCGGAGGACGACTTGACCAAGGTGCTGCCGGTCATCCACGCCGACGGCTCCGACTCGGCCATGCTGGACAACACCCTGGAGTTTCTGGTCATGAGCGGCATGGAGCTGCCTCTGGCGGTGATGGTGGCCATCCCCGAGCCCTGGAGCCACAACGACACCATCTCCCAGCCCCTCCGGGACTTTTACCAGTACTACGCCACCATGATGGAGCCCTGGGACGGTCCCGCCTCCATTCTCTTCTCCGACGGTGATGTGATGGGAGCGGTGCTGGACCGCAACGGCCTGCGCCCCTCCCGCTACTATATCACCAGCGACGGGCGGCTCATCCTCTCCTCGGAGGTGGGGGTGCTCCCCATCCCGGAGGACCAGATTGTCACCAAGGAGCGGCTGCACCCGGGAAAGATGTTGCTGGTGGATACGGTGCAGGGCCGGGTGTACTCGGACCAGGAGATCAAGGAGCGCTACGCCGGGAAGGAGCCCTATGGAGAGTGGCTGGACAGCAACCTGGTGGAGCTCCACGACTTGAAGGTCCCCAACCAGCCGGTGCCCCCTCTGAGCCGGGAGTACTGCGCCCGGCTGCAAATGGCCTTTGGCTACACCTATGAGGAGTACCGCAATAGCGTATGCTCCATGGCCCTCAACGGCAGCGAGCCCATTGGGGCCATGGGTGTGGACACCCCGCTGGCGGTGCTCTCGGACCAGTATCAGCCCCTGTTTCACTACTTCAAGCAGATGTTCGCCCAGGTGACCAACCCGCCCATCGACTCGGTGCGGGAGAAGATCGTCACCTCCACCACCGTCTACGCCGGGAAAAACGGCAATCTGCTCCAGGAGCAGCCGGAGAACTGCCGGGTGCTGAAAATCAACAACCCCATTTTGAACGACCTGGACCTGTTGAAGATCAAGACTATGAACCGCCCCGGCTTCCAGGTGGCCACGGTCTCCATCCTTTACTATAAAAATACCCCCATGGACCGGGTGCTGGAGCAGCTGTTTGTCCAGGTGGACAAGGCCTACCGCAAGGGTGCCACCATCCTCATCCTATCCGACCGTGGGGTGGACGAAAACCACGTGGCCATTCCGTCCCTGTTGGCGGTGTCGGCGGTGCACAAGTACCTGGTGAAGACCAAGAAGTGCACGGCCATGTCCCTCATTCTGGAGTCCGGGGAGCCCCGGGAGGTGCACCACTTCGCTTGCCTGCTGGGCTACGGCGCCTGCGCCGTCAACCCCTACCTGGCCCACGCCACGGTGGCCCAGTTGGTGCAGGACGGGCTGCTGCATAAGGACTACTACGCCGCCGTGGAGGACTACGACCACGCCATCCTCCAGGGCATCGTGAAGATCGCCTCTAAAATGGGCATCTCCACCATCCAGTCCTACCAGGGCAGCCAGATTTTTGAATGCATCGGCATCAGCCGTGAGGTCATCGACACCTACTTTACCGGTACCATCAGCCGCATTGGCGGCATCACCTTGGAGGACATCGCCGCCCAGGCCGATGCCCAGCACTCCAAGGCCTATGACCCCCTGGGGCTGGCGGTGAATCTGACCCTGCCTTCGGTGGGCCGCCACAAGATGCGCAGCCAGGGGGAGGAGCACCGCTACAATCCCCAGACCATCCACCTCTTGCAGCAGTCCACCCGCACGGGAGACTACCAGTTGTTCCGGCAGTATACCGCCCAGGTGGACCAGGAGAACTTCGGCACCCTCCGCTCCCTCATGGAGTTTAACTACCCGGAACAGGGGGTGCCTCTGGACGAGGTGGAGAAGGTGGACAGCATTGTCACCCGCTTCAAGACCGGGGCCATGTCCTATGGCTCCATCTCCCAGGAGGCCCACGAGGCCCTGGCGGTGGCCATGAACCGCCTTCACGGAAAGTCCAACAGCGGCGAAGGCGGCGAGAGCGACGAGCGTCTGGAGTCGGCGGGCACCGACCACGACCGCAGCTCCGCCATCAAGCAGGTGGCCAGCGGCCGCTTCGGCGTCACCAGCCGCTATCTGGTCAGCGCCAAGGAGCTGCAAATCAAGATGGCCCAGGGCGCCAAGCCCGGCGAGGGCGGCCACCTGCCCGCCCAGAAGGTGTACCCCTGGATTGCCAAGACCCGCCACTCCACCCCCGGCGTGAGCCTCATCTCGCCGCCGCCTCACCACGACATCTACTCCATTGAGGACCTGGCCCAGCTCATCTATGACCTGAAAAACGCCAACAAGTACGCCCGCATCTCGGTGAAGCTGGTGTCTGAGGCTGGCGTGGGCACCGTGGCCGCCGGTGTGGCCAAGGCGGGCGCCCAGGTGATTTTGATCTCCGGGTACGATGGCGGCACGGGAGCTGCCCCCCTGAGCTCCATTTTGGATGCAGGCCTGCCCTGGGAGCTGGGCCTGGCGGAGACCCACCAGACCCTGTTGAAAAATGATCTCCGGGACCGGGTGCGCATTGAGACCGACGGCAAACTCATGAGCGGCAAGGACGTGGCTGTGGCCGCCCTGTTGGGGGCCGAGGAGTTCGGCTTTGCCACCGCCCCCCTGGTGACCTTGGGGTGTGTGATGATGCGGGTGTGCAACCTGGACACCTGCCCCATGGGCGTGGCCACCCAGAACCCGGAACTGCGCCGTCGGTTTATGGGCAAGCCGGAGTATGTGGAAAACTTCATGCGTTTTATCGCCCAGGAGCTGCGGGAGTACATGGCCAAGCTGGGCGTGCGCACGGTGGACGAGATGGTGGGCCGCACCGACCTGCTTCGCCAGAGAACCGACCTGACGGGCAACGCCGCTCAGGTGGATTTGAGTGGAATTCTGGCCCAGGTCCCGGACAGCCAGACCATCTTTGATCCCCAGCACGCCTACGACTTCCATCTGGAGCGCACCAAGGACGAGCAAGTGCTGCTCAAGAGCGCCAAGATTAAGGATAGCCTGTCCAGTGGCCGGGCCCACACCGTGGAGGTGAAGCTATTGAACACCGACCGCAGCTTCGGCACCCTGCTGGGCTCCGAGCTCACCCGCCGCCATCCCCACGGCCTGCCCCAGGACACCATCACCGTCCGCTGCCACGGGGCGGGAGGCCAGAGCTTCGGCGCCTTCATCCCCCAGGGCCTCACCCTGGAGCTGGAGGGGGACAGCAACGACTACTTCGGCAAGGGTCTGTCCGGCGGCAAGCTGGTGGTGTATCCCCCCAAGCAGGCGAACTTTGTCCCCCATGAGAACATCATCATCGGCAATGTGGCCCTGTACGGCGCCACCTCCGGCCAGGCCTACATCAACGGCATGGCAGGGGAGCGGTTCTGCGTGCGGAACTCCGGCGCCCGTGCCGTGGTGGAAGGCGTGGGCGAGCACGGCTGCGAGTATATGACCGGCGGCTGTGTGGTAGTATTGGGACCCACGGGCAAAAATTTCGCCGCCGGTATGAGCGGCGGCGTGGTGTACGTGCTGGACGAGGGCAACGCTCTGTACCGAAACTTAAACAAGGGGCAGGTGCTCATGGAGAAGGTGGAGAGCAAGTTCGACCGGGAGGAACTGCGGCAGATGCTCCAGGACCATGTGGCCGCCACCGGCTCAGAGAAGGCCCGTCAGGTGCTGGACGACTTTGACGCCTATCTGCCCCGGTTCAAGAAGATCATCCCCGGGGAATATAAGAAGCTTATGCAGCTCTCCGCCCAATTTGAAGAGCAGGGCATGAATCGGGAAGAGGCCCAGATCGAGGCGTTCTATGCCAGCGTGGCCGGAAAGGAAGGTTGAGGAAGATGGGAAAGCCCACAGGATTTATGGAATATCAACGTCAGAACGGGCCTTCCGTCCCGCCTCTGGAGCGCATTCAAACCTTTGACGAGTTCCACACCACCCTCACCCTCCAGCAGCAACAGCAGCAGGGGGCCCGGTGTATGGACTGCGGCGTCCCCTTCTGCCAGGCGGGGATGATGATCGGCGGCATGGCCTCCGGCTGTCCCCTCCACAACCTGGTGCCTGAGATCAACGATCTGGTGTACCACGGCAACTGGGAGCAGGCGTATATCCGCCTCAGCCGCACCCACTGCCTGCCCGAGTTCACCTCCCGGGTGTGTCCCGCCCTGTGTGAGGCGGCCTGTACCTGCGGGGAGTATAGTGAGCCGGTCACCACCAAGGACAACGAGCGCCAGGTCATTGAGTACGCTTTTGCCCATGGCCTGGTGAGCGGGGAGCCCCCCAAGGTGCGCACGGGCAAGCGGGTGGCCGTGGTGGGCAGCGGCCCGGCCGGCCTGTCTGCGGCGCTGCTGCTCAATCAGCGGGGCCACTGGGTGACGGTGTTTGAGCGCCACGACCGCCCCGGCGGGCTGCTGCGCTATGGCATTCCCAATATGAAGCTGGACAAAAAGGTCATCGACCGCCGCGTTACCCTCATGGAGCAGGCGGGGGTGGAGTTCCGGTGTCACGTGGACGTGGGCCGCACCGTCACCGCCCAGGAGCTGCTGGAGGAGTACGACCGGGTGATTCTGGCCTGTGGGGCCAGCCAGCCCCGGGACCTGCCCGTGCCCGGGCGGGAGGCCCAGGGGGTGATGTTCGCCGTGGACTTCCTCACCCAGGTGACGAAAGAACTGCTGGACAGCGACTTTCAAACCGTCCCCACCCACCTGGCCGAGGGCAAACAGGTGCTGGTCATTGGCGGCGGCGACACGGGCAACGACTGCGTGGGCACCGCCATCCGCCTGGGTGCAGCGGGGGTGACCCAGCTGGAGATGATGCCCAAGGCCCCGGAGACCCGTACCCCCGGCAACCCCTGGCCCCAGTGGCCCCGGGTGCGGAAGACCGACTACGGACAGCAGGAGGCCATCGCCGTATTTGGCGAAGACCCCCGCCGCTACCAGACCACGGTGCAGGAGCTCAAGCAGGACGCAGAGGGCAAAGTGTGCGGAGCCGTGCTGGTGAGCCTGGAACCCAAAAAGGAGGAGGCCACCGGACGGATGCAGATGGTCCCCGTGGAGGGCAGCGAGGTGGAGGTGCCCGCCGACCTGGTGCTCATCGCCGCAGGCTTTTTGGGCAGTGAGGAGTATGTGACCCAGGCCTTTGGCGTGGAGCGGGACGGCCGCACCAACGTGGCCACCCAGCCCGGCGGCTATGAGACCAGCGTGGAGCGGGTGTTTACCGCCGGAGACATGCACCGGGGCCAATCCCTGGTGGTATGGGCCATTGCCGAGGGCCGGGAAGCGGCCCGGGCGGTGGATGCCTCCCTCATGGGATACAGCAACCTATAATCATACAGAAAGTCCGGCACGGGAAGGTTCCTGTGCCGGACTCTGTTTAGTCTGCCTGTTTTCGGGCGTGCAGCTCTTCCACCAGGGCCCGAGAGCAGTGCTCGGTGATCTGGGCGATGGCGGCAATGGTGCCTGGGGTGTCGATGGCTTTTCCCTCGCACATGGCGTAGTAGCCTCCGAAAATGGCGAAGTTGAGATAGACATTGAAGAACAGATCGTCTTCATATTGGGGATAGGCCTGGAAAATCCGCTCCTTTAGGGCGGCGTGGAGCTTGACCACGAAATTTCCCCGCTGGGGGCCGGAAAACAGCTTGTCAATCCGGGCCGACTGGGCGTAAAAGGCCAGAAACAGCTCCTGGGTGAACTCTTTGGGGTGCTCCACCACGTATTGGGGGTGGGGGAGGTTGTCCACCACCTGCTGGATCAGCTCCTGCTCCAACTGATCGGACAGGTGGTAGATGTCTGTGAAGTGGGTGTAAAAGGTGGACTTGTTGATCTCCGCCTTTTCACACAGCTCCTTGACCGTGATTTTCTCCAGGGGCTTGTGGGCCCGCAGCTCCATAAAGGCGGTGATGATACTCCGCCGGGTTTTCTTCACTCGAATGTCCATATGCCCCGTCCTTTCCCGACACTTTGCTGCAAAGGTTGGTTATCCGACCGCTGGCCTCAGCTGCTGGTGTGCAGCGGAGACGATACCATGTATACTCCATTATAGTTGAAAAACCGACCATTGTCTAGAAATGTCAGGAGGCTGCCATGGATTTTTACGGATTTTACACGGGCCAGGAATTTGAGGCCTATCGCTTTCTTGGAGCCCAGGTGCAGGGGGACGGCAGCGTAGTTTTCCGCACCTTCGCCCCCAATGCCGCAAGCATCTCGGTGATTGGAGACTTCAACAGCTGGCAGGGCAGTGACATGCACAAGATCTACGACGGGAACTTCTGGGAACTCACCGTTCCCCAGGTGGAGGTGGGGTCCCGGTACAAATTCCGCATCACCAGCCAGACAGGAAAAACCATCGACCACTGCGACCCCTATGGATTTGGCAGCGAAAAGCGGCCCCATACCGCCTCTGTGGTCCACACCCTGGACCGCTATTCCTTCCAGGATGGGGCGTGGATGGACCGCAGGGGAGAGGGGTACCAGCAGCCCCTGAACATCTACGAGGTGCACCTGGGCTCGTGGCAGAGAAAATCCGATGCCCCCGACGACTGGTATACCTATGAGGAACTGGCCCAGCGGCTCATCCCCTATGTCAAGGAGTGCGGCTATAACTATATTGAGTTGATGCCTCTGGCCGAGCACCCCTGTGATGCCTCCTGGGGGTATCAGGACACCGGATTTTTCAGCCCTACCTCCCGGTATGGAACCCCCGATCAGCTGCGGTTTTTCATTGACCAGTGCCACCAAAACCACATCGGGGTCATCATGGATTTTGTCCCGGTGCACTTTGCGGTGGACGACTACGCCTTGTGGAATTATGACGGCACCCCTCTCTATGAGTATCCCAACACCGCGGTGGGCCGCAGCGAGTGGGGCAGCTGCAACTTCATGCACTCCAGAGGGGAAGTTCGGAGCTTCCTCCAGTCGGCGGCTCTCTATTGGCTGAAGGAGTTTCACGTGGACGGCCTGCGCATGGATGCGGTGAGTAACCTCATCTACTGGAAGGGAGACCCAGGGCGGGGGGAGAACCGGGGAGCCATCCAGTTTTTGCAGACTATGAACCAGGGCCTCAAGCAGCGCCTGCCCCACGCCCTGCTCATTGCCGAGGACTCCACCTCCTATTCCGGTGTGACCCGGGATGTGGCCCACGGCGGACTGGGCTTTGACTACAAGTGGGATTTGGGGTGGATGAACGACACCCTGTCCTACTTCCAGACCCCGCCCCAGATGCGGCCCCAGCACTATCACAAACTCACCTTCTCCATGATGTATTTCTATCAGGAGCGGTATTTGCTCCCCCTGTCCCATGACGAGGTGGTCCACGGCAAGGCCACCATCCTCCAGAAGATGCACGGGGACTATGAGGAGAAGTTCCCCCAGGCCAGAGCCCTGTACTGTTATATGATGGCCCATCCTGGGAAGAAACTTAACTTCATGGGCAATGAGATTGGGCAGTTCCGGGAGTGGGACGAGAGCAGGGAGCAGGACTGGAATCTGCTCCGTTATCCCAAGCATGATGAATTGTTCCGGTTCATCCGGGACTTAAACCACCTGTACCTCAACCACTCCGCCCTGTGGCAGGAGGATGACCGAGAGCAGGGCTTCCGGTGGCTGGACTGCCACCAGGAGGAGCGGTGCATCTACGCCTTGGAACGGCGCAGCGAAAAAGAGCGCCTGGTGTTCGTGTTCAACTTCTCGGACCAGACGCAGGACGGCTACCAACTCCCTGTGGAGGGGTGCGCCGGACTGCGGCCCATCCTCTCCACGGAGTGGGAGGAGTACGGCGGAGGCGTGAAGCGGGATGAGAGCGTTTTGCCTGCCCAGCACAACCAAGTTCAACTGTCTCTTCCGCCCTATTCCGGGCTGTGCCTGGCGGTGGAAGGGGAATAAACAACAAGGTCTGAAATCGTTAGGATTTCAGACCTTGTTGCACATGATTGGGTTGAAGCTCGTTGGCAGAGGGGCGGAACCGGAAATAGATGTAGAAGGAGAGAATCACATTGAGGGTGTCCGCTGTGATCTGGGACCAGACGATGCCGAACATGCCGAAGATGGCGTTGAGGAGAAAGAGCATGGGGATGTTGAGAAACAGCCACCGGGTCACGCCCAGGAAGAGGGATACGCGCCCTTTGCCAAAGGCCTGGAACAGGTACACGGTGAAAAAGCTCAGGAACATCAGAGGGGTGGCTAGCACCCGGATACGGAGGAACTGGGAGGCCAACTCCACCGTCTGGGCGTCTCCGATGAACAGGTTGGAGAACTGAACGGCGAAAATCTCATAGAGCGCAATGCTAATGGCCGCCACAATCAGACCCAGGCGGCGGGAGAGGCGGATGGCATCATTCATCCGCTGCTGATTTCCCGCGGAGTAGTTGTAGGCCACCAGGGGCAGCATACCCTGGCAAATGCCGACCCCTACGTTTAGGGGGAACCGCTCCACTTTGAGGACGATGCCCACGGCGGCCAGAGCCACATCGTGGTAGGACACCATCAGCTTGTCAATGACCACATAGTCCAAATCGAAGAGCAGGGTGGTGATGGCGGAGGGAATGCCCACCCCGAATACCGCCACAATGCTGCTGCGCTGGGGCAGTCCTGCTTTGGGGGAGAAGGTGATGATGGAGCCCCGACCCATCCGGGCCAGCACCACCAGGAAAAAGAGCAGGGCCACGCAGTTGGACAGGCAGGTGGCCAGACCGGCGCCCAGCACTTCTTGGCCCTGGGGCAGCAGTACAAACATAAAGAGGGGGTCCAGAGCGATGTTCAGCAGGCCACCCAAGATGATACCGGCGCTAGCCTCCCGGGAGCGGCCAATGCTGCGGATGAGGTTTGCCAGCACGTTGGACAGGACCGTGGGAATGCCGCCGATGACAATGACACAGGTGGTGTACTGCTGGGCGTAGTGGTAGGTGTTCTCGCCTGCACCCAGAAGGCCCAGAAGAGGCCCCATGAACAGCCCCGTGCCCAGGGCGAAGAGGGCGGCGATGGACAGACCCAGGTACAGAGAGAAGGCGCTGACCTTTCGGGCCTCCTCGGGTCGGCCACTGCCCAGCAGCCGGGAGATGAGGGAGCCGCCGCCGATGCCTGCCAGTCCGGCCAGACACAGGGTGATGTTGAACACGGGGAGGATGAGGGAGGTGGAGGCCACCATGTACGGGTTATTGGTCCGCCCCACAAAGAAGGTGTCCGCCATGTTGTAGATCAGCACGATCAGCTGGCTGGCCACGGCGGGAAGAATCATCTTCCGCAGGGCTACGGGGATGGGGAGAGTGGCGAAGATATCGGATTGGGCTGGTTTGCTGTTTGCTTGCATGGAACTACACCTGAGCTTTCTAGCGGTTTATGGACTGCATGTCATTTGTCGCAACAAAGTATATCATAGCACACACCCACCGATGTTTTCCAGAAGAAAGAATGAAAGGAATTGATGCATAGGGCGGATGGTATCATGGTTTTGAGAAAAGAAAAAGTCCTGAACGCATCTGCGTTCAGGACTTTGGTGGAGATAAGCGGGATCGAACCGCTGACCTCTTGAATGCCATTCAAGCGCTCTCCCAGCTGAGCTATACCCCCGAGTTGTTATTTTGTTTTTGCGGCGGTCTCTCGCGCCGACAAAAGTAAGTATATCAGAAAGGGGGTGGTTTGTCAACAAGAAATTTCAAAAAATCTAAATTTTTTTCTTGGCCCTTTGTGCCTCTTGTTTCCGGCCTCGTGTGCCCGGGAAATAACGTGGTCAAGATAGGGCGCACAGGACAGTCTGGGGGAAGCCTGCACAACTGCCACGCACCAGAGAACTGCCTGCATGAAGATCTACTTCGTGGGAGCAATGCCATACGCGGAGGGATACCCGTATGATGTCTAATAAATTATAGAGGTGTATGAACAGCGGTGTAGGGCTTATTTTAGCCTCTGCAAAAAAATCTGAAATTTTCTGAAAAAAGCCCTTGACTTTTCTTACACCCCCTGTTATACTAACACTCGTTCCGCAGGGGACACGACAAAAACGAATACGACCTGGGGGTATAGCTCAGCTGGGAGAGCGCTTGAATGGCATTCAAGAGGTCAGCGGTTCGATCCCGCTTATCTCCACCAAAAAGACCTGGAACCAAACGGTTTTAGGTCTTTTACTTTTTCTCTGTGTGTTGCATCTGGATAGGCTCCATGCTATCATGATAATAACAAGAGGAACGGAAAAAGCACGAGGTGATAAAGATGAAGCATTTGAAACGATTCCTGTTGCTGCTAATTGCGTTGGTTGTGGGCGCTGGACTGGGCCACATCCTGTTGTCGGAATTTGAACCGCTGCGGCTGATTGCTTTTCTTGTGCTGTGTTTGGCTTTGGGGGAACTGTTCTATCAGATTGATCAAAGAACGCAAGAGCAATCGTGAGCGTGGGGAGCCGTTGCATCTGACAAACTCTTTACCGTACCTGGGTGGCTCTGTTTACCTGTGCGTGCTATGGTTTCCTTATCCGATGCCATGGAGAGAGGGAGCCGGAAGATGAGAAAGCTACAGATGTGGGATTTGGCCTCTGCACTGGTGTTTTTGATGGGGGCTGTACTGTTTGGTGTGCCCTGTTTTCGGTATGAGGTGGTGACACCGCTATCTGGGCTTGGTGCACTGGTTGCAGTAGTTGGGGTGATTATGGGGCTGGTGAAGGTGCGCTGCCCGTGTTGCGGTGCCTTTCTAGGTGCTCTGGTGTCTTCCAAGCGCCCCTTTTGTCCCAGTTGTGGGCGCAATTTGGAAAAAGTGCTGCGATAAGAAAAGCTCTGGAACCCGCCACAGGTTCCAGAGCTTTTTTCATCGGTTGAGCCAGAAAATCCCCAAGTTGAGATACCCGGCAAAGGCTACCCACGCCAGATAGGGCAGCATCAGCCAGAACGTGCGGCGGTCCAGGGCAGAAAATTGCAGGGTGGTGAGGAGAATGAGGCACCACAGCAACACCAGCCAGAAAAAGGACACCAGATACAGCCCCAAGTTGAAAAAGAGAATGGACCACAGGAAGTTAAACCCCAACTGAATGCCGTAGAACGTCAGGGCCCGCTTGACCTGTTTTTCCGGGCCCTGGGACCGGACCACCAAATAAGAGGCAATTCCCATCAGGATAAAGAGTACCGTCCACACCACGGGAAACAGCCAACCTGGCGGAGAGAGAGGCGGCTGGTTGAGGGCCTGAAAGTCCTCCATAGCGCCCCGGGTCACCCAGCCGGACAGGCCGCCCACCGCCAGGGGGATGCCAATGCACAATACCAATTGACGCAGTTTGTGACTCATTCCCAGCACCTCCGTTGCGGCTATTGTATGCTGAGTTGGGGATAATTATGCAATCAAACACCCCGTGAACCGTTCCGTGGTCCACGGGGTGTTGCGTTAAGCCTGAGAGGCGGTTTCGTCCAGTTTGCGGTAATGCTCCGCCTGGGCAGGGGAGAGGGTCTTGATGCCGAAGATAAAGAAGAGAATGTGGAACAGCCACACACAGCCCAGGACGATGCGGCCTACCGGGACGCTGCCCATCATGAAAAAGCCGATGGACATTACCAGGGTGACCGTGACCATGATGCGAAGTTTGGTGCGCCAGGTCATGCCCCGGCCTTTGGCAAAGCTCTCCAGATTGTTTTTATACAGCTTGGTGGAGGTGAACCAGTTGTGCAGCCGCTGAGAACTGCGGGCAAAGCAGAAGGCCGCCAGCATCAAAAAGGGAAAAGCGGGGAGCAGGGGCAGCACAGCGCCAACGGCGCCCAGTGCCAAGGCAATACAGCCAAATAGGATATAGAGCACTTTTTTCATGGTATCATCTCCTGTTTTGTCTTTGTTTCTCTCGTGTACTCTCCCACACGTGGCGCAGGGCAAGAATGGGGTGGTGGAGGAGCATCCGGGGCCCGGCGTAGCGCATGACCTGCCGAATTTGCTGGGCCATGTCCTTCCGGTAACAGTGCACCTTGCAGTTGGAGCAGAAGGTTTTCGTCTCCATAAAGGGGCATTTGTCGCTGCGCTCCATGGCGTAGTCCTTCAGCGCCTGGCACTGGGGACACAGCTGTCCGGTGGGGGTGTGGTGAGCGCCGTGGCAATAGATGGAAATCATCTGCCCCACCACCTTCTGCTCCCGCTGGCGTTTTTTCTCCACAGCGGAGGCCATCAGCTCACCCTCCCATGCTCCACCGAGTGCACCTGGTCGGCAATGCCCATGGTGGACCGGCGGTGGCTGACCAAAATCACCGTGCGCTGGTCCCGCTCCCGGTGGAGGGAGCGGAGAATCTCCGCCTCGTTGAGGCTGTCCAGATTGCTGGTGGGCTCATCCAGCAGCAGGAAAGGGGCGTTGTGGAGGAAGGCCCGGGCCAGTCCCAGCCGCTGCCGTTCGCCGCCGGACAGGGTGTCCCCCAGTTCTCCCACCGGGGTATCGTACCCCTGGGGCAGGGTGAGGATGAAGTCGTGGATGGAGGCCTTCTTGCAGGCCTCCTCCACCTCTTCCCGGGTGGCGTCGGGGCGGGCCAGAAGAATGTTTTTCAAAATGGTGTCGTGGAACAGGTCGGTGTCCTGGGTCATATACCCTTGCATGGAGCGCAAATCGGCGGTATTGATGTTCCGCACGTCTCGCTCCGAGATGGTCACCTCTCCGCTCTGGCGGTCCCAGAACCGCATGAGCAGCTTTAAGAGGGTGGACTTGCCCGAGCCGCTGCGGCCCACAATGCCCACCACTTTTCCCTTGGGAAAGTCCAGGGTCAGGCCGTCCAGAATGGTCTCACCGCCGTAGGAGAAGGTGAGATCCTCGCAGGCGGCCCCGTGGAAGCGGGTGGCAGACTGTCCGGACACCTCTTCCACCACCGGGGTCTCGTCCAGAATGTCTAGCACCCGCCGGGCGGCGGCAAAGGTGCTCTGGAGGGTGGCGCCCAGGTTGGCCAGAGCCACCACCGGGCCAAAGGAGGACATGAGGGTAATGAGGGGGACCAGCACTCCGCCAAAGTTTACTTGACCCTGTTCCAGCAGCACCAGCCCCAGGACCAGCAGCGCCAGGTCGTAGAGCCAGATGACGGTGTGGGTGACGGCGGTGTTGGTGCCGGTGATACGGCTCATGTCCTGCTGCACCCGGCTCAGATCGTCGGTGCGGCCCTCCAGCTCACCAAGACGCTGGGCCTGGCCGTGGTACTGGATGGTCTCATCCACTCCCCGCAGGCTGTCCAGTACAAAGGCGGACAGCTGCCCCGCCTTCTGGCGCATCCGGTTGCCGGTATCCCCGGAGCGGCGAGAGGCCAGCACGGGGAGGAGAATGCCCACGGTGGCGTAGGCCAGCAGAGCCAACACCCCGTAGGCCCAGTGGAACCAGGCCAGAAAGGCGGCGGTGAGCAGGCTCATTACAAGGGCAATGGCGGCCGGGGAGATGGTGTGAGCGTAGAACACCTCCAGCAGCTCAATGTCGGAGGTGATGACCGAGATCAAATCCCCCTTGTCCCGCCCGTCCAGCTTGGCAGGGGCCAGGCGGCGCAGGGCGGCAAATACCTTTTGGCGCAAAATGGCCAACAGTTTAAAGGCAATGTAGTGGTTGCAGGTCTGCTCTCCGTAGCGGAATACCCCGCGCAGCAGGGCACACAGGGCGGCGACCAAGAAAATCAAGGGCAGGGTGTCCTGGTGGTTGAGGACGGAGAGAATGCCCACGCCGCCCAGCACCGGGATCAGGGTGGCGGCGATGAAGCCCAGCACCCCCAGGGTGATGGCCAGAAGCATCACTCCGGTGAGGGGGCCCACCAGCGTGATGAGGCGGGCCATACAGGATAGATTGCTGCGCGGTTTCATGCGGGTACCTCCTCTTGGTTGAATTGTTCCAGCTCTTGCTGCTGGTCCCACAGCCGGGCATACAGCCCGCCTCGGTCCAGCAGCTGCCGGTGGGAGCCGTGCTCCACCACCCGACCGCCCTCCATGGCGTAGATGACGTCCGCCCCGGCCACATTGGCCAGACGGTGGGAGATGACCAGCACCGTGTGGGTGCGGGAGAGACGGTGGATCTGCTCCATGATCTCGTTTTCGCTGTCCACATCCACGTTGGAGGTGGCCTCATCAAAGATATACATGGGGCTGTTGTGGAGCAGTGCCCGGGCCAGGGCCAGACGCTGGCGCTGACCACCGGAGAAGTTGCTTCCGCCCTCCTGGAGCTTGGTGTCCAGCCCCTGCTCGCTGCGGAGAAAGGGGGCCAGATTGACCTGCTCCAGCACCGCCCACAGCTCGTCGTCCAGCGCCTCCGGGCGGGCCAGCAGCAGGTTGTCCCGCACCGTGCCCTTGAAGAGATAGCTTCGGTGTCCGATGTAGGTGCAGTGGGCCATGAGGCTGTCCTCGGACAGGGAGGACAGCTCCTTGCCTCCTAAGGTGATGTGTCCTCCATAGCCCCGGTTGCGGCCCATGAGCAGGGCGGACAGGGTGGACTTGCCGCAGCCGCTCTCGCCCACCACGGCGGTGAGGGAGCCGGGGGTGATGGTCAGGTCCACCCCCTGGAGGATGGGACGCTGGCCGTCATAGGAGAAGGTGACGCCCCGGCACTCCAGGGTGGGATTGCCCTCCACGGATTCCGCAGAAGGGGCGGGCACCTCCAGGTCCAGCAGGGCGTAAATCTTCTGGGCTGCTGCCATGCCGTTCATGGCTACGTGGAAGAAGCTTCCCAGCAGCCGCATGGGGAGGAAGAACTCCGCCGACAGCAGGATGATGGCAAAGCATCCGGCAGGGGTGATGTGCCCCTGGGACAGCTGCATGAGGGCCAGAATGGCCCCCAGAGCTGCCCCGCCATAGGCGATGAGGTCCATAATGACAATGGAGTTGAGCTGCATGGTGAGCACCTTCATGGTCACCTTGCGAAACTCCTCCGCCTGCTGAGCCATTTCCTCCTGACGAGCCTCATCGGCCTGATAGATTTTCAAGGTAGTCAGGCCCTGGAGATTCTCCAAGAAGTGGTCGCCCAGACTGGTGTACTTCCCCCAGTACTTGGCCAGCAGCTTTTTGGCAAAGGTCTGTACCGCCGCAATGGCAATGGGGATGAGGGGCACGCACACCAGCAGCACCACAGCGCATATCAGGCTGATGGGTGCCAAGAAGACAAAGAGCGTTACGGGAGCCAGCAGGCTGTAGAAGAACTGGGGCAGGTAGGAGCCGAAGTAGATCTCCAGCTGGTCCACTCCTTCCACCGCCACCTGAACCACCTGAGCGGTGGAGGTGCGCTGGCGGTAGGAGGCCCCCAGGGTGTACAGCTTGTCAAATAGAGCCCGGCGCAGGGTGGATTTCACCTGCCGAGAGGCCAAATGGCTCATGCGGGCGGCGGCCCGCAGGGCAAACCACCGCACCACCAGAGCAACCAGGGCAATTCCTCCCGCAAAGGGGAGACTGGAGGATACCGGGCGGCCCTCCAGCAGCTGTCCCAGGAGCCAGCCCAGGGTAAACACCAGGGCGGCATTGGCCACCATGGAAATCCACTGGCAGGCCACATTTCCGGCAATAAATTGTTTGCTGTCCGGCACCATGCCCAACAGCCGTTTGTCCATCATCATGGGAATCTCCTCTCCTTTGAATTAGCTCAGGCTAACAGAAATGAAAAAAAGAAAGTTAGCAAAAGCTAACGTTTTGTGCAAAAAAGAACAGGGCGAAGTTACCCTATGCAAACTATAGCACATTCCAGGCGGTGGTGCAAGCAGAAAATGGGGGGGAGGGCATAGGATGAAGGTGGAAACCCCTGGAAGGAGGATGCCTAGATGGGAATGACCAGTTCAAATAAAGTGGTGGACCGCAGCGAAGTGAGCTGTGACGGCGAATTTCAGGTGACGCTGGCACTGACGGCGGCCCCAGACATCATTGAGAACCCCACCGATATTGTATTGGTGTTGGACCGCTCCGGCAGCATGTCAGGCGTGCCGCTGGGCGCCCAGGGGCGTATCATCCAGCTGGAGGTGACGGTGAAGGACGTCTGTCCCAACCGCAGGGTGGCCTTAGGCGTGATGTTAGAGGAGGTGGGCCCGGACGGGAAAACAGAGCCCCGTGGGTTTAAGGCGTACACCATTCCCGCCCACACCCAGCCGGGATGCCGGGACGTGCAGGTCCAGTGCATCCGCTTTGTGGTGCCCGAAGATGTGTCCCTGGGGGGAAGTCTCTGTGTGACACCCGCCGCTTCCAGGTCCAGCTTATCGCCCAGGAGATGGATTGGGAGTTCCGCTGTCCGTAAACCAATCGCTATGCCAGGTGGGGAGATTCCCCACCTGGCAAAATTTTTTTGAAAACCTGTTGGAATAACAACAGAAAGAGGCGGCAAACCTGTGCTACCATGCTCCTTGTCATAAGAAAGGTTTAAGACGCTGTCAGCGGTGGCATTCTATGGGTATCAACCGGAAGGGAAGTGCTGATATGAATGCGACAGTGGATCAATATCTGTGTATCGGGTGCGGGGCCTGTGTCGCCTTGTGTCCTCGTGTGTTTCGTATGGGAGAGGACGGCAAGTCGGGGGTGAGCCAGGCGGTCACGGAGGAGACCTTGTCCCAGGTGCAGGAGGCCATTGACTCCTGCCCGGTCACCGCCATCAGCTGGCTGGAACACGAGTAAAAGGAGCTTATCAACATGGAACAAAAGATGTTTTGCTACCAGTGCCAGGAGACCGCCGGGTGCCGTGGGTGCACCATGGTGGGTGTGTGCGGCAAGCAGCCGGATGTAGCCGCTATGCAGGACCTGCTGGTGTATGTCAGTCGGGGCATTTCCGCCGTCACCACGGCTCTGCGCAAGGAGGGAAAGACGGTTGCCCCGGAGATCAACCATCTCATTACCCTCAATCTCTTCACCACCATCACCAACGCCAACTTTGACCGGGAGAGCATTGAGGCCCGCATCCGGGCCACGCTGGAGGCCAAGGCCCAGCTGCTGGCCCAGCTCGGAGATACCGCGAACCTGCCCCAGGCCGCCCTATGGGACGGCGCTGGGGACTGGGAGGAGAAGGCCAAGACGGTGGGGGTGCTGTCCACCGAGAATGAGGACATTCGCTCCCTGCGGGAACTGATTACCTACGGCCTCAAGGGCCTGTCCGCCTACTCCAAGCACGCCAACGCCCTGCTCCAGGACGACGAGGACGTGGACGCCTTTTTGCAGCGGGCCCTGGCTGCCACGTTGGACGACAGCCTCACGGTGGATCAGCTGGTGGCCCTCACCCTGGAGACGGGCAAGTACGGCGTGGCGGGCATGGCCATGCTGGACAAGGCCAACACCACCGCCTATGGAAATCCTGAGATCACCCGCGTCAACATCGGGGTGGGCAAGAATCCCGGCATTCTGGTCTCCGGCCACGATCTGCGGGACCTGGAGATGCTGCTGGAGCAGACCCAGGGCACCGGGGTGGACGTGTACACCCACTCGGAGATGCTCCCCGCCCACTACTATCCCGCCTTTAAGAAGTATCCCAACTTTGTGGGCAACTACGGCAACGCCTGGTGGAAGCAGAAGGAGGAGTTTGAGGCCTTCCACGGCCCCATCCTCATGACCACCAACTGCATTGTGCCTCCCAAGGACAGCTACAAGGATCGGCTGTATACCACTGGAGCCGCCGGATACCCCGGCTGTACCCACATTCCCGGCGAGATCGGGGAGCAGAAGGATTTTTCTGCCCTCATTGCCCACGCCAAGACTTGTGAGCCCCCCGCCCAGCTGGAGACCGGGGAGATTGTGGGCGGCTTTGCCCACGCCCAGGTGCTGGCCCTGGCTGACCAGGTGGTGGAGGCGGTGAAGAGCGGCGCCATCCGCAAGTTTGTGGTCATGGCTGGCTGCGATGGCCGGGCCAAGAGCCGGGAGTACTACACCGAGTTTGCCAAGGCTCTGCCCCAGGACACGGTGATTCTCACCGCTGGCTGCGCCAAGTACAAGTACAACAAGCTGCCTCTGGGTGACATCGGCGGCATTCCCCGGGTGCTGGACGCTGGACAGTGCAACGACTCCTACTCTCTGGCGGTCATCGCCCTGAAGCTCAAGGAGGTGTTCGGGCTGGAGGACATCAACGACCTGCCCATCATCTATAACATCGCCTGGTATGAGCAGAAGGCGGTTATCGTGCTCCTGGCCCTGCTGTACCTGGGAGTGAAGAACATCCACCTGGGTCCCACTCTCCCCGCTTTCCTCAGCCCCAACGTGGCCAAGGTGCTGGTGGACAACTTCGGCATCGCGGGCATCGGCACTGTGGAGGAGGACATGAAGCTGTTTTTCGGCTAATGTCTCAAAAATGCAAGCATTTTTGAGAGAGTGCAGCCCGCTGCATGCATAATTGGGTCAAAGGGCGACCCAATTCCACACTGGCGGGCTCCAGAAGTGTATTTTCCCATGCGCATGTCCTGGGAAAATACGTGATTTCAATTTATTTTCCCGCCCGGGGGGCGGGAAAACTCTGCCGAGAGCTTTTGACTGAGCGAGGTTGTCACAACTTCTTGCATGGATGCTAGCTTTGAAACAAATTGAGCCGGAGTGCATCACGCACTCCGGCTTTTTCCATGCTGTGATTGAAAAATCATCAGAATTTAGTATAATGTAGAAAAGCATAGACTAGGAGGAACCAAACCATGTATCAAGAGACATCCCGTGAGGTGTTGGATTTTATCAAACACAGCCCCAGCTGCTTCCACGCCGTGCACCAGCTCTCCCGAATGCTGGACCAGGCCGGATATCAGCGCCTGATGGAGTGTGAGCGCTGGGCGCTGGAGAAGGGGGGCAAGTATTACGTCACCCGCAACGGCTCGTCCATCATTGCCTTCCATGTGGGCCAGCAGCTGGACAATTACCACTTCCAGATCACCGCCTCCCACAGCGACTCTCCCAGCTATAAGGTGAAGGAGAAGGCGGAGCTCAAGGGCAAGGGCGGCTATCTCCAGCTGAACACGGAAGGGTACGGCGGCATGATCTGCTCCAGCTGGCTGGACCGGCCTCTGTCTCTGGCTGGCCGAGTGCTGGTGCGCCAGGGCAACGTGGTGGAGACCCGGCTTCTCAACATCGACCGGGACCTGCTGCTCATCCCCAACGTGGCCATCCACATGAACCGGGAGGTCAATTCCGGCATGAAGTACAACCAGCAGGTGGACATGCTCCCCCTGTTCTCCGCCGGGGAGTGTGGAGAGAACAGCTACTATGAGCTCATCGCCCAGGAGCTGGGAGTGAAGCCGGAGGACGTTGTGGGCTGTGACCTGTACCTCTACCCCCGGGTGGCCCCCTCCCTGTGGGGCGCTAAGGAGGAATTTATCTCCTCTCCCCGCCTGGACGACCTCCAGTGCGCCTATACCTCCATGAAAGCCATGGTGGACAGCCACAACCCCCACGGGGTCAACGTGTGCTGCTGCTTTGACAACGAGGAGGTGGGCTCCGGCACCAAGCAGGGTGCTCTGTCCACCTTCCTGCGGGACGTGCTCCAGCGGGTCCACGCTGCCCTGGGCCATGCCCCCGAGGACTACTTCCGGGCGGTGGCCAAGAGCTTCATGGTGTCCTGCGACAACGCCCATGCCGTCCACCCCAACCACCCGGAGAAGACGGACGGGGAGAACTGTGTGTATATGAATCAGGGCATTGTGGTGAAGTTCTCCGCCAACCAGAAGTACACCACCGACGGCATCAGTGCCGCCATCTTCATGCAGCTGTGTAAGGACGCTCAGGTGCCCGTGCAGACCTTCGCCAACCGCAGCGACATGGCAGGAGGCAGCACCTTGGGCAACCTGTCCACCCAGCAGGTGTCCCTCCACACCGTGGATGTGGGCCTGCCCCAGCTGGCCATGCACTCCACCTATGAGACGGCAGGGGTGAAAGATTCCGCCTATATGGTCCAGGCCCTCACCGCCTTCTATAATACCGACCTGGACATCACCGACAGCGATCGGTTTGTGCTGGGCTGAGAATACGAGAAACGAGGTGTGTTTCATGGGTCAACCGCTGCAATTTTGCCGAGGCGGTGGATGCACCGCCAAGCTGGGCCCTGCGGCCCTGAGCCGGGTGCTGGAGAAGCTGCCCCGGCCCACCGACCCCAATTTGCTCATTGGCGCCCAGTCCAGCGACGACGCCGCAGTGTACCGCCTCACCGATGACCTGGCCATCGTCCAGACCCTGGACTTCTTCCCACCCATGTTGGACGACCCCTACCTTTTCGGGCAGGTGGCCGCCACCAACGCCCTCAGCGACATCTACGCCATGGGGGGCGAAGTGAAGACGGCGCTGAACATCGTCTGTTTTCCGGAGGAAATGGACCTGAACATCCTGGGCGAGATTCTCCGGGGTGGTAGCGAGAAGGTACTGGAGGCCGGGGGCTCCCTGGCCGGGGGCCACTCCATCGCCGACCAGGAGGTGAAGTACGGCCTGTCTGTGACGGGGGTGGTCCACCCCCAGCGAATTCTGGCCAACAACACCGGAACCGTGGGGGACCACCTCATCCTCACCAAACCTCTGGGGGTGGGGCTGCTGTGTACCGCCGCCCGGCTGGGCCAGGCGGACTCCCAGGCCTTCCAGGGAGCGGTGAAGTCCATGACCACCTTAAACAAATACGCTGCCCAGGTGGCGGCCAAGTACCGGGTCCACGCTGCCACCGATGTGACGGGGTTCGGATTGTTGGGGCACCTCCATGAGATGATGCGCCCCGACCTGTCGGCCCGGATTTTCGCCCACGCCCTGCCCGTGCTGGACACGGCCCTGGACTGTGCCGACGAGTTTTGCCTCACCGCCGCCGGGCAGCGCAACCGCAACTTTGCCGCCCAGCGGGCGGTGCTCCACGGGCTCACTTTTGCCCAGGAGGAACTACTCTTTGACCCCCAGACCTCGGGGGGGCTGCTGCTGGCGGTGGAGGAGGCGGATGCTCAACTTCTGCTGGAGGAACTGCGCACGTTAAATCTGCCCTGCGGCGACATCGGGACCATTCTGCCCCGATTGGACGCAGAGATCATTGTAGAACCGTAAATAAGAGGAGGAAATGAATATGGAAGTTCTGGTGGATGCCCGTGGCAAGGCATGTCCCTTGCCGGTGATCGAGACCCGCAACGCCCTGCGGGAGCACGGCGCACCCGTGGTGACCCTGGTAGACAACGACATCGCCCGGCAGAACGTGGAGAAGATGGCCCGTCAGATGGGCCTGAATGCCGCCACTCAGCAGGAGGAGGGATGTTGGCGCATCACCCTCACCGCCGCAGGACAGAGCTTTGACCCGGACAGCCAGGAGGTGGAAGACCTCATGGAGAACATTCCCCCCTGTACTGTGCCTGTCCAGGGCCCCACTGTGGTGGTGCTGTCCTCGGACCAGATGGGCATGGGGGACGAGGTGCTGGGCCGGGCCCTGATGAAGGGCTTTGTCTACGCCCTCACCCAGCTGGATGAGGCCCCGGACACCGTACTTTTGTACAACGGCGGCGCCAAGCTGTCCGTGGAGGGGGCGGAGACAGTGGCGGACCTGAAGACCCTGGAAGAGGCTGGGGCGGAAATCCTCACCTGTGGCACCTGCCTGAACCACTACGGCCTCACCGAGAGGCTGGCGGTGGGCAGCGTCACCAACATGTACGTCATCGCTGAGACTATGGCCAAGGCCGGAAAGGTCATTCGCCCATGAGGGGCGTGGTAGTCGTCCGGGGCGGGGGAGACCTGGCCACCGGGACCATCCTGCGCCTGTACCAGTGCGGGGTGCGGGTGTTGGTGCTGGAGTGCGCCCAGCCCACCGCCATCCGCCGGGCGGTGGCCTTCTGTGAGGCGGTGTATGACGGTGTCACTCAGGTGGAAGAGGTGACCTGTCGCCGCATTGATACCCCGGAACAAGCCGAAGAAGTGTGGATAGCTGGGGAGATTCCCCTACTGGTGGACGAGACTGGGGCGTGCCTGCTTCAGGTCCGGCCTGTGGCCCTGGTGGACGCCATTCTGGCCAAGCGCAACCTGGGTACCACTCGGGATATGGCCCCTATCACCGTGGCCTTGGGCCCCGGCTTTGTGGCCGGGGAGGATGTGGACGCCGTGGTGGAGACCATGCGGGGCCACCGTCTGGGCCGGGTGCTGTACACCGGGGCCGCCCAGCCCAACACAGGGGTGCCGGGGAAGATCGGCGACTACGACAAGGAGCGGGTCATCCACGCCCCGGCGGACGGGGCCCTGGTGCCCTGTACTGCCATCGGCGACGTTGTGCGGGCGGGGCAGACCCTGGCCATGCTGAGGGACGTGCCGGTGCCCGCCACCATTGACGGCGTGCTCCGGGGGCTCATCCGGGCGGGATACCCGGTGACCAAGGGCCTGAAAATTGCAGACATTGACCCCCGACTGGGGGAGCGGGAGAACTGTACCACCGTCTCGGACAAGGCCCGGGCCATTGCCGGGGGCGTGTTGGAGGCCCTGCTCCACCTGGCTCAGGAGCGAGGCCTCACCCGTTGCCTGCTGGGGGAGGGGTGAGCCCATGATCTATCTGGATGCGGCGGCCACCTCCTTTTTGAAGCCACCCTGTGTGGCCCAGGCGGTGGTGGATGCCATGCACACGGTGGGCTCCCCAGGTCGGGGAGCCCATCCTCTGACTCTGGCAGCCTCCCGCACTGTGTGGGCCTGCCGGGAGGCGGTGGCGGAGCTGTTGGGGGCCGCAGACCCCGCCCGGGTCTGCTTTACCCCCAACTCCACGGCGGCGCTGAACACCGCCATCTGTGGCCTGTACGGCCCGGGGGACCACGTCATCACCACCGCCCTGGAGCACAACTCCGTGCTGCGCCCTCTGTATCGCCTGGAGGAGCAGGGCCTGGAGCTGACCATCCTTCCCGCCGACGAAATGGGCAACATCGACTATGGGGACTTTGCCCGGGCCCTGCGCCCAAATACCCGAGGGGTGGTGTGCACCCACGCCTCCAATGTCACGGGGAATACCCTGGATTTGGGGCGCATCGGGGACTTTTGCCGGGCTCATGGACTCACCTTTGTGGTGGATGCCTCCCAGTCTGCGGGAGTGCTGGACGTGAACCAGCAGGCGGTGGGGGCTTCCGTGGTGTGCTTTACCGGCCACAAGGGACTGCTGGGCCCCCAGGGCACAGGCGGGCTGAGCGTGGCCCCGGATGTGACCCTTCGCCCCTTTGTAGTGGGGGGCAGCGGCGTGCACAGCTACGACCGCCGCCATCCCCAGGACCTGCCCGAGGGCCTGGAGGCGGGCACCCTTAATGCCCACGGCCTGGCGGGGCTGCTGGCCGGGATAACTTATATCAAAGAACAGGGCCGGGAAAACTTGTATCGGAAAGAGATGGAATTGGCCCGGACTTTCGTAAACGGGGTGCGGGACCTCCCCGGCGTGACCCTATACGGGGATGTGGACGCCCCCCACCGCACGGCGGTGGTATCTTTGAACCTGGGAGAGGAGGACGCCGGAGAGGTGGCGGACGTGCTGGCCCAGGAGTTCGGTATCTGCACCCGGGCGGGTGCCCACTGCGCCCCTCTCATCCATGAGGCCCTGGGCACCTCGGCTCGGGGGGCAGTGCGGTTTTCTTTCTCCCATTTGAATACCCATCAAGAGGTAGCCCAAGCCGTGGGCGCTGTGTCTGAGCTAACCCGGCGGCTATCACCCATATAAGGAGAAACCCATGTTGAGAAAACCTCAGCTCCGCCTGGTCATCACCTTCCATACCACGGCGGAGGCATTGAAAACCGAAAAGCTGGCCCGGGAGCAGGGCCTGGAGGGACGGCTGATCCCGGTGCCCCAGGTCCTCAGCGCTGGGTGTGGGCTGGCGTGGAGCGCCCCACCGGAGACCCAGGCGGCCATGGAGACTGTGCTGGAGCGGGGGAGCATCCACCCCCAGCAGATCATTCAACTGACCATTTAGGAGGGATGCAGGTGGACAACGGGTATCGAGCATTGGCCCAGGCCCTGGACGAGAAGGGCTTGGTGTGGCGGGTTACCGCTCTGGAGGGGGAGAACCTGGGCCAAGCGGTGCAGTTGGAGCAGCGCCCTGCCTGGCTGGGCCACGGCTTTCAGCCCCCTTGTCAGACCACCGATGAGGGGGGGCGGGCGGTGCTGGTGGAGTGCCTGCGCCGGGAAAAGACCCTGCTCATCTGCGGCGGCGGCCATGTGTCGGTGCCCGTGGCCCGGCTGGGAGTGATGCTGGGCTACCAGGTGACGGTGGTGGACGACCGGGAGGAGTTTGCCCAGCCCCAGCGGTTTGAGCCGGGGGTGGACACCGTGTGCGCCCCCTTTGAGGAATACCTGTCCCACACCTTCCCCTGGGAGGAGCATCCCGACCTGTCCGTGGTCATCGTCACCCGGGGCCACGGAGGAGATGCCGCGTGTCTGCGCCAGGCGGTGAAACACCCCTTGACCTACCTGGGCATGATCGGCAGCAGGCGGAAAAATCAGGCCATCTTCCAGCTGCTCCAGGGGGAGGGGGTGGCCCCCCAGGCGTTGGAGCGGGTCCACGCCCCCATCGGGCTGGACATTGGGGCCCAGACCCCCGAGGAGATTGCCGTGTCCATCGCTGCGGAGTGGATTGCCACCCGCCAGTGTGGCCAGGGCTCTGTCTTCCCCAGGGAGCTCCGGGAGGCGCTGCGGTCCGGGGCTGGGGGCGTCATGGTCACGGTGGTGAAAAAATCCGGCTCTGCCCCTCGGGGTGTGGGGACCCGGATGTTGATTCATCCTGACGGCACCACCGTGGGAACCATTGGCGGCGGTCTGGCGGAATACCAGGCGGTATGCCAGGGGCGGGACTTACTGGACCACCCCCGCCCCATGTTGGTCTCCTATGATATGCGCTCTGGGGAAGCGGGGCGCTCCGGCATGATCTGCGGCGGCACCATTGAGGTGCTGTTTGAAGAGGTGCCCAGCCAAGTATAAATGGAAAATGCCTGTTCGGCTTCGGCCGGACAGGCATTTTTTATGGGCAAATGGTGCAGGAAATCCCACGGGCGGAGAGAACCTCCTTCACTTGGGCGGCCACCTCTTGGCGGCGAGGGGTGTCGGCATGGGTGAGCAGAACATGGTACTTATCAAGGGGCAGCCCTGCGGCATCCATGGTGTCTTGCATGCAATAGAGAACATCGGAGGTGTCCACGGTGTGTTGGGGATGTTCCGCCCAGTCCGGGCAGAGCTGGTAGCAGTGGACGCACTCGGCCACCGGGCGGTCCACAGCGGACAGCCCCGCCACCACCAGACACAGGTCGGTATTGGGCAAGATCACCGGTTCAAAGGAGCGGTGCAGCTTCAAGGGCAGCATTTTGGCCCCGTCTGCCTCGTACAACACCAACTGGGCTTTCTCACAGCCCACTTCCAGAAGTTCTGGGGATAGGGCCTGCAACTTGCCTTCCTGAGAGGTACATCCGGCACAGGTGACCCCTGGTTGGGCCAATGCCTCGGCCAACTCCTGGGGTGAGGGGTCTATGAGAAGTCGATCACATACCGTGTCCGGGTAGGGGCGAATGCGGGTGGTGGTGGTCAGCAGCACCCGCTGCTGGCGGTGGGCCACAGCCAACCGCCCCAGGGCAGTGGTCTTTCCTCCCGCTCCGATGGCGGCCACAGAATGCATGGTCTCCAGAGAAATTGGCACGGTATATCCCTCCTGTTCCTGCCTGTGATATCCAATTTATCAAAGCATAGTTGGCCGGAAATTGCAAGAGGGATTGAGGGGAAAAGTACCATTGACCCGTAATAGGAGAAAATAAACGCCTGTATGGGAGAAACAGGACATAAATGGGCTTATATGGTTGAGAAATGGATGGTGGATGGGTAAGGTGCACAAAAATCGAAAATGAGATTGAAAGAAAGTGGGTAATGTGCTTTAATTTAGTAAAATATCAATGGAGGAACAGTGGAGCGGCCCACGGGCCGGACATAGGAAGAGGAGGAGTTTACCGTGGTGTGGCAAGATAGAGACAAGGGTGAGAGTGGTGTGCAGTTTCCGTACCGCTACCGGGTCATGCTGGTGGACGACGAGGAGGAAGTGCGGGAAGGCGTGCGGGAGAAAGTGGAGTGGAACCGCTGTGGCTTTGAGCTGGTGGCCGAGGCGTCCAACGGCCAGGAGGCCTGGGAGACCGCCAAAACCGTGGCGCCCGACGTGGTGATCACCGACATACGCATGCCCTTTATGAGCGGGCTGGAGCTGTGCCAGCAGATCAGCCGCTCCATTGCACAAAAGCGCAACAACGCCACCCAGCTGGTGGCGGAGGAGGCCAAGACTTACATTCAGAAGCACTACAGCAACCCGGCCCTGTCCCTGGAGTCGGTGTGCACCCATCTGCATTTGAGTGTCAGCCACTTTTCCACCCTGTTCAAGCAGGAGACGGGGTGCGGGTTTGTCAACTACCTTACCCAAGTACGACTGACTCAGGCGGCGTGGCTGCTGGACAACACGGACAGCCCGGTGGGGGAGATCGCTCAACAGGTGGGGTACAGTGAACCAGCCTATTTCAGCTACGTATTTAAAAAGCGGTACGGGGTCTCCCCCATGAAGTACCGCTATATGAAGGAGAAGAGTGAAGATGGGGAGGGTTAAGCAGGTACTGACCCACTGGCTGGAGGGGTTTCGCAGCAAGAACATCCAGTATACCATCGCTCTGGCCTTTACCGGCATCACCCTGGTGGCTATGACACTGGTGGGGATTGTGCTGTACACCGGCTTTTTCTCCTCCGCGGAGACCATGATGAAGGAGAACAACACCCGGCTGGTGGAACAGATTGGACTGAACCTGGACATGTACCTGAAAAACATGATGCGGGTGTCCGAGACGGCCTACTACCGGGTGATCAAAAAACATGACCTGGCGGTGGATGACATTGGGGAGCAGATCGAGCTGCTGTACGACGCCAACAAGGACCTGCTGGTGAGCATTGTCATTCTGGACCCGGAGGGCAACGTGCTGACCAGTGCCCCGGCAGCCAAGGAGAAGGAGGCCCAGACGGCAAAAGATCAGGCGTGGTTCCGGGAGGCCCTGGACAAGATCGAGAACTTTCACTTCTCTCTGCCCCATGTGCAGAACCTGTTTGACGACCCGGACTGCCGCTACCGCTGGGTGGTGTCCCTGTCCCGGGCGGTGGAGCTGACGGAGAATGGACAGCTTGGCCTTTGTGGGAGAGAAGGACGGCAACTACTTTGGAAAGGTGAGCGGGCAGGACTCGGTGATCACCGTCAAGACGGTGGGATACACCGGGTGGAAGATTGTCCGGGTGGCCCCCGTGGGTATCTACTCCGACGACGTGCTCTTTATCCAGCTGGCGGGCCTCATTGGTGTAGTATGTCTGGCCATCCTCATCATCCTGGTCAACCAGTCGGTGTCTTCCCAGATTGCCCGCCCAGTGGAGGAGCTGCAAAAGTCGGTGGAGAAGCTGGAAAACGGAGACCTGGATGCAGAGATCGCCATCGGCGGCTCCTATGAGATTCAACGGCTGGGCAGGACGGTACAGTCCATGGCCCAGGAGATGAAAAAACTCATGGCGGATAAGGTGCGGTATAAAAACAAGTTCACCGTCACCCTTGACACCGACCCGGAGGTACTGGAGCTGTCCATGGTGACGGCGCTCGGATGGAATACTTCTATCAGGAACGGGAGGAGAAGCCGGACGAAGGGACAATGCAGCCCCTGGAGATATTGGCGCTGCACAACGTGGGCTTCTCCTATGCGGCGGAACACATGCCCGTTCTCTCCCAGGTGAATTGGACTCTGTCCACCGGGGACAGGGTCCAGCTGATAGGGGAAAACGGGTGCGGAAAGTCCACCCTGGTGTCCCTTCTGGGCGGCATCTATCCGCCAGATCAGGGAGAAATTTTGGACGAGAGGGGAGCGGTGGTATCGCTCCAGCGGCTGCGCCGCAGTGTGGCCCTACAAGAACAGGACAGCGTCATCTTCACGGGGACCGTGTGGGACAATCTGTTCTTACCAGAGCACAAGCGGGAAGCTGCTGCCCGGCTCTTGGCAGACCTGGCCTTTGCCAAGCCTTTGGAATATGCCATTGCGGGAGATGGAAAGAATCTGTCCCCCGGGGAGCGGAAGAAAATTTTGCTCACCCGGGCGCTGCTGAAAGAGGCCCCCTTTCTCCTCCTGGACGAGCCGCTGAACCACCTGGACTCAGTGGCCCGGGAGGCGCTGGCGGTCAGACTGGAGGAGCGGCGGGGAGGCCTCTTACTGATCTCCCATGACCCGTGGTTGCCGGAGCGTCTGGGTCTGGAAAAACGCTGGATTTCTGCGAAATCTTCTTGCTGAACCCATGCCACTCTGATACACTGAACTTGAACCCATAAGGCCTCGGATGGGGAGAGAATACAGGAATGGAGATGGTAGTATGAAGGTCATTCCACGTAAGCTTGCGGCCCTATGTCCCCTGCTTCTCTTGCTCTTGCTTACCCCCAAGGCCCATGCCAACATGGCTGCGCCTGCCAATCCAGATGTGGGGACCGCTATCACGTTCGAGAAAAATCAGGAGCTTGCAGTGACCTCGGAGGTGCTGGATATCACCGTGAAGGGGGCCAAGGCGGATATCGTGGCCACCTATACCATGGAGAACACCACGGATCAGCAGGTTGTCACCCCTTCCATGTTCCTCTCGCCCAATGTGGAGGCGGGGAATGTCACCGTCCTGGTGAATGGGCAGGAGGTACCGGTTGTGGTGGAGAGCTATACCCTGGGGGATGTCACCCAGATCGACACCCAGGACTGGCAGTACGTGGTGCTGGACGGGGAAGCCGCCGATGTGGGCCAGGGACAGACCGTGGACACCATCCTTTTTGCCTTGGAGTTTGAACCCCGCCAGCAGTATGACGTTGTGGTCTCCTACACCTACCGACTGGGAGGATATCCAGACTATGACTACAATGTCAAGCGGGGCACCTTGGAGTATTACCTGCGGCCTGCGGCCCTGTGGAAGGATTTTTCCAACCTGACCATCAACCTCCACCTGGACGAGGACATGCCAGTGCTCCAGGACAGCAACCTGGAGTTTGAAAAGGTGGCGCCCCGTACCTATCAGTACGTCTCGGACACTTTGCCAGAGGAAAATCTGCGTATTGAGGTGGACCAGTCCTGGTGGCAGGAACTGGTGGGCTTCTTCCAAAACCCATACTTGGCCGTGTATGCCATGTATTTTGTCCCGGTGATTGTGGTCATCGTGGCCTGCGTGGGGGGCGTGATTTGGATGGTGCGGCGGAAAAGACAAGCGAAGTGATACAAAAGGCGGCAGCCGAACATTTCAGTTCATCTGCTGCCTTTTGTCAAGCGTTGAGGGGAAGAAAGTTTTTCTTGACAAATTTGAAAAATGATGTATTCTGATATGATTTTCAGAGTTGCGTCTCACAGAGAGGAGAGTAGAGAATGTTTCATGAAGTGGAGGACAAGGCGTTTCTGAGCAGAATGAGATGCCATTGTGGAGAAATCATGCAGCAGCTGTGTCATGTCTTGAAAGAAAAGTATGACGTGGGGGCCCAATTCCGCCTGGTGGGTAGTGGTGCGAGAAATTTGATTTTGCAGAATGCCAATAAACCCATCGATCTGGACTACAATTTGTGGATTATGCGGGGCATGGAGAAAGCGGATGGGAGAGTCATCAAAGAAGCCGCGAGGAAAGCCCTGAACCTGGTGCTGCGTGAGTATGGATACGGGGAGTGTCAGGACTCCACCTCTGCACTGACCACTCCAAAGATACATTTTGGTCGGGGGAACCAAACAGAATTTTCTATAGATATCTGTATTGTCCGAGAGTGTAGAGATGGATATGAACGCCTGATTCATGAGAAAACGGGGTGGACATATTGGGATAGATACTATTGGAACGATGTTCCACATTCAGAGCGGTTATCGGAAAAAGTCAGCTTGGTTAAATCGCAGGGAAAGTGGGGCCAGGTGCGGGAGGAATATATCAAGCTCAAAAACCGGTATTTGTCCGACAACGACCACCACCCATCCTTCATCTGCTATAGCGAGGCCGTGAACAATGTCTACAATCAATTGACGAGTGTGGAACGTAGATTGGTGCCAGGCTTTCAACCAATGGTGTTTGTGTCGGGCAGCTTATCACAAAATGGCCAAGATGGGATTGTACACGGGAACTGCCTGTGGTAGGATGAAAGTCAGAAATCACCTCATGCAAAGGAGAGAATCGTCATGTTAGAAGTGGGAACCAAAGCCCCGGACTTTACCTTGAAAAATCAGGAGGGCCAAGAGGTCAGCCTGTCCCAGTTTGCAGGAAAGCGGGTGGTGCTGTATTTCTATCCCAGAGACAACACCCCGGGCTGCACCCGGCAGGCCTGCGGGTTTGCCCAGAACTATGAGGGCTTTACCCAGCGGGACGTGGTGGTCATCGGTGTCAGTAAGGACTCCGTGGCCTCCCACTTGAAATTTGTCCAGAAGTATGAGCTGCCTTTTGTGCTCCTCTCTGACCCCGACTTGGAGGCCATCCAGGCCTACGGTGTGTGGCAGGAGAAGAAGCTCTATGGCAAGGTGAGTATGGGAGTGGTGCGCACCACCTATGTCATCGACCCTCAGGGTGTCATTGAGAAGGTGATGCCCAAGGTGAAGCCGGACACCAACGCCGCCGAGATTTTGGCCTACCTGGACGGAGAGGTGTAACTGGCCATGCGAATCATCATTTCCCCGGCCAAGAAGATGCGGGAGGACACGGACAGTCTGGCCTGGCGCAACTTGCCTGCCCATCTGGAGCAGACTCAGCAGCTGTGCCAGGTGCTCCAGGGCATGTCCTACGACCAGCTGAAAAAGCTCTGGAAGTGCAACGACCAGATCGCCCAGCTGAATGTGGAACGGCTCAAAACCATGGACTTGCACCGCAACCTCACCCCAGCCATTCTCAGCTATGAGGGGATTCAGTATCGGTATATGGCCCCTGGCGTGTTCACCCAGGAGGAGCTGGAGTACGTGGAAGAGCATTTGCGTATCCTCTCCGGGTTTTACGGCCTGGTGCGCCCCTTTGACGGTGTGACGCCCTACCGCCTGGAGATGCAGGCCAAACTCCCGGTGAGCCAGGCCAAGGACCTGTACGCCTTCTGGGGCGACCATCTGGCCCGGGACCTGTGGGGAGAGACGGACTGCATCATCAATCTGGCTTCCAAGGAGTACAGCGTGTGCGTCTCCCGCTATGTGCCGCCCAACACCCGGTTTATCACCTGCGTGTTCGGAGAAGAGCAGGGGGGCAAAGTGGTGGAAAAGGGTACCATGTGCAAGATGGCCCGGGGAGAGATGGTGCGGTATATGGCCCAGCACCGGGTGGAGCGCCCGGAGGACCTCTGTGCCTTTGACCACTTGGACTACCGCGTTTCACCCCAGCACTCCCAGGAGAATTTATACGTCTTTTTGAGAAACACATAACAGAAGGGCCTCCCGCCGTGGGAGGCCCTTGTTCGTTGTTATTGGTAGCTCTGTGCCACGTTTTGCTCCACATCGTCGGTGGTGGAGGAGAGATCGCGGCTCTGTTGGGACTGTGTAGCCTGTTGAAGCCGCTGGACCCGCTGACGGACCGCCTGTGCGATGGCCTCGATGCGGTCAGCGCCCACGCAGCCTTGTGCCAGGGAGCCGGACAGGGTGTCCCGAACCAGCTCATCCAAGTCGGACAGCGCTTCAAAGTCCACCCAGTCCAGGGAGGACACCAGCTTCAGCTGCTGGTCGTGGTGGTTTTTGAAGGGCTTGCACACCACATCGTGGTCCATGGGAATCCGCTCTGCGGTCCGGTCGTAGCCCAGGGAGGTGCCGCTGTCAAAGATGGGGGCCATGCCCAGCCATTCCAGAGTTTCTGGGTTGCGCAGCAGGCCGAAGTTGTTTAGATGACGGTCCTCATTGGCCAGAAGATAGTCCACCACCAGCATCTGGTCCAGAGCGGGCACAATGTGGTCTACACCCAGAGCCTGACAGCAGGAGATGAAGTGCTGATACACCGACTGGCTGTTGCGCTTTTTCTGTGTCTGCATCACCTGCCAGGCGGTGACTAGTTCGGTGTCCGGGGTGACAAAATCGGTACACACCGAGTAGGGCTGGCCGTTGCTCCAGAGCAGACGGTACGGGACGTGGGGGATGTTCAGACGTTCCATAATACCCGTGGCGATGATCTCGTTGAAGGGCTGCTGCTGGAAGGGGGCGCTGCCGCCCTTGATGAGACAGCGGGCGCCGTCCACGATCTTCCAGCACTTTCTCAGATACCCATCGGTGGTATTGTCCGGGGAGCAGAAGTCAAACCCAGAGATGGGTTTGGGCTGGCCGAAGAGCACGCTGCCCACGTTGTCGGAGAAGGGATTGTCGTAGAAATTGATGGTATCCCAGATGACCCCAGCGTCCTGAGGGCAAATCCAATAGTGATCGGAGAGACTCAGCCCATAGCTGCGCAGGGGCAACAGCTGCGGGCTGGGCAATCCCAGCGCCTCCAGAGCCTCCCGTATCCCGATGCGGGTGGCGGGGATGCAGCGGCCTGTCCACCACTGGTTCAGGGCGGCCCGGTCCACCTCTCCACTGATGGCACAGGTGCCCACCGGGAGGTGTTCTGGTGTGTAGACGGTGCTGATATGTCGAATCGACCCGGTGGCCTCGTCCAGTTCCAACGCGGCCACTGCCAGCCGTTTGTGCATCAGGGTGCAAATCATGGGTAGTCCTCCCTTCATATTGAGTGTATTGTAACATATCCATAAAAACTCTGCAATAAAAAATCTGTTTCCGGTCAAAATGTAGAGAAAGGCTTGGGAGGTCCCTTGATTTCTGCCTTGGGATTGGGTAAAATAATAAAATGTAATACCCACAGAAAAGAGGAAGTGCCATGCTCGCCTATACCTATATCCAAAAGGGGAAATTTGAACTGCTGGACAAACCCAAACCGGTGCTGCTGGACGACCGGGACGCCATTGTGAAGGTGACCTTGGCCAGCATCTGCACCAGTGACCTGCACATCAAGCACGGCAGCGTGCCCCGTGCAGTACCCGGCATCACCGTGGGCCACGAGATGGTGGGGGTGGTGGAGCAGGTGGGCTCCGCGGTTACCACCGTAAAGCCCGGGGACCGGGTGACGGTGAATGTGGAGACCTTCTGCGGGGACTGCTTTTTCTGTCAGCACGGATGGGTCAACAACTGTACCGACCAAAACGGCGGCTGGGCCCTGGGGTGCCGCATTGACGGCGGACAGGCGGAGTATGTCCGGGTGCCCTATGCAGACCAGGGCCTGGACAAGATTCCAGACACCGTCACCGATTTGCAGGCGTTACTAGTGGGGGATGTGCTGGCCACGGGCTACTGGGCCGCACAGATTTCTGAAATCAAGGAAGAGGACACGGTGCTCATCTTGGGCGCTGGACCTACCGGCCTGTGCACCCTCCAGTGTGTGGCGCTGTACCACCCCAAACGTATTATCGTCTGTGACCTGGACGAGAGCCGCCTGGCCTTTGTCCGCCAACACCATCCTGGCGTGTTGACCACGACGCCCGGCGGGCTGAATGACTTTGTGGTGGCCCACAGCGACCACGGGGGCGCCGATGTGGTGCTGGAAGTGGCGGGGAGCGAGGAGACCTTCCGCATGGCCTGGGAGTGTGCCCGGCCCAACGCCATGGTCACTGTGGTGGCCCTCTATGACGGCCCCCAGACATTGCCCCTTCCTGATATGTACGGGAAGAATCTGACCTTCAAGACCGGCGGCGTGGACGGCTGCAACTGTCAGGAGACCTTGCAGCTTATTGAACAGGGGAAGTTGGACACCACGCCCCTGATTACCCATACTTATCCACTTTCTCAGATCGAGGAGGCCTATCAGCTGTTTGAGAATCGGCAGGACGGAGTCATCAAGGTTGCCATTGAGATGGCGTGAGCATTGCGGTTCCACCAAGGCGGGCGCATCCAGCGCCCGCCTCGATTTTGCTCTTGACATATATAGAGCGCCTATATATAATCTGGTATATAGATAACCTATATAGGAGGGGCTTATGGAACTGGACAAGAGCTTGGTCAGCGGCAGTATGGGACTGCTGGTGATGAAATTGCTGGAAGAAAAGGACATGTACGGCTATCAGATGATTGAAGAGCTGAAAAAACGCTCGGATGATACCTTTCATCTAAAAGCGGGCTCCCTGTATCCGCTGCTCCACGGCCTGGAGGAGAAGGGCTGTGTCTGTGCCTATGAGCAGGATGCGGTGGCGGGGAAGCCCAGGCGGTACTATCACTTGACGGAGCAGGGACACCGAACCCTGCAAGAAAAAGAGAAGTCCTGGAATCACTACGCCCGAGCGGTGAATCAGGTGCTGAAAGGGGGAGCTTGTTGTGTGGCAGGGTAAGACCATCGACGGCTATTTGGAGGCTGTGGCGGAACAAATCAAGTGGAAGCGAGCCCGGCCTGTGGTGACTCAGGAGCTGCGACAGCACCTGGAGGACCAGCGGGATGCCTTTGCCGCGGAAGGGCAGGAAAACCCGGAGCAGCTGGCAGTGGAGGAGATGGGGGACCCCGTGGCCATTGGGGCCCAGCTGGATGGACTCCACCGCCCCAGACCCCAGTGGGGGCTGCTGATGGGTACCATCTTGCTGGCCTTGCTGGGTACGGTTCTCCAGCTGTGGCTCACGGCCACATGGGAGAATCCAAATCTGGACCTCAACCCATTGAGAACAGCGGCGATATTCGTTTTGGGGTGTGGGGCCCTTTTGCTGGGCTACTTTTTGGACGATGCCCGGCTGGCTCGCCACGGCAGAATCATCTATGCAGGTGCCCTGGTGGCTGGTGTAGTGGCGGTGGCGCTGTCCCCACGAATCCATGGGGGTGCCATCTATGCCCGATATGTCACCTTGTGCTACCCCGTGGTGTATGCGCTGTGGGTGTATACCTGCCGTAAAAAGGGCTGGTGGGGGTTGGTGTTGGCCATAGGAGGCGGTGCCCCACTGGCGTGGATTTGCATGCGAGTCCCCCACATGCTTGGCTTGTTGCTCCTGCTGGTCAGTGGGTTTGCGCTTATGTTGGCGGCGGCTTGGAATGATTGGTTTGGAGTGGGCAAGCGGAAGGGCGTGTTGCTGGTAGCGACCTGTGGTGTGCTCTTTGCCGCCGTGGCGTGGATGGTCCTGTTTGGGTTCGGCTACGGTGTGCAGCGGCTGCAAGTGTTCCTTTACCCGGAGCAAGACCCCATGGGGATGGGGTACCAGGCTTGTACCATCCGAGACGTGTTGGGTGCGTCCCGGTGGCTGGGGGAGGGCACATGGAACAGCTCTCTGCCCTTTGAGAGGATGGTGCCGGGCTGTGAGGCGGACGCCTTTCTCACCACCATCATCTATCAACTGGGATGGGGGCCGTTTCTGGCCATTGTACTTCTCTTTGCAGGGCTGATGGCGTGGATTGGATGCCGCTGCCTCAAGCACAGAAGCCAGTTGGGAAAAGCGATGATGATGACAGTTCTGGTGGTTCTATGTGGTCAGGCCCTCTGTAGCGTGGCGTGGAACCTGGGGTATGCTCTGTATGCCTCCACCTTTCCGCTGATGGCAGGAAACTGGAACACGGTGGTCAACATGGGGCTCATTGGCGTGGCCCTGTCGGTGCTGCGAGGGGAGAGCATCGCCTGCGACTATGGCGGGGAGGAGAAGACTTGGCGGCCCCGGTATCGCCTGAACATTCATCTGGAAAAATGCTGAATGAGGAGGGGCTCTGCTTTGTGTGCAGAGCCTCTCTGTTTTCGTTGCCAGCGGGAAAGAAGCGTGGTATGATAAGCCCATCCAAGGAGGAGGTGGCCCTATGCCCCTACAGATGGTACGCAATGATATTACCACCATGAAGGTGGATGCCATTGTCAACGCCGCCAAGAACAGCTTGCTGGGCGGGGGCGGCGTGGACGGAGCCATCCACCGCGCCGCCGGACCGGAGCTGTTGGAGGAGTGCCGCACCCTGGGCGGCTGTCCCACCGGACAGGCTAAAATCACCAAGGGCTATCGCCTGCCTGCCCATTATGTGATTCACACCGTGGGGCCCATCTGGCGGGGCGGAAGCCACGGGGAGCGGGAACTGCTGATTTCCGCCTACCGTTCCTCTCTGGAACTGGCGATGGAGTATGGCTGCCAGACGGTGGCTTTCCCCCTCATTTCCTCCGGGGCATACGGCTACCCCAAAGACCAGGCCCTCAAAGTGGCGGTGGACACCATTGGGGACTTTTTACTCTGCCATGACATGACGGTCTGCCTGGTGATTTTTGACCGGGCGGCCTACACCATCGGCGGAAAGCTCTTTTCCAACATCGCCGCCTACATTGACGACCACTATGTGGACGAGCATACCCAGAGCCGCTGGGATATGTCCTTGGAAGCGGAACCCATGGAGGCCCAGCTGTGGTGTGCCTCGGCGCCCCTCAGTCTGGATGAGGCCCTGGGCCAGCTGGACGAGAGCTTTTCCCAGATGCTGCTGCGGAAAATCGACGAGCGGGGCATCACCGACGCCCAGTGCTATAAAAAGGCCAACATTGACCGCAAACTGTTCTCCAAGATTCGCTCGGATGTTCACTATAAGCCCTCCAAAACCACCGCCATGGCCTTTGCCATCGCCTTAGAGTTGCCTCTGGAGGAGGCGCAGGAACTGCTTCAAAAGGCGGGCTTTGCCTTTTCCCATGCCAGCAAGTTTGACATCATCGTGGAGTATTTCATTGCCCATCAAAACTACAATATCTTTGAAATCAATGAGGCGCTGTTCGCCTTCGATCAGAGCCTGTTGGGAGGCTGATACCATGCCTCGTGCCGAAGTGACACAGATGCCTTGTTCCAGACTGTTCCACCGTTGAGAATATAATTGTCGCTTTCCAGGCGACCACATAGAAGGAAAATTCCCCTATTCTGTGTTTGTAAAATCACAACACAGAATAGGGGAATTTTTTATGAAAAAGAATTTGACCGAGTTGGTATTCATTCTGGACCGCAGCGGCTCCATGCAGGGACTGGAGGGGGACACCATCGGCGGCTTCAATGCCATGCTGGAAAAGCAGAAGCTGGAGCCCGGCCAGGCGTTTGTCTCCACCATCCTCTTTGATGACCGCACCCAAGTGCTCCACGACCGGGTACAGGTGGGGGAGGTCCGGCCCATGACCCGCAAGGAATACTACGTCCGGGGGTGTACTGCCCTTCTGGACGCTGTGGGCGGAGCTATTCACCACATTGGAAACATCCACAAGTATGCCCGCCCAGAGGATGTGCCGGAACACACCCTTTTTGTCATCACCACCGATGGCATGGAGAACGCCAGCCGCCGCTATTCCGCCCAGCAGGTCAAACAGATGATTGAGCGGCAAAAGAAACAATACGGCTGGGAGTTTCTTTTTCTGGGGGCCAACATCGACGCCGTGGAGACAGCGGGGGAGCTGGGCATTGCCCCGGATCGAGCGGTAAACTACCACTGTGACAGCCAGGGTACTCAGCTCAACTACGAGACCATCAGTCAGGCGGTGAGTGCCGTCCGGTGCAGCGCTCCCTTAGATGCCCACTGGAAGGACGCCATTGAGACGGACTTCCATCGGCGGCAGGGTGGACATCGCTGAGGGGTTACATCTGTCCCTTCCAGACCCGGGCCAGAATGTCTTTGAGGACTAGTAGGGCATCGGTGTGGTTGTAGCCGTAGTCCACCCGCAGCTGGGTGAGCATCTCCCGCAGGGCAGGGGCGTAGTCGTTGATGCGTACCGTTTTGTGGTAGGTGGCCAACACCGGATATTTCTTGCTCCACACTTTGTTCCAGTCAATGCGGGCCTGGGCCTCGTCGCTGACGCTGTCAATCATCTGTTGGGCCTGCTGCTCGTCAAAGTCGTACTCAATGAGCTCGTCCAAAGTCATGTGGTAGAGCATGGCCAGTCCCTTGGACTGGCGAATGTCGGGCAGCGTCTCATTGGTCTCCCATTTGGAGATGGTCTGGCGGCTAACCCCCAGTTTTTCCGCTACATTTTCCTGAGTCAGCCCGCTCTTTTTCCGGGCGTGGTATAAACTGCTTCCCAAACTCATGGTGTATTCCTCCTGGTTTTCCGCGTTTTGTATGTCCAGTATACCGTCCTCACGAGAAAAAAGCTACCAAGGGAACCTGGAATGTTTGCCCGTTTTTCTGACAAAGGGTGTACCCTCTTCATCTGGGAGATATGCCACAATATCGTCCAGCGTGCAATCCAGCAGCTTGCAGAGCATATCTAGAGTGTGGGTGGACACAGAGTCCCCGGCTTTCATGCGGCGAATGGTGGAACTGCTGATGCCGCCCTTTACTTGCAGGGTGTAGGTGGTTGCACCTCGTTGCTTCATGGTGCGCCATAGAGGCTCATAAGAAATCAAAAATCTGCCCCCTTATTTGCTTGTCTTTTTAATTGCATGTGTGAAGACAAACTGTACTTGATTATGATTCCTCGTGAGAAATCTCAATTTTCTCCACTTGAATGTCTCCACCTTCGATCTCCGCCATCATCATGGTGATTTCCTGGTGGAAGCGCCGAGGACCGCAGGAGCCGGGGTTGAGCCAGAGAACGCTGCCCTTTTTCTCCTGCACATATTTATGGGAATGGCCGAATACCACCACATCCACCCCTGAGAGGTCCGCTGGGACCTCTTTTTTGTTGTGGACCAGGAAAAAGGTGACGCCCTCTAACGTGATGGTGAGGTCGTGGGGAATGTCTTCCGCCCACTCCTTGTCGTTGTTGCCCCGAACGATGTAGAGGGGGGCGTACTGTTGCAGCTGCTCCACAATGGCGGGTTTGTTGATGTCGCCGCCATGGAGGATGGCATCTGCGGTTTTCAGGTGCTCCTCCACTTGGGGCCGCAGCAGGCCGTGGGTGTCGGAGAGGATGGCGAGTTTCATACCGATTCACCTCGCTGATAGGTCTCTTGAATGGCTCGATAGAATTGGCGGGCGTGCTTTAAATCCTCGGTGTCCGGGTGTCCTTTGGCGATACCGCCCACCAGCTTGAAGGGGCCGAAGGTGTCATAGCCTTTACAGGAAAACTCGCCTAGAACTGGGCAGCCTTTCTCCTGGGCAATCTCCGCCACCGCTTTTGCGCCGGTGCCTTTCGCCCCGCCGTAGGTATAGACGAAGAAGACCGGCTTGCCCTGGGGCAGATACTGACGGGCAAACTCCACCACGGCCTTTTGAAATTCAAAACCGTAGATGCCGGAGGCGAAGCCCACACAGTCATACTCCTCCAGTCGGACGAGCTGGCGAGTAGTCACGTCGATGAGATCTACCTCGCCTTCCTCTGCCATGGCCTCCAATACCTTCAAGGTGTTTCCGTGGTGCCGGGAATAGTAGCAAATTGCAGTTTTCATCCATTGTTCGGTGGCCACGGTTCCTTCGTTTTCAAACATGGCGATTCCTCCTCACTCTGCGTCTTCGTCCAGGGCTTCCACCAGAAAACTCACCGGACGAAAGCCATCGTTGCAGGAGAGCATGGCGGACGTGGGATTTTTCATCCAGCCGTCATAGAAATTCTCTGCCCCATGGCTCAGGGCCAGAACAAAGGGGGAGAGAGTGTCCCAGGCGCTTTGGCAAAAGCCAACTGGTTTTTCCCAGCCGTTGGCGAGGAAGACCTGTCCTACTTCCATGTCACAGGCGTGGGAGATGGGATTCTCGTACTGGGCCATCAGGTCTGGATATTGGGTGATGCGCATGACGGTGATTTTACACTTTTTCATATGATAATACCCTCACAGTGGTCGATTTCGTGCTGGATGATTTGAGCGGTCCAGCCGGTGAAGGTTTTCAGCCGTTCCTGGAACTTCTCGTTTTGCCAGCGCACTTTGATGGAGTTCCACCGCTTGGCGGGGCGGGTCCCAGTGAGGGAGAGGCAGCCTTCCACGGCGTCATAGGGGCCGGACTTCTTGACGATCTCCGGGTTGAACATGACCGTGTAGGTGCCCTCGTTGTCAAAGGCAATGATGCGCTTGTTGACGCCGATCATATTGGCGGCCATGCCCACGCAGCCCTCTTTGTGGTGCTCCAGGGTCTCCAGCAGGTCGGCGGCCACGGACTGGTCTTCCGCTGTGGCGGGCTCTGCCTTCTGGGCCAGAAAGGTCTCATCTTTGCAGATATCTCGTATCATAGTTGGTTCACTCCCTTCATTTCTCCCAGCTCAGGACAGCGTGGAGGGTGGCCTCGGTGGCCGCTGGGAAATTCCTCTGCACCTGCTGATAAACCAGTAGCCTGGACTGGGTGGGCTCCTGGTGGTAGGCGGAGGAGATATGCTCATAGCCCCAGAGAGCCTCCGGTGTGGTGTAGACCGAGACAGGCCATCCATAGGGCTGGCCCTTTTTGTTCAGGCGACGACGAAAATCCCGAATCAGCAGATACCCGTACATCTGAAGATCGGTGACTGTGCCCTCGAAGTTCTTCTCGCCACCTTTGCCGAATCCAGCCAGGCGTTTGAGTTCAAAGGAGAACAGCTCCTCCTGGGTGGCAAACTGGTCCATGATGCGCTTCTGGCGCAGACTGGCCAGTTCCTCGTCCCACCGGCTGTCAAAGTCGTAGCCGTCCCGCCGCCAGTTGGCGAAGTGGGGGAACCAGGCCTTAGAGATGAACCCGGCCTTTTTGCCGAAGAATTTGCCGTAGGCCACACGGCCACTGCGGGCAATGAACTTCCGCCACTCCCAGGGGTCTTGCTCCGGGTCACCGCTCCACCAGTAGAGGTTGGAGGTGTGCTCTTCCACCGAGAACCCGTCGATTTCATTTTTAAATAGGGGGAGAAAACCCACCTCGTCCACCCAGTCTATGAGCTCTTGCCAGCTGCAGATGCGGTAGGGGTTGTCCCAATCCAGTCCCCGCATGATCCATTCCCCATTCTCCAAGGCCATGGCAGATACCTCCTTTTGTCCTCGTTCTCACGGCCATTATAGCATACAGAAGGTGAAAATGCTATGAAGCTGCGTTCCGTTCTTGGGAAAAGAGAAACATGGTGCCCCCCGGGGTTCGGAGATCACCATGTTTCGCCTTTTAGAGAAATGTAAAATACTCATTTCCTATGTACAGCTATTCCATGCAAGCATGTTTGCCTTGTGAGCTGGGTACGGACGTGGTAGGATGGAGAAAAAGGAGGGAGAATGATGGAACTTCGGGTTCTGAGATATTTTCTGGCGGTGGCCCGGGAGGAAAACATCACCAAGGCGGCCGCGCTGCTCCACCTGACCCAGCCCACCCTCTCCCGGCAGCTGATGCAGCTGGAGGAGGAGCTGGGGGTACAGCTGTTTTATCGCAGTCGCTATCATATTGTCTTGACGGATGAGGGAATGCTTCTGCGCCGACGGGCCCAGGAACTGGTGGATTTGGCGGATAAAACGGTCCGCGAATTTTCTTCCCGGGAGACGGAACTGATGGGGGAGATTGCCATCGGAGCGGGAGAGACCCGGAACATGTCTTTTTTGTCCCAGGCCATTGTCACCTTTCGGGAGCGCTACCCAAAAGTGAGCTTTCGAATTTTCAGCGCTAACGCAGATGATGTGAAGGAACGGCTGGACATGGGACTATTGGACATGGGGCTGCTGACAGAGCCGGTGGATGTGGGAAAGTATGCCTTTTGCCGCATGGAGGAGAAAGACCGTTGGGGGGTATTGGTACGGGAGGATTCCCCATTGGCAGCGCTGGAGGCAGTTACCCCCGAAGATTTGAAAGGGGTTCCTCTGCTGATCAGCGGACGGGAAACAGTGCAGCGGGAATTGGCCAGCTGGTTTGGGGAGCACTGGGACAAATTGCAGATTGCAGCTACCTTCAACTTGGTCATCAATGCGGCCAATATGGTGCGCTGTGGCGTGGGGACGGCACTGTGTTTTGACTTGAATATGGCCTTTGATGGTCTGCGGTTTCTCCCTCTGTCACCGGAAATAGAGACAGGGACAGTGCTGGTCTGGAAAAAAGATCAGGCGCTGACCCCAGCGGTGGAGGCCTTCCATCAGCACATCAAAAATGTTTAAGAAGCAGCAACTCCAATGACCATCATTGGATGCGAAAACCATTGGAAGTCTTTCCAAAAACATATTCCATTTTTTTCTCATAGGTAGGGAATTCCAGTCGCTCATATCCGGCCTCTTCGTGGAAGGATATGACGTGGTTTGACCAGTGAATCCAGAGTAGTTGTGTGTTTTTCGTGCCTATGCCGTCGTCCATACGGTTGTTCATCCTACTTTCTATGTTTTGTGGGAGTTGCAAAAAGGGCCTCACAATTCTGTGAGGCCCTCAGGGTGAAAATATGAGAGAATGGTGCATGGGAGCCGGTGTAACAACCGGCTCCCATGCACGTATAGAGGGGGGACATCTCAGAATGTGCGATCTCCGGTTACGGAGATATTCTACCATTCGGGTGAAGCGGATACCATGACAGATACCGCAAATTAAAGCGGTCTATTTCCCCTGTGATAGAAAATTTGCCCGGTTAATTCTTTGACTTGTCCAGCCGCTCCTTGCACATGTGGTATTGTTGGGCGTCAATGGCGCCAGTGGCCAGCATCTGCTCTGCCCAGAGCTGGAGGGTTTCAACCGTGATAGAAATGCGCTCCAATTCCTGTTGGATGAAGATGAAATCGGTCAGCTCGTCGTCGCTGATCATACCGTCTGCGGTGATCTCAATCAGACGGTCCTTCCGCTTATTCATGGAGTTGAGAGAGGCCAGCATCTCCAAAACGATCTGGGATAGCTCCTTAACCTTTACTTCTGGCACATATTGCTGCCCGATGGGGCACTGATTGGCACAGTAATAGTTGCAGAGGTTGGGCTGCTTGTACTGCCTGGCCATAATCAGCACTTCATCCGGATGGGGGTAACAGCGCTCGTTTTCAATCCGCTCAATGCGTTCCGGTGCAATGGACTCCAGCAATTCGCTTGCCGCTTCTCGGGTGAGATGCAGTGCCTCCCGGGTCTTGTGGTAAATATTTTTATTCTCTTTTGTGGATACTCTCGCCATGATTGTAATCCCACCTTTATGATGTGTCTTATGGCCATTATACGGTGTTTTGAAGAGAAAGACAATTCCTTTTCAGAAAGGGAGCGTTGAAAGTACGTTCAAAAGTCCAGCGGCAAAGGCTCTGTGGCCTTCCTGGGTAAAATGAACGCCGTCATAAGCCAGGGGAATGTTCCAGTCTCCAGCGTTGGCAAAGTGGATACCAAGTCGCTGGGCCAGTGCGGCACAGTTTTGGGCAAAGGTACGGGAGTGGTCAATGAGTCGCTGGTTTGGCACCCATTCCCCCAGGGCCATGGGCGGCGGGGCGATGAGCAATATCTGTTCAGAAAAAAGCGGCATTTTATGAAGAAAACGTTCCAGGTTTTCCGCTGCCATCTCTGGGCTGAGGCCCTGAAGCAGGTCGTTGGTGCCCAGCATGAGAATCAGTAGATCGGTGTCAGACGGAAGGGCAGGGAGAGCCGTGGGAATCTCTCGGCCATTTTGCCCCATGTTGTATACAGTCCAGCCGGTTTCCGCAGCCAGAATATCCACCCAGCGGTGATCTGGGTCATACCGTCCACCCAGAAAGGAGCGGGGGTCATAGCCGTAGGTATTGGAGTCGCCAAAGCAGGTGACGTTCATGGTCTTCCTCCTTGTATCCATACAGGATTGATTGTCCTTTATTATATAGGTACCTGGGAAGAGCGGCAAGAGAAGACAGCTGCTTTTCTTTCCTGTTGCTATGTGCTATATTGAAAATGATAGAAATAATTTGCATCACGGTAAGCAGCGCAAATCCAGGAGGTGACTTATGAGTCAATACAGAGGAGAGATACTGGGCTCTGAGGTCGTGATAGATTTGGAGCGCACCAAAGAGTGGTACAGCCAGTCGGAAGAGTGGCCGTGTACATGTGGTCATTGCCGCAATTTTTTGGCGTTGGCAAAACAGAGGCTTCTTCTGCCTTCGATGATGGAACTGCTGGACAAATTCTCCATTGTGCCGGAGAAGGCCACCTATGTGTGTGAACTGGACCACAATGAGAAGGGCCATTTGTATGAGATTAGTTATCGCGTTGCTGGTCAAATGCTTGAAAAGGAACGGGAAGATCTTGAGGAATATTCCTGGGGAGGGGGCGGGTGTGGCCACAACCCGTACCCATATGGCGCTCCGGGATTTCCAGAGCCCCATTTTGATCTGGAGTTTTTCGTGACGTTGCCGTGGGTATTGGACGAACCGGATGAATAAATGGAGGGTGTGAAATGAGATTGCGCTGAACAGGTAACATCCAAAAACGAAAAACTGGAGGTTACTGACATGGAAATCAGAGAATACCGAACTTACAACGAACAGGAAATTTTGCCCCTGTATACCAGCGTAGGCTGGACGGCCTACACCGATGCCCCGGACACATTGCGGCAGGGATTTGAACACTCTCTTTTGACCCTTGCGGCATATGAAAATGGGCAGCTTGTGGGGCTGATTCGTACTGTGGGGGACGGATATACCATCGTGTTTGTACAGGATATTCTGGTGTTCCCGGAGTATCAGAGAAGAGGAATTGGAACGGCGCTACTGCAAGCGGTGTTGGACCGATTCAGCTATGTGCGGCAGATGGAACTGGCCACAGATGATACGCCCAAAACCATTGCCTTTTATAAATCCTTGGGCTTTTCCCCTATGTCTGAGATAGGATGCTGTGGATTTATGCGATTGTTGCCATGTGGAACAGAGTGAAACCACAAAAAATGAAATCTGATAATTCCGGTTTGACAAAACAGGGGGGACTGGGTATGATAAATCCCAGTGTACCGATGGTAAATCAAGGAGTTAGGGACAGCTCACAGCTGATGGCTGACGACTATGCCAGACCAGAGGGACAAAATATTTTGATTGAGTAAGGAGCTAACACCTATGAAGAAGCTGTTTATGGAGCCCGAAGTGAAGATCACCAAGTTTGAGGACGAGGATCTGATGCGTACATCTGGAGTGATTGTTGACCCTAATCCGGATGTGCCTGGTGGGGAGACTGACTTCGAGTGAGAAGGATGACAAGAAAAAAGCTTGGCGTGGTGTTGGGGATGTTAACGTTTGTTCTATGCCTGACGGCCTGCACAAGCCCCCAGCCCCAAGAGCAAACAACTAGCCCTGAGGTAGTCCAGACCCAGGCGGTCAGCCACAACATGGATACTGTGCGCAGCCTGAGTGACCGCTGTATTGTGCTAGACGGCGGACGGGTGGTGTACGACGGCGACGTGGAACAGGGGATTGACCACTATATGATGCAGCGCCTGACGGTACAAGACAGCTATGATTTCACCGATGTGCCCCGGAAGGGAACGGCGCAGCTGGTGCGGATGCAGCGGGCGCGGGTGAGCCAGAAGGACCATTGGCTCAACCTACAGTTGGATTTGAGCAGCAAAGAGTCGAGAAAAGGGCTGCATCTTCGGCTGACCGTGGCCAATGCCCGGGGAACACCGGTGGCCACGGCGGTATCTCAGCCGTTTGCCAGTGATGGAACGGCGGAACAGAGGCTCACCCTGACGCTGGACACGGATGCCCTGGTGTCTGGCACATACAGCGCTGATCTGGCGGTGGTGGAGCCTGTGGGAGACAAGCAGCAGCGCCATGATTTTCTGGAACACGCCATTGCATTTACCCTGGAGAAAGAGGAACTACCCTATCGGGTGCAGTGGCCTCAGCAGACCTGGGGCAGTGTGCGCCTTCCGGTTATGAGAGTGGAGCATGGAGCGTAAGCTCTGTGTATAGAGAGAAAAGGGGGAATTGTTGTGCATGCACTGAGCATTCAACATGTCAACTACACGTATCAGACGCAGTATCAGAAGGTAGAGGCCCTGCGGGATATCTCGGCGGACTTTGACGCCGGGAAGGTGTATGCCATCGTGGGCAAGTCGGGCAGTGGTAAAACCACCCTGCTCTCTCTGATGGCCGGGTTGGATTTGCCCACCCAGGGAGAGGTGCTCTGCCACGATGTGGCCACCAGTCAGATGCAGTTGGAGATGTACCGCCGGGAGAAGGTGGCGGTGATCTACCAAAATTTCCGGCTGTTTCCGCTGCTCACCGTGGCGGAAAACGTGATGTACCCCATGGAGCTGCGGGGGATGAGCCCCAAAGAGGCGCTGGAAAAGGCGAAAGCCTTGATTGAGCGAGTGGGACTGCCTGCCACGGTATTGGACCGCTATCCCACCATGCTGTCCGGCGGCGAGCAGCAGCGGGTGGCCATTGCCCGTGCCCTGGGGATGGAGACAAAGATCATGCTGGCCGATGAGCCCACCGGAAACCTGGATACGGCAAACGGTGAGAACATTTTCTCCATTCTGCAATCGCTCGCCCATGAAGATGGATATTGTGTCATCATTGTCACCCATGATCGCACCTTGGCCCAGAAGGCTGACGACGTCCTGGAGTTGCGGGACGGTCAGGTGGTGGGCTGAAGGAGGATGCCAGATGATTATTCGAAACGGAATCCTCAGCACGGTGCGTTCCAAAGGGAAAACAGTGCTGTTTACCCTCCTGATTTTTGTTCTGACCCTGTCGTTGGGGCTGGGATTGGGCCTGTGGAGCTACTGTACCCTGACCTTGCAGAGCATGGAGGAGATGTACACATCCATTGCTGTGGTGGAGTACATGGGAGACCAGTACCCGGAGGAGTATGTAGCAGACGAGGCCGCCCGAGAGGCATTGAACCAGCTGGGAGATATTGATCAGGTTCCCGGTGTGGAGTTGTGGGAGACCACCAGCTGGGGTATGGCACTTACGGATGGATACCAGCGGCGGGGTAGTACCGTGCCCTATGAGAACCAACTGGTAGTGGCGGTGTTCAATCTGGTGGCCAAGCAAGAACAGGTGTGGGGGGTGTTGTCCTCCAATGACTTGCCGGACAACTACCTGCTTTTCCTGAATGCGAATAACAGTGCGGCTACCGTGAAGCTGGGCAGTGAGATCTGGGAGAACATTCCCTTCGTGGACCTGTCTGTGGAAACGGTGGATACAGAAAACCTGCCCGATGTCTATTGTACGATGGGCACTCGAGTCACACTGGTGGACGAGACCCGAGGTGTGAACAAAGACATCTCGTTTCTCTTTGAGCAAGGAAATTATTTCAGTTATAACGCTGAGACAGAGGAACTCTCCGGCCTGTACATGGCAGATATGGGCTACATTGGCATTATTGGCGAGAACCTCTACTCCTATGAGGGAAAGAGCGGTGTTGCCATCCAGATTGATCCCGGAGACAGTGGATTTGTTCCGGAGAAAGATGGGCGGTATCTGCTGCACGGTGAAATTTTTGACAGCGGAAGCTCCAACCGTGCCATGGTGGTGACGGACTTCTATGAGGGCTGTGAAGCGTCTCCATGGGTGGCGTTTGACAGCTATGACGACCCGGTGCTCCATGAGGGAATTTTTGCTGAGTACGCGGAAAAGTATGAGTTAGGCAACAACTATATCCGTGTGGACGCCAGCGATGACATTGGGGCGTTGGAGCCCTTCCAGCAGGGAATGCTCTATCTTCTGGACGGACGATTTCCCGCTGCGGGGGAGGAAGGCGTGTGTGTGATCAGCAACGACATTGCCGAGGAACTGGATTTGAAGGTGGGAGACAGCCTCCCGCTGTCCATGATGGAGTCCACCCAGCAGGACCCCTTCGCCCTGGAGGAGACGGGCGAGTCTCAAACGTGGACGGTGGTGGGCATTGCCAACCAGGCGGAGACCTATGAGGGACGTGTTTGGGTGTCCCGAGGACAGGAGTTTCCTCGGACGTCGTTGTTTGGGTATCAGCTGGGCCGGGCTGTGCTGGATAACAACCTGGCGGTAGAGGCCGTGGAACAGATGGAGGCTCTGGTCCCCGATGGGGTGCGCATCACGCTGTTTGACCAGGGGTATTCTGCCGCAGCCCAGCCCTTGCAGGCCATGGAGTCCACGGCTCAGGGGGTCACCTTTGCCTCGCTGATTGGCGTGGTGGCCGTGCTGTTCCTGTTCGCGTTCCTCTTTGTGGGGCGGCAACAGCAGGCAGTGGATGTAATGACCTCTCTGGGTACGCCCAAGGGAAAAATTCGTCTGTGGCTGCTGTCCGGCGCCACCTTGGTGTGCGGCGTGGCTGTGCTGGCAGGAATAGTGATCTCTGCGGCTTCAATGCAATTGCTGGTGCAGCTGGTGTTGAAAGCGGCTGCGGCCTTCTATGCCGCAGATCAGCGGTATAGCAATGGTGCCTTGGGCATCACGAAGGATGTGGAGATGGTCCACCAGTTGCCCCTGTGGCCCAGCTTGGTGGCAGGTGTGGTGGTCTTTGGTGTGGCCCTGGTGCTGTGTGTGGCCTTTGTGGGACAGGCGCAGCGCAAGAACACCCTGCGCCGTGGTAAAACCCGGGTGCGGGTGCCTAAGAGCACCACCAGTGTGGCGGGGAAGGGGGCACTGCGGTTTGCCTATCTCTCTGCTCGCCGGGGCGGTTGGCGCTCCCTAGTGGTGCCGGTGGTTTCTCTGGTGTTGTCTGCGTTCCTGGGCTTTTTGATGGCCACTGCCCAGGGATGGGCGGATCAACGAGCCACCCTCTATGAGAACACCACCATCACAGGCCAGTTTACCTCCACCAACGGAAGACAGTACACGGGCTTGGTCTTGGCCAATCCGTGGAAGATATGGAACTCCGGGATGCTCTCTTCCATCGAAGTCAACGTCACCTATCACTACTGGCTGGAGGGTGAGATGCCCCAATTTGCCAACAACGACTACGGGGCAGATCGCAAAGAGGCTTGGATCAAGGACCAGTCTTCCATGGTATTCCTCAACGGGCTGCAAGTTGCGCCGGAGTTTATCTACGGAGAGGTGCCAAGCGTCACCTGGCTGGAGGGATGGGACGAGAGCTTTTTGGCCGATCCCAGCTATCATGAAAACTGGTCTCAGACCCCATGGCCCTGTGTGGCCAGTGAGCGCTGGATGAAGGAGCAAAACTTGAGTTTGGGAGATGAGATTCCGGTCAACTGTGAGATGCTGAATGGGGCAGTCCCGGTGAAAATTGTGGGCAGCTTCAACCCGGCGGGCGGAGAGGATAATCTCTATTTACCCCTGAGCTATTGGTGTTTGCCGCCTTGGGATACCGAGGACCAGCGGGAGAGCATTCCGCCCTCTGGTAGCTTCCCCAGCGCTTGTTTTACCTTGGGCTCGGCCTATCATCTGGAGGCGTTCCGGGAATATCTCGCCCAGGAGGGATATAACCAGCCGGGGAGCAATGGAAGCAACCGGGTTACGGTTGTGCTCAATGACCACATCTTTAACCAGACGGTGCAGGCCTTGAACCGCTACATCACCTTGGGACAAATCCTGTTCCCAGTGCTCTTTATCCTGATGGGAGTGTTGGGATTTGTGGTGTCCTGGCTGATGGTCAACGGCAGACGCATGGAGTTTGCCATCATGCGGGGCATGGGTGCCCCTAAGAAATTGGTGTTTGGCTCCTTCTTCCTGGAACAGGTGGGGCTGTGCCTGGTGGGCAGCCTGATCAGCGGCCTGATTGTCTCCGTGTGGAGCGGGCAGCCCATGGTTTGGTTGGCGATTGCTGTGTTTGTGCTGTGCTATCTGGCAGGCTGTGCGCTGGCCGTGCGGACTGTGGGGAAAACCAATATCTTCGCGCTGCTGACACAAGGGGACTAAATAGAGCCCATATTCCCATAGAACCATTGGTTTGAATGCTGAATTTTTCCAGATAAAATGGCGAATAGAAAAACGCTGTCTGCTCAAACTATGCTCGGATTCCAAATCCAACACAAGTTTGAAGGAGGACAACAATATGTCTAGCAACAATAGTTCTAACAAGCTGGTGGTTCCCGGTGCCCGTGAGGCCATGGATAAGTTCAAGATGGAGGCTGCCAATGAGGTGGGCGTGAACCTGAAGGCCGGCTATAACGGCGACCTCACCAGCCGTCAGGCCGGTTCTGTGGGCGGCCAGATGGTCAAGAAGATGATCGAGGCCTATGAGAACGGCCTGAAGTAAGCAATAAAACGCACAACAAAAGAAAAGGGCCTGGTGGATGCAGTGCATTCCGCCAGGCCCTTTTGGCGGTTGGAAGGGGCTTCGTTGTACCACTTGAATCATACGTTCGGGTGATTTACAGGAGATAGAAACAAGTGGTAAAATATAATAAAATCCTATGCAAAGAAAGGGAGTGCAGCGCATGGAGCATACCGTTATCGTACCTCGGGCGTTGAAACAGAAGATTACCAGTGCGCTGGCCCGTGGATGGGTTGTGCTTTTTAGCGATCCCTGCGGCTTTGGGAAAATACCTGTGACGGAATAGCGACTGTAATGAAGGTCTGGAATATGATGAGAAAACTGAAAACAATGGTTAGATATCATAAGAATAGCGGCTGAAAACATTTGCTTTTCTCTTAAAGGCACAAAAATTGAATTGGAGAAAAGTGTGCGCAAGTGCGAACACAAATTCTCGCGGAGAAAGGAAGGCCTCATGGAGTATATCACTGTAACAGAAGCTGCAAAAAAGTGGGGAGTTTCCAATCGTATGGTGCAGAAATACTGTGCAGAAGGACGGATTGAAGGGGTTAAAAAGTTTGGTGTCGCATGGGGGATTCCGGCCCATGCCGTCAAACCCAGAGATCCGCGGAAGGAGAGACACATAGATTCCAGAGCATATTCCTGTGAGGAAGAGGCGCTCCAGGGGCTTATGCCACTGATGAACCATCCGTTTCAACCTGGAAAGTGTTTGGAATTTATCGATATGATGGAAGATGGGCCAAAGAAAAAGATTGCTTTGGCTGAATATCACTACTTTAGTGGACGACCAGAGGAGGCCGCACAGGCGGCAGAACTGTTTTTGACAAGTCCAGACTTAGCGGTTCGGTTGTCTGCTTGCCTGATTTATGGATATGCCAACCTGTCACAGGGGCAGATTCAGCAAGCCAGGATGGCCCTGCGGGAGATTCGGGCGGCCATGGAATCAGAGGAAACTGTTTCGACTCAGGCCAAGACCATCGAATCCTTTGTAGCTGCTGCGGCAACGGTCCTCCTCCATCTACCACTGCCCAAGGAACTGCCCCCTTTGCAGCAGTTGCTTCCTGCTCTGCCCCTGGGGTTGCGGGCCTTTGCCATGTATGTACTGTGCCACTATCTCTATTTGCGAGAGGACTATCAGACCAGTTTGGGAATTGTAGAGGCCACCTTAGCTATGGGGGGGCAGAACTATCCTATCCCCGCTATCTATCTACATCTGGTGGCAGTTATGGACTGCATGAGCCTGCGAAAGGTAGCCCGAGCAGAACAACATTTAATGGCTGCGTGGGCCCTGGCCCGCCCAGACGATTTGATCGAGGCATTCGGGGAGCATCATGGATTGTTGGGAGGTATGCTGGAGGCGGTCCTAAAGCCCCAATGGCCTGAGGATTTCAAGCGCATTATCAACATTACTTGTCGCTTTGCTGACGGTTGGCGTAAAATTCACAACCCAGTGACAGGAAATAATGTAGCGGATAATCTAACCACTACGGAGTTTACCATTGCCATGCTGGCGGCCCGGGGATGGACCAATCAGGAGATTGGCCAGCATATGAACATATCGCCGAATACGGTGAAGCGTTATTTGTCAACCTCAATGGAAAAACTCGGAATTACACGTCGAAAAGATTTCAAAAAACATATGCTTCGGTAAATGATGGAAGAAGAGCTACCCGTTTTTCCATAAAAAATGGGTGATGGCAGAGAGTCGAATCAATGGTATAATTTTTATATTTGATGCAGATTGCTTGATTCTTCGACAAAAAATGGAGATATAGAGTGGAAGGAACAAGACGCAAATGTTGTATGATATGTGTGGAAAAATATGAAAAGTGTGATATAATGAGATGCAGGAGGTGACCACAGTGCGATTAAAAAAGAACTTGGTGCTGCGTAAGGTGGCAGGGGAGTACATTGTGGTACCAATTGGGAAGCTATCGAAAATTTCCCCTATGATGCAGGTGACACCGTCCACAGCTTGGTTGTGGGAACAGATGAAAGACAGCGACTTCACAGAGGATTCCTTAGTGGAGTTGGTGCTGGGACATTTCTCTGGTGTAGACGAGCCACGAGCCCGGGCAGATATTCAGGGATTCCTGAATCTGCTGGATGGGAACTATATGTTGGACAATGGCAGGCCGGAGCCCATGTTGGGGTCGGTAGAGGTGCAGGTACCGAACGGATTTAAGGATAAGCTGGGAGGGGAACAGGGTACATGATGAATCGAACGCCGTTTGGCATGGTCAAAATGGCCCAGATGCACCATCGTGCCTATGAAAATGCTACCCCTATACAGGCCACCTTTGAACTGACGCCCCGCTGCGGCTTCAACTGCCGCATGTGCTACGTTCACCTTCCGCCAGAGCGGATTTCCTATGTGGGAGATGGGCGGGAACTGACCGGAGAGGAGTGGCTGGAGCTGGGGCGACAGGCGGCGGATATGGGTGTGCTGGAGCTATGCATCACCGGCGGAGATCCCATCTGTCACCCGGACTTTCCGGCCATCTGGACGGGACTGGCTCAGATGGGGTTTCGGCTTACGTTGCAGACCAATGCCTCCCAGCTGACTGGGGATTTGTTAGACCTGCTGGATGAATACCCGCCGGAGATGGTGAAAATCACCCTCTATGGCTCCAATGACCAGGTATACCGGGAGGTGTGTCGGGTGAAGCGGGGCTTTACCCGAGTGGATGCAGGCATCCAGGCATTGAAGGAACGGGGGCATGCCATCCAATTGGTGACCACATTTATTCAGCAAAACCGGGAAGATGCTCAGAGCATTGCCGCCTATGCCAAGTCGAACGAGCTGCCGTGGTACTATAGTGCCGCCTGCTACCCTTCGCTCCGTGGGGCGGACAGTGAGGCCGAAACCTGCGCCATCCCCATGTGGGATGAGACGGGAGCGGAGGAGCTGTCCAAGCTGTGGAACAGCATGAAGCCCGCCAGTGAGGATATCCCCGCCAAATTGTGCTCGGGCTACCGCACCGCCTTTAACATCAGTTGGGACGGAAACATGCGGTTCTGCCTGTTTTTGAATGAGCCGAACCTGTCTGTAGTGGGTCGGGACTTGAAGGAATGCTGGCAGGAGTTACTGGACTTCTGGGAAGGCTTGCGGTGGCCGGAGGAGTGCTATACCTGTGACTATCGCACTCGGTGCCGGAAGTGTCTGGCCCATCTGGCCTGCTTCAGCGGTGGGCTGGGACGGTTGAGTCGTACTTATTGTGAGAAAATGAAACGAATTATGGACTTACCCCAAAAACAAGGGGGAGAAAAGGAGCATTGATATGGAAGGTCAAGTGTTTGTGCAGTATACGGGGATTGGAGGAAATAACTTGGATCAAGGGATTATGACTATGTCAGTCGAGGGATCATCGGCAGAGGCTGGGATAGAGGGAGGCTTGATTCCGAGCACTAACGTAACCTGGGTATTGCCGGGTGGAATTACCAACAGAAAATTCAGAATTGATCCCATAACTCCTTATCAAGGAGGTGAGTGGGGATACATGCTTCACACTAAAGAAGATAGTCCAATTCCAAATACAGATAACGATGTAATTGCATGGGTGTCGGGAAAACATCCTGACGCCGAATTTGATGAGAATGGAAACCTCACTACAATTGGACTCGAAACGACAATAGAAAGTGATATTAACAAAGAGCTATATGATTATGTAAGGAGAGCTATGTCATTTCAAGGAGGTTCAGACTGGAGGGATTTTGTTGAATATTTTGCCCTGGATATATGCGTGTTTATTAGATGATGAACGTAACAATATGCCGTTGGCGTTGCATTAACTCCAGAGTGATATGTATTCCTTATTGCAAAGAACTCCCTACGGAATGGGAAAAATTTGAAGCAAAAGACGATGGGGATAGTAGAATAAGAGTTTTAGTGCAAAAAAAAATGACATCAAATTATGATTTGAGGTGTTTTCAACCCCAACCAGGCCCTGCCGTCTTTCTGAGTAAAAATGCCCTTCTCAGCGCTAACCACGACTGGACCGAGGCCTGTATTACCCTGCTGGATGGCAAGGAGGAGGGCTTGGAAGGAGCCCTCATCGCTGCCATTATGACCCACCTGTCCACCCGGGGGGGCTTGATGATCCACACCTCTCTGGTGGACTACCAGGGAAAGGGCATTCTTTTCGTGGGCCCCTCCGGTATCGGCAAGACTACCCAGGCAGAGTTGTGGATGAAGTACCGGGACGCCATTATCATTAACGGAGATATGGCCCTGGTGGGAGAGAAGGACGGATCGTTTACAGGCTACGGATGCCCCTGGCATGGCTCCTCTCCCTACTGTGAGAATCGTCAGGTTCCATTGGCAGGTATCGTTGTACTGGAACAGGCCAAAGAGAACACCTTGGAGCGGCTCCACGGTGTAGCCATGATTGAGCGGATGATGCGCAACATCTTCCTGCCCCACTGGTACCAGAAGGGAGCGGAGGCGGCCATGGAGACGGTGGACCACCTGCTGTCCACGGTGCCGGTGTATCTGCTGAAATGTCGGCCGGATGAGGAGGCTGTAGCCATGGTAGAAAGGGCCTTGTTTGATACGAATGATTAAAGCAATCAAACACTATATCACACGAATTCGGGAGGGCAGACTCCAAGAGCTGCTCTCCCAATGGCTTTGGATGGGTGGCTATGTCCGCAAGTATTGGTTGCTCATCGGAACATACACCCTCATCGGGGCCTCCGGCTCCCTCATGGGGTTGGGCACCTCTCTGCTGTCCCGAAACCTAGTGGACTCGGTGACCGGAGATAGCACCGTGAAAATTTTGGCCTCTGCCCTGGGCTATGCCGGGGTGGGCCTGTTTCAGATGGTGATTTCTGCGTTTCGTACCCGGCTCTCCCTGCGCATTACCATGAAGGTGGGCAACAAAATTCGCAGCGATATTTTTGCGCAAATCCTGCGGACCGAGTGGGAGCACCTGTCTCAGTTTCCCTCGGGAGATCTGTTATACCGCATCAACGGAGATACCTCTGTAGTGGTCAACAACATTTTGACCTATCTGCCCAATGTGGCCTCTATCCTCATCTCCTTTGGTGGTGCTTTCTGGGTGATGATGCAAAATGACCCGTGGATGGCCCTCATTGCCTTAGCTGGTGCACCCATTTCCTTCCTCAGCACCCGATTTTCCATGCGGAAAATGCGGGAGTTTCAGAAGAAGCAGATGGAGCTGCAGAGCCATAAGACGGTATTCAACCAGGAGGCCTTGCAAAACATGCAGATGATCAAGGCTTTCGGACTGGTGGAGTATTTTATCCAGCAGTATACCGAGGTACAGGACCAGTCTTTGGAATATGCCATGGTACAGAATACCTTCCAGTCCAAGATGACCATTCTTACCGGACTGATTGGCCAGCTCATCGGCTATGCCTGTTATGGATTTGCGGTCTTTCGCCTGTGGCAAGGACAAATCACCTATGGCACCATGACCCTCTTTGTGTCCATGGCCTCTTCTTTGCGAGGTTCCTTCTCTGGGGTGCTGAATCTACTGCCCACCGCCATGCGGGCAGGTATCAGCGCCGGGCGCATCATGGAGGTAGTCCAGTTACCTCGAGAGTCGGAAGAAGACCTGGAAAAGGGGCGGACCATGCTGGAGCGAGCCAGAAAAACGGGTGTCCAGGTGGAAATGAAGGGTGTAAGCGTGGCATACGGGGACAATGATCCGGTGTATACCCATGCCGATATGCTGGCCCGACCTGGGGAGATCATTGCCCTCATCGGCCCCTCAGGGCAGGGCAAGACCACAACCCTTCGGGTACTGTTGGGACTATATCATACCCAGGAAGGGCAGGTTACGGTGGCCAATCCCGGAGGAGAAACGGAATCTGTGAGCGCGGGAACTCGTTGCCTGTTTAGCTACATACCTCAGGGGAACACCCTCTTTTCTGGGACCATTGCAGATAATATGCGTATGTTAAAGCCGGATGCCAGCGACCAGGATATCATCGAGGCGCTGAAAACAGCGGATGCGTGGGAGTTTGTGGAGAAATTGGACCAGGGCATTGATACCCCCGTCCGAGAAGGCGGAAACCGTTTTTCGGAGGGACAAAAGCAGCGACTTTCCATTGCCCGGGCGTTGCTCCTTCGCACACCAGTGCTCCTGTTGGATGAGGCCACCAGTGCGCTGGATATGGCCACCGAACGCCGCGTGTTAAAAAACATCTTGCGCCGTGACCCTTTGCAGACCATCATCGTCACAGCTCACCGTCCCAGTGTCCTATCCATGTGTCATCGCGTCTATAAAGTTCAGGACGGACGTTTTGATGAGGTGAATGATGCGGAAATCCAAGAATTTTTGCAGGGAGATTAGGAAAGGCGAAACCAGAGGAGACAGCTTGGTTCTAGAAAGAAAGGAAACGCCATGAAAATCATTCGAATTTTGCTGCTGATTTGTGCTGTGTTGGCTGTGGGGCTGTTTGGGGTCTCGGAGACCATTGCGTGGAGGCAGAGAGATTTGGCAGCGCCGCAATTGACGGCAGACACCGATGTGGTGGAAGTGCCCTGCGCCTATACGAGACAGGATTTGATGAAGGGGATTCGGGCCTGGGACGAGGAAGACGGAGACTTAACCGATGAAGTGGTGCTGAGCACATTGTCACGGTTTCTGGAAGACGGTGTGTGCAACCTGACCTATGTGGTATTTGATGATGCAGATCAGGCGGCATCTTTGACCCGAAAGGTGCGGTTTGTGGATTATCATGCCCCTCGGTTCACCCTCACGACTCCTTTGGTGTACGAAGAGGGAACGGGTTCCTACAATGATATTGTCAATGCTCTTGGGGCCCAAGATGCACTGGATGGAGACAGAACGGAGTGGATTGTTCGGACGGCCACCAACCTGAATTTTCAAACGGTTGGAACGTATTCCGTCTCTTTTGAGGTGAGCAACAGCTTCGGAGACAGTTCCTCGGTGCAGCTTCCAGTGCATGTGATTCCCACACAGGCGGGAAATGGAGGCATTTCCCTCAACACAGGACTGGTATATCTGGAAGTGGGACAGACGTTGGAGCCAACCCAGTATATACAGCACGTGACCGCAGCGGACGGCTCAGAATTGGAACTGCAAACGGTGAATATTACCTCTCAGGTTAATACCCAGGCAGCAGGCTGTTATGAAGTCCACTATGAGGTGAAGGATGCCCGAGGAAACTCCTATGAGACGTGGTTGACCGTGATTGTGGACGGGAGGGCAGCATGAATCGAACCGAACATTGGATGAGTGAAGTGAGTGTGCGGGGGCTGTGCGTCGACCTGATGCGCAATCTATGGATGATTGTATTGGCGGTCATCACCATGTGGTGTGCCACCGTGGGATTGCACAACCTCACCTACCAGCCTATGTATACCTCTTCCGCCACTTTGGTGATTGGAGTGAAGGGAGATAGCAATATTTACTCCTCGCTGTCACTGGCCTCCCAAATGGCAGAGGTATTTGGTCAGGTGTTCCAAAGCGATGCCCTGCGTGAAAGAATTGCCGCTGATGTGGGAACTGATGTGCAGGGTGAAATCAGCTGCTCTCTGGTGACCCAAACCAACTTGCTGGTGGTTAAGGCCACCAGCGCACGGCCCAGACCGGCGTACGTCTATCTCAATTCTGCCCTGGAGCACTATGAAGGGGTATCGGAACAAATTTTCTCCAATGCAGAACTTCAAATCGTACAGGAGCCGGATGTGCCACTTGCCCCCTCGAATACCTCGTGGTTCCTAAAATATCAGGGAATACTTATGGTTGTAGGGGCAGTGGGAATGGCGTTCCTTATTGCGTTGTGCTACATTGCTCGATTTACTGTGAAAACGGCGGAGGCTGCTCGCATCCAGTTGGATGGACCGATTCAGGGAACGATACCCTTTGAACGAAGAAATGTGGCCCTAGGGAAAAAGCGGAATAAGAAGGCTTTTTTGCTCAATTCCCCTGAAGTGAGTATGAATTTTGCTGAGGCCATGAGAAATATCGGAACCCGGCTGGAGCGTCATCTGCGACACCACGGATACCAGGTTCTTCTGGTGACTAGTGTAGCGGAAAACGAAGGAAAATCGACCACTGCAGCCAACCTAGCTCTGGCACTGGCGGAAAAACAAAAACGGGTGTTGCTGGTGGATGCTGATCTGCGAAAACCTTCCCAGTACAAGGTGTTTGAGGTCCGAAGAGATGACACGGTATCTTTTTCTCGGGTGTTGGAGGGAGAAAAAGACTGGAAAGATATCGTCGGGTATAGCCGTAAGAGTGGCCTTTGGATGCTCTTCCAGTTTTTGCAGGCGAAAGATCCCGGAGGCGCACTCAGGGAAGGACGTATGCGGGAACTCCTGACGGAGTGGAAGAAACAAATGGACTATATCATTGTGGACTGTGCCCCCATTTCGGCAGCTGCAGATGCGGAAATCTGGATGGCGGCTGTGGATTCGGTGCTTCTGGTGGTAAGAGAGGACTGGGCAGATGTGCGGTATATCAATGATGGAGTGGATGTTGTTCGACAAAATCACACGGATTTCTCTGGTTTTATACTCAATGCATTCCATAAAGAGTGGTCCTCCAAGCACTACGGTTATCAATACGAAAAATATGGAACATATTCCAATGAAGACGGGGCTGAGGATGGTGGAGAGGGTCTGAAATATGGAAGAAATAAAACGTGAGATCCAGGGACGATATAATGACGAAGAAATCGACCTGTTACAACTATTGTTGGACATGGGAAAACATTTTCGACACTTATGGTGGCTGTGTGTGCTTTTGGTGTTAGGAAGTGCGGCGCTAGTGACGGGGGCGCTCTTCGTTTTGCGAAGCCCGATGTACCAAAGTAGTGCTAGTTTTACCGTGGCAACGGGGGAGGAAAGTGGAAGTTATAGCTTTTACTATGACAGCGGAACAGCTGACCAGTTGTCTATGACATTCCCTTATATTTTGGAGAGTGGGTACTTCCGCAGCGTATTGTTGGAACATCTGGGGACAAATAACTTGAATGGAACCATTACAGCGGAGACGATTTCGGGCTCCAATGTGGTGACCATGAAGGTGCAAAGCTCTAGTCCACAAGATGCGTACGCGATCTTAACGACTGCGATTGAAATCTATCCAGAAGCGGCCCACTTTGTGCTAGGGGATATTAGTTTTTCCATGCTGACACAGCCTCAGATTCCTAGTGAGCCGTATAATCGGCCCAGCATAGGGAAAAGCTGTTTGCTTGGAGCTGGCCTGGGAATGTTGCTTTCAATGGCGATTTTGTTATTGTTGGCAATCTTTCGCAAAAATGTGTGCGCGAAGGAAGAGATGAGGAAGATCACCAGTATGCGGTGTCTGGCCATGCTACCTCGGGTCCATGTAAAAGCGCGGACAAAAAAACGTACGATGCAGCTCTCTTTTCTTAATCCATCTCTGCCCCACGGCTATACGGAAAGTATCCGTGTGCTGAAAAATCGAGTTGTGAAGGCAATGGAGTCCAAGAATCAAAAGGTGCTATTGGTTACCAGTACGGTTCCTGGGGAAGGAAAATCTGTAACAGCGGTAAATCTGGCTGGACAATTGGCCATAGACGGTGCCCGAGTTCTCTTGGTAGATGGCGATTTGAGAAAACAGCAGGATGGGCAACTTCTAAACCTCACGGCTGAGTACGGATTGATGGAGGCTTGTAAAGAGTCGGATATGGCAGCTGTATGGAAGGGAATTGAGCGAAATAGCGCTACATTGCAAGAGCGTGGTCTGCTGTTTTTGGGAGGAAGAAAAGTGTTGAACCAGCCGGCGTCACTACTCAATAGCTCAGAGCTGAAACGCTGTATGCAGTCCTTGCGAGCAGAGGTGGATTATATTATAATTGATAGCCCACCCTGTGGAATGTTTCAAGATACGGCCATTCTGGCTGAATACGTGGATAGCGTCTTGTATCTTGTGGGCTATGATCGCCTGCCTGCCAGTGCGATTCGGGAAGGTATTCACGCATTGGGCGGACAACTGGCTACTTTTCTGGGATATGCATTTAACTCATGCCCTGAGAATCGAGGGGGGGACGGCTATGGATATGGGAAATATGGATATGGCCGTTATGGAATGTATGGATATAGTGGCAGGAAAGAAAGATGATTCAGGCGAATATACGAGGGAAGGGTATTTTGGTGATTGAGGGGCCGACATTATGAGAAAAAGTGCCATGGAAATAAATTGGGAAACTCGGGATTTGTTTCTTCGTATGGTAGGAGATTTTGCGGTGGATAGAAAGGGTGTTTATCCAGATTGTAGCGATGAGTTGGAGGACTTGCTTTATCTAGCGCATATCCATAGCCTTGAACCTGTTGTGTACTACATGCTTCGGGAACAACGAAAGCAGTTGTTGGAACAAAAGCCAGAGCTATTTCGGCATATGCAAAGAGCATATCACTCTGCCGTGTATGTGTCAGTAACTCAGGAGGCTAGCAGAGCGGAAATTGAAGAAACCTTCAAGAGAGCGGGCGTCAAATTAGTTTTCTTTAAGGGGGCGCAGCTGCGAGAGTTGTATCCTGTGCCAGAACTGCGTACCATGGGAGATATGGATTGCCTGATTCGCCGGGAAGACAGGCCTAAGGCACATCAACTGATGCTTCAACTAGGGTATGAGTGTCAGGTGGACGCAGAGCCGGTGTGGATGTACAATAGAAATGGCATTGTGATTGAAATGCATACGCGAGTCGCTGCGGATAGTCTGGGCAATGGAGTTGATTACCCAACGATGTTCTCAGATGCGATGATGCATGTCCACGAAGAGAACGGATACCTCTGCCTCGAATGGGAGTACCATTTTTGCTATCTCATCTACCATATTGCCAAGCACTTGAGCTCAACAGGAGCTGGTGTGCGGATGATAGCTGATATTGCGGCATTTATGTATCGGCGGGCTAACCAGATGGAGTGGGAGCGGGTGAAGTCCGTGCTCCAGGAGTTTCAACTATGGAAAACGACATTGGCGGTGTTCGGATTATGTCACCAATGGTTTTCTGTAGAGATACCTACAGATGATATAGTATCAGAACAGACTTTGAATGATTTGGAGGCGTATATCATAGCTGGAGGGACCTTCGGCTTTGAGACGCATGATGCAGGGGATATTTATCGCAAAAGGGCGTTGCGTGGCGGGGCGGATACTACGGGATGGAAATACCGCATGAGATTGACAAGAAGCTATCTATTTCCGCCAAAACGATACCTTGTGCAATATTTCTCTCCCACGGAAAAGCACTCTTGGCTGCTGCCGGTGGCTTGGTTTTGTCGTTGCTGGAGGGGGCTCGTGCACCGAAAGGGGCATTCTGTAGCGACCATACAAGCTATGACGCAAGGGGATGCGTCCCGCAGCTATCGGGAAGTACTCATGCTTAAGGAAATAGGATTATGAAGAGGAATGCTCTATAATACGAAATCTGGAGTATCCACAGTTTTTGCCTCCATCATAAAACAAAAATCCTCTGTCGCTATCTGGGAGTATAAGCAAAAAACTCTGTGGTATTACCGCAGAGTTTTTTGCTCTTTCTGAGCTAAAAACGAATGGCAAAATGTATATTCAGTGCAATTGCTGTGAAATTGTGCAGTTTGTCGAATCGCTCTTTTGAAATAGACGAAGTGTTGTGGGAGTGTACAATAAACGGGGCAGGGATGGCAAGAATTTCTACAGACCGAGGAGTGAGGGGTGTATTGTAAAAAGAGAAGGGATAAGGTAGAATAAACTGTATATACCCTGTGATATGCTAATAAAGAAATATAATGATATCACACAGGGATCATGGTAGAAAATGAGGGAGTGCTTTGCACTTAGATCAAAAGGAGCGTTGAAGATCGTGAAGCCTTTTAAGAAAAAAGTGTGGCTCTCTACTCCCACGATGCACGGAGAAGAGTTGCGCTACATAACAGAAGCATACGAGAGTAATTGGATGTCTACGGTGGGTGAAAACATCAATGAAGTGGAGCGCATGACCTGTGAAAAGGTGGGATGTAACTATGCGGTGGCTTTGTCTGCAGGTACCGCTGCCCTACACCTATGTGTGAAGCTGGCGGGGGTAAAGCCTGGGGATAAGGTGTTTTGCTCTGATATGACCTTTGGTGCAACGGTCAATCCTGTGGTATATGAGGGTGGCGAGCCGGTGTTTATTGACACTGAGCGTGATACTTGGAACATGGATCCAGTGGCATTGGAGAAGGCTTTTGAGTTATATCCTGACGTCAAAGTAGTGGTGCTGGTACATCTGTATGGTACTCCTGCTAAAGTGGATGAGATTCGCGCCATCTGCGACAAGCATGGTGCTGTGCTCATTGAGGATGCTGCCGAGTCACTGGGTGCTACATATAAGGGACGGCAGACGGGAACCTTTGGTGCCTATCGTGCCATCTCCTTCAATGGGAATAAAATCATTACCGGTTCTTCTGGGGGTATGTTACTCACTGATAATGAACATGCCGCCAATAAGGCCCGCAAGTGGTCCACTCAGAGCCGTGAGAATGCCCCGTGGTACCAGCATGAGGAGCTGGGCTATAACTACCGCATGAGCAACGTAATTGCCGGTGTAGTACGTGGACAGTACCCTCATCTGGAAGAACACATTGCTCAGAAGAAGGCCATCTACATGCGGTACAAAGAGGGGTTCAAAGATTTGCCTGTGACCATGAATCCCTATGACGAGACAAACAGTGAGCCCAATTTTTGGCTGTCTTGCCTGCTGATTAACGAGGAGGCTATGTGTCGTCAGGTACGCGGTGAGCAGGAGGCCCTGTACATCAGCGAACCGGGGAAGAGCTGCCCCACTGAGATTCTGGAGAAACTTGCCGCATACAACGCAGAGGGACGTCCTATTTGGAAACCGATGCATATGCAGCCCATTTACCGGATGCATGCTTTTGTCACCCGTGAGGGCAATGGTCGAGCCAATACCAACGCTTATATTGCTGGTTCTGGCGTTGACGTGGGCATGGATATTTTCCAGCGTGGCCTGTGTTTGCCCAGTGATAATAAGATGACCGAAGAGGAACAGGCCCAGGTCATTGAGATCGTGAAGAGCTGTTTTGCATAATGGAGGAGAGACGAGAGAGTATGGTGCAGACAAAGCACACACCCTATGGTTTGTATGAGCGCTTTTTTAAACGAGCTCTAGATATTTTCTGTTCTTTGATGGCACTTCTGGTGTTTTGGTGGCTATATGTGATCGTGGCCATTTTGGTTCGGGTGAAGCTGGGCAGTCCGGTGCTGTTTACCCAGGATCGGCCAGGGAAGGACGAGAAGATTTTTAAGCTCTATAAGTTCCGCACCATGACAGATGCCCGAGATGAGAATGGTAGGCTACTGCCTGATGATGTGCGTTTGACCAAGTTTGGTAAGTTGCTGCGTTCCACCAGCTTGGATGAGTTGCCTGAGGTGTTCAATATTCTCAAGGGAGACATGTCTATCATTGGTCCTCGGCCGCTGCTGGTGAAGTATTTGCCCCTTTACAATGAGGAGCAAAAGCGTAGACACGAGGTGCGTCCAGGTCTGTCTGGCTATGCACAGGTCAACGGCCGCAATAGCGTGTCCTGGGAAGAGAAGTTCCGCATGGACGTGGAGTATGTAGACCATGTGACCTTTGTGGGGGATGTGAAAATCATTCTGGGTACGGTACTGAAGGCGTTTGTCAAACGAGAAGGAATCAATTCGGAGACGGCGGCTACGATGGAAGAGTTCAAAGGGACAGTGAAGAGTAAATGAAAACACTGGGGATTATTGGTGCCAGTGGCCACGGGAAAGTGGTTGCGGATATTGCCAAGAAATTGGGATATGAAGAGATCGTGTTTTTTGATGACAATCCAGAGGTAGACTACTGTGGTACTTATCCTGTTGTCGGAGTAACACAGAACATTTTCGAGTGCAACTGCCATGCATTTGTCGCTATTGGAAATCCAATGGTGCGCAGCCGTCTGCTGGAACAGCTGGAGCGAGAGGAGAAGTACGTTCCGGTATTGGTCCACCCCAGTGCAGTGGTGGCGGAGGATATTCAGCTTGGAACGGGAACTGTGGTGGCGGCAGGTGCGGTGATAAATCCCGGTGCTAGGATTGGAAAAGGTTGTATTATCAATACCTGTTCTTCGGTCGACCATGATTGCATCGTTGAGGACTATGTACATGTTTCGGTTGGTACACATGTGGCTGGTACGGTTTGCATCGGACATCACACCTGGGTGGGTACCGGTGCGACTGTGAGCAACAATGTGAACATTTGTGCCAACTGCATGATTGGTGCTGGTGCTGTGGTGTGCAAAGATATTGTAGAGGGGGGGACCTATATTGGAGTCCCGGCAAAGAAGAAATAAAATATGCTATGTAGTTACGATTCCTACTACAATTAGAGCCTTTTTCATCCCACAGCTGAAGTATTTGGCGGAACATGGGTATGACATCACGGTTGTGTGTGGACAGGACGATAAGCTACAACAGGACCTGGGGGATAATATTTGTTATACTCCTGTGGATATGCCCAGAGGCTTCTCTCTGTTTGGCTCATTGAAGGCAATCAAGTTACTGTACAATGTCATGAAAAGCAACAGATTTGACCTTGTTCAATACTCCACACCGAATGCTGCGTTGTATGCATCTATTGCATCAAAGCTGGCCGGTGTTAAGCGGCGAAATTATCATCTTATGGGATTCAGATATTTAGGGGCATCCGGAATTGGACGAGCCTTTCTTAAGGGAATTGAAAAGATTTCATGTATGCTGTCAACCTCTATTGAATGTGTTAGTGACTCGAACCTGAAACTTGGAATTCAGGAAAAGGTTTTTGAAGCCGAAAAGGCAACGGTTGTATGGAATGGTAGCACAGGCGGAGTGGATTTGAAACGCTTTGACTATGCTAACAGATACATCTGGCGAAATGAAGTCCGAACCCCATTGGGCCTTAAGAATGATGATTTTGTATTCGGTTTTGTGGGACGAATCACAAAAGATAAAGGTGTTAACGAAATTTTGGAAGCATTTCTGAGCAGTCAAGCGGGAGCAAAACTTCTACTTGTCGGAGCGGAGGAAGGTTTGGACACCTTGGAGCAACAACTGCTTCAAAAAGCAAAGTCTCATCCAGATGTTATATTTCAAGGATCGGTAACCGATGTAGAACGGTATTTTGCTGCCATCGATGTACTGCTGTTACCCAGCTATCGAGAGGGATTTGGCAATGTAATCATTGAAGCGGCAGCTATGGGAACTCCGGCTATAGTCAGCAATATTCCAGGGCCCATTGATGCGGTTGACCCAGGTAAGACGGCGCTTGTCGTGCCAGTCAAAAATGTAAGCGAGTTGAGAAAGGCTATGGAGCGCACTCGTGGAGACGGAACTCATGGGATGGAAGAGGCTTGCGTGGAGTTTGTGCGGACACACTTTGACAGTGAGAGATTGTGTGAAAAAATATATGGTCGCAAGGGGAAATTATTAGACAATGTTTAGAATTGCTTTGGCAACCGTTATTTATGGAATTTGTGCCATATGGCACCAGAGAAGCGGATAAGGTTATGAGTGGCATTAACCCAGAATTACACAGCTCCATGAACGCGTCAATGATGAAATCAGAGTAAGAAACTGAGTGATGAAAATGAGGAGAGTGTGGTAGATGGAACCATTATTTAGTGTAATTGTACCAATATATGGTGTTGAAAAATACATTGACAAATGTATCGGAAGCATACTCAACCAGACGTTTACGGACTATGAGCTTATTCTTGTTGATGATGGTTCTTTAGATAGATGTCCACAGATATGCGACGAATATGCGAAGACTGATGACAGAATTAAGGTTATTCACAAAGCGAATGGTGGTCTTGTTAGTGCGAGAAAAGCGGGATGTAAAGTTGCATCTGGTAAATATATTGTGAATGTAGATGGAGATGACTGGATTAGAGATGGTTATTTTGATGCTATAGCTCAGATTGCAGAACAATATGAGCCGGAAGTAATTTGCTTTGGAACGATATATCATTGGGGCAATAGAGAGGAGGAAGTCTCTTGTCAATATACATCGAAGTACTATTCAAGAGAGGAAATAGAAAATGAGATTTTCCCTGTTTTGATCGAAGCAGAGACTGGTGAGTACTTTCCTCCATCTATTTGGTCCAAGGCAGTAAGACGAGATTTGTATAGAACTTGTCAAGATAAGGTCGATGATAGAATTGTCATTGGGGAAGATGTGGCATGTACAAGGCAGATTATATATTGGGCTAAAAATATGTATGTCATGAATGATTGCCTTTATTACTATAGACAAAATGATCAATCTATGACAAAAAGTAAAAAGGCATTTAGCATGAGATCTCCAGAATTAATCTCGCATATTCTTATGGAACTTGCCTCAAACAATGTCCAAATGGAACTGCAAGTGTACCGTTGTGTTTGCCATTTATTTTTTATAGCAGCGTTGACACAGTTCAACAGGCAGGAGCATTATCGAAAGATAGTGGGCGATATTGAGATGGAACTGGAAAAGGAATATATTCAAACAGCAATTCAAAAGTGTTACTACAAGCCGCTATATTACAAAGGAAGAATCGCTTTGTTTTGCTTAAGACATAAACTGTTTTATGCAATGAAACTTTTGAATTTTACTAGAAAATGATAAAGTATAGAAGATGTGTGAGAATGATTTATGGATAATAAATTAAGAGAGATAATCAAAGAAGACAAGCAGTATTATTTTGGAAAAGAAATGAAAAAAAGCTTGTACCGTAGAATAACTCAAAATCCGCTTTATAAACGTGGAGAATACGTTATTGTATGTAGGAAGCTTGGGTATCACAAAGCCCATACCGGTTTGTGTCACCAGTTACTGGCGATTATATATTTAAGAAAGAAAAACATATTGGGGAAAAAGTTAAATATCGAGTTAGGACCAGATGAATTTGGACGGCGACTTAGAATTTATCATAATGACATCGTTGTCAACGCAGGTGCGGTGATAGGGGATGATTGTGAATTTTATGGAAATAACTGCATTGGAAATAAGGGAAGTGGTTCCGAACCATTAGGGGCACCAACTATAGGAAATAATGTGTCTTTTGGGGTGGGAGCAAATGCAATTGGAAGAATTTCGATTTGTGACCATGTACAGGTTAGTAGTATGTCCTTGGTAAATAAGGACATTACAGAAGCTGGATTATATGGAGGCGTTCCCGCACAATTGATTAGGTCTAAAACATGAGCCTACTTGGAATGAGGAGGAGAACATTGGTTGTATCATTATCTTATTTAGGAAGTGTTGCACTGTATGTATTTATCTTTATAGTATCTGCATGTGTGTTAAGAGTAAGGGTAAGAAATCGAACGCTTCAAATTGTTCTAGCCTCCCTACTTCCATTTCTGATTTCAGCATTCCGCTATAATGTTGGATGGGATTATGGAAGCTATGTGTTGGGATATGAATTGTTTGATCCAGGTATATCTATTTTTGAAATATTTAGTGGATATCAGTTTGGTGACTCCATAGGGTTAAATCTTGTGTTACTCATTACGAAGTCTTTGAATTCCCAATTTCTGTACTTGGGGATTACTAGTGCGCTTTGTTTTGTGCCTGCGTTTCTTTACTTAAAAAAAGAATGGGATACACGAGAATATTTCATTCCACTAGCGATTTTTGTAACGGGATTCTCCCTGTTTTTCACCGGTCTTAGCGCAATAAAGCAAGGGATTGCCATTAGTTTTTGCTTATACTCATTAACTTATGTATTCCATCGAAAACCCCTTAAATTCTTGTTGTTTGTAGCCATTGCTTTCTTGTTTCACTCCAGCGCGCTCATATTCTTGCCTATATACTTGTGCTGGGATCATAAGGGAAGATTAGCGGGGTGGAAGCAATTTTGTGCAATAGGGGGAGCGTTTGTATTTCTTATCTTTTTTACGGATATTATTTCCACCTTCGGTGGAGAAAGATTTGAGGATTATGCTACTTCAGTTGTTAGAACGAACAATTACATGTTTTATCTGATGCTATTTTGGCTGGTTATCTTTCTAGTGTGTAGACGAAAACTTATTAACCTAGATGCCAGAAATGAGTTGATGATTGTCCTCTATGCTATTGCAGTCATTTTTATGCTTTTGGGCTTTCAGAATGCATTTGTAAAGCGGATTGCTAGTTATTTCGATGTGGTTCAAATTATATTACTACCTCAAATGGTCTTTGTTTTTACAAAACGAAGTAGACGGCTTGCTGTGATGTTGCTCGGAGTTTACATTGTTTTATATTGTATTTTGCAAAATAGTGGAGCGGCGGGAAGTATGGCTCCTATTCCATATGCTTTCTTGTTTGGTGGTTTAGAATGAAAAAAATATGTATATTGCAGAATAGCATGACATATGGTGGAACGGACACATTTGTTATCAATCTTTGTAGGGGACTGGTGAAAGACGGATATGATGTGACCGTCGTTTTGTCAGCTGACGAAAACGAAACGCTTCCAAGGGAAGGAGAGCTATTAGATACAGGTGTTCGAATCTTGAAAACCTGTCATTTGCATGGGGGTGCGTCAAAGCTTAAACATTTAAAGCTTCTATACGCAGAATTAAAGAGAGGAAAGTACGATGCCTTTCAGAGCAATATTGACCTCTTTAACGGGCCACAGATGCTGGTGGCATGGCTGGCGGGTGTGCCTGTGCGAGAATGTCACTCCCATAATTCTCAACAGGGGAGAGAATTGAGTCAGGGAAGGACCGTGCCAATCAGATTCTATCAAGGCGTGATGCGTTGGCTATGTTGGACATTTTCAAATCGGCGATGTGGATGTTCTGAAATAGCAATGGATTTTTTGTTTAAAAAGAGATGGAAAAATGATTTACATTCCAAAGTGGTTTATAATGGGATCGACTTCTCAGCTTACAGCAACTATTTAGATTTGCAAGTTAAGAAAAAAGAATTAGGAATATCCAAACGATGGAACGTTTGTACTGTTGGTAGAATGACCTATCAGAAAAACTCTTTTTTTATTGTAGAAATTATGAAATCTTTATTAAACATTAGAAAAGATTGTGATTTTATATGGGTCGGGACTGGAGAGTTGAAAGATGAGATTCAGAATAAAATTGAAGAGTATGGCATAGAGGACAACGTGCATTTGTTGGGAGTAAGAGAAGATGTTCCCGATATTTTGAGAAGCTGCGATATATTTCTTCTACCAAGTATATTTGAGGGGCTAGCTATAGTTTTAATTGAAGCACAAGCTGCGGGTCTACAATGTGTTGTATCTAATACAACGGCCGTTGAATCAAACTGTGGGGGATGTTTATATCTTCCTTTAGAGGAAAGTGCTGATTATTGGGCAAATAAAATATGTGAAATTCTAGACGGAAAAATCAAAGTAAACGTGAAAAATGATATACTCAATAACTTTAGCGTAGATCATATGGTGAATGAAATGGAGGAGATTTTGTCCAATGAATGACAGGAAAAGGATTGTTTTTGTCAATCTTCATTCCGACTGGATGCTTCTAAAATCTGCGTCAGTGTATCTATTTAAATATTCAGCTGCAATCAAACATGGATATTTGTTAAAATATCTACTGAAGAATCCGGAGTATGAAGTGTGTAACTACATCAATGATAGAGGATTTTCAATTTTGAGGAATGACAACGAAATGTTGATGAAGTTACTTAATATCTTTCGTTTTGCAGAGAATAGAAAAACTATGAAAGTCAATGGAATTGCAGCTGGAGATATTACAATTATAAAAGATATATCCCAAATTCAAAAGGACGACATAGTCATTCTATACAATGTATGTGCGGATAACTATCGTCAAATGTCTGGGGTGCATGCGTTCAAAGCGTTGAGTATGTTGCATTTCCATGGTTTGGCAACTGAAGATGAAATAATTAACAATTCAGATGTAAGCTGTCTATTTGGGGAAGTTGATTTACAGAAAAACTGTGAACTATATCGTACATATTACCATGTGGATAAACCATGGGTGACACATCCCTTTGTGTATGCAGAACGATTTCAAAATAAGGTGCCCTTTGAAAAAAGAAAAAATATGGCGTTTGCTACTGGTACAATCACTTATAAAAATCATAAAGAATTTCTGGCTGTCTATGGAGACGCTTGTGACCAACCGACACGAAAGCAGATTAAGGATAATCCAGAGTTTTTTAAAGATACAGTGTACTGTACAAGTAGTGACTATCTGGAAGATGACGCCGGGAAAAAAGTTAACGAAACAGATATTCTACCTGTTAAATTATATAAGAAAATATATAATAGAACCCATGTCGGAAAGCAGAAAAAGTATTACTCCTTTGACATGGTAGAAGCATTTAACAACTACAAGATGTGCATTGTTGGTGAAGAAATTTTGGGGATTCCTGGAATAGGCTTTGTGGAGGGAATGGCTTGCGGCTGCGCCTACATTGGACAGGATATGCCTGCCTATCGGGATTGGGGGCTCATTCCCGGTATCCATTACATAACATATGATGGAACCAAGGAGGACTTGAAGCGGGTAATCGAATATTACCAAATGGATGACCATCAGACTGAACTTGAAAAAATAGCTCGTACAGGTTGCGAGTATGTTAGGACAAATTTTAGCGGGAATGCTGTTGCAGCGAAGTTATTAGAACAATTAGAAGAAGCGCAGAGGAAGTGGTTAAATAATGGAAGAGCCTAAAGTTACTATTATTGTCCCAGCGTATAATGCGGAAAACTCAATAGAGCGAACGTTGAAGAGTATTCTTTTGGGCACATATAAGAATATTGAGGTTCTTGTTGTAAATGATGGATCAACTGATGCTACTGAAAATATGGTGAGATCAGTTATTGCTAGAGACCAGAGAGTAAGGCTGATTTCTCAAGTTAATTCTGGTGTTGGAGCAGCAAGGAGTAGAGGAATTAAGGAAAGTTCAGGGGAATATATTGCATTTTGTGATTCAGACGATTGGTTTGAACAAGATTATTTGCAAGAACATGTTAAACACCTAAAAAACTATAACGCAGAAATATCTATGTGTCGAACACATGTAAGCAATAGCAAAGATGTTGCTAATAGCCAAGATGTAATGATTATAGAAAAGCCTGACCTGATGAGAGCTTATTTGAGTTATGGCGGAGTATCTGTTGCGCTATGGGATAAAGTATTCAAGAAGAGTATTTTAGATGTCAAAGAAATAATAAATGAGTTACGCTATTCTGAAGACCTGTATATGAACTATGTTGCATGTAAACGAGCGAGTAGATTGGTAAGATTCAACACCACAAAGTACAACTGGTTTAACAATTCTACGTCCCTTTCTAGAGGGAAATTCAACCCAGTAAAGCTAGAGTGTGATTTTTGGGCATGGAATATGATCATAGCTGATTGCAAAATAAACTACCCAGAATTAGAGGAAGTGGCACGGCTTAGTAGTGAGTTGTGGATATGTGGCACATTTCGCCTAATGGTTAGCCGCCGATATAAAAACAGAAAGTTGGAAAAGAAAATTGCAAAGTATATTAGGCAGGATGGATTAAAGGTTTTTAGCGCAGAAAAAAACAAAAGGAATAAGGCGTTTTTGCGCATTGCATACATATCATTCCCGCTGGCAAGAGGAGTCTGGTATGTAATGAATGACCTTAAATTTATAGTCAAGAAAGCACTGAGAAAGTGATTTGAGCTTGGAGGGGTTGATTTGGCAAAGAGATTGCATTTAATTATGCCGATGGGAGGGGCAGGTTCTCGTTTTTTTAAGAATGGCTTTGTAATGCCGAAGCCATTAATTGAAATCAACGGGAAGCCTTTTTTGTACTGGGCAACGCGTTCTATTGAAAAATACGTAGAGTTGGAAGACATTACTTTTGTTGTATTAAAACAGCACATTGCAGATTTTGATATTGATAAAGTGATTTTACGTTATTTTCCTGATGCAAAAATTGAGGCAGTGGATTTTGAAGAGGTTAAATCTGGACCGGTGATGACTTGCCTTAGTGGGATAAAAAACGTATCAGATGATAAACCAATCCTATTTAATGATTGCGATCATATGTTCTCTTGTAGTTCTTTTGCTCGTGATATGAATTCTGGTACGTGGGACTACGATGGAGCATTGTTATCGTTTGATTCTGATCAGCCGCAATTTAGCTACATTCAATATGAGAATGATCGAATCATAGGTACAGTAGAAAAAAAAGTGGTCAGCAATCATGCTATTTGCGGCGCATACATGATTCGCAATGCTCAAATGTTCCGTAACATGGCGGAAATATATCTGAAAAACTGCAATTACAGCGAATTTTTTGTAAGTGGCATCTATAATGTAATGTGTCAAAAAGGCCTTGACGTGCAAAACCATACTGTAGATTTTCATGTACCGTTTGGTACTCCGTCGGAATACGAGAAGGCGCAGCATTCCGAGTATTTCACAGTATTAGAGTGAGTAAGGAGCGGTGTGCACAGGATACCGCAAAATCGGGAGTGATAGATAAGGTGAACAGCTATAATTTAGGTGGTCATTCTGGATGTCAAATTCATCTGATGGAAGATGATGATGGAAAGACCTTTGTTCGTAAGATTTCAAAGGATGCGGACTATAACGAGAGATTAAAAGCTCAAAGTGAAAAGCAAGCCTCTTTTAAAGGCGAGCCAGTTAAAGTCCCAGCTGTTTTGAATCAGGGATATACGGAAGAAGGCTTGTACTTTTTTGACATGGAGTATGTCCAGGGGATTACTCTTGCTGAATACATCAAAACAATGGAAATAGGGAAAGTGAAAGGGCTGGTCGAGTCACTGGTTAGTAGCATAATGCCCCCCCATGCCATTACATCTACTCCGGAGTGCAAATATGATGTGTCACAAATATTTGCAAAGAAGCTGTCGGACTTGAAAAAGACTTTATCTGTCCACAACAATCCTGTAATTAATCAGTCCTTGGCTTTGCTGGAAGCGCATGACTGGAGTAAACTGAGTTATTCTCAGTGTCACGGCGATATGACTTTGGAGAATATCATCGTAAAAAATGATAAGCTCTACCTCATTGATTTTCTGGATTCATTTTATGACTCCTGGTTTTTAGATATTGGCACATTGCTGCAAGACGTCCAGGTAATGTGGTCCTATCGTTTTCAAGAAACTGTTAGTATGAATACGGTCCTCCGCTTGATTGTCTTCCGGGATATATTGATTGACGAAATTAAAAAAGTAAATCCTGCGTATGTAGTTGAGGTATATTATTCGTTATTACAAAAGCTGATAAGAATTTATCCTTACACAAAGGACGAACTTACATATCATTTTTTGAATGAGAATACAAGTCGTGTGATTGACAGAATAACGCAGTTAGAAAAAGCAGCAGGGGAGGTGTCGTTATGAGCACATTGATTGTACCCTGCATGGGACGGAAACTGGCCAATGGAATTCCACAGTATTTGAACCGACATCCGAACGGAAAATTGCTGATTGAACGCAGCATTGAGGGTGTGTACACAGATTGGTATGAAAAGGTTTTGGTTGTTTTGCTGGCTGAGGATGAAAAAAAGTTTCATTCAAAGTCAATTATTTGCCGTGAAGTAACAAAATATCCCATTGAAGTAGTTGCTCTTGATGAGATGACAAGTGGACCAGCGGAAACGGTATATGAAGCATTAAGAAGAGCCAATATCACAGGAACGGTTGTTGTAAAAGATGCTGACAATTATTTGAAGACAGAAAAGGTGCCACAAGGAAATTTTGTTGCCGGACTTGATCTGAATGTATGGGAGCGAGACATCCATAATTTAAGGAACAAGAGTTTCTTAATTGTAAATGAGCAAGGAAATCTATTGGACATCATTGAAAAACAAGTGCGTTCCGATATAATTTGTTTGGGGTTATATGGATTTAATAAGGCTGAAGATTTTATAAAGGCGTATGAACATTTGAATGATGTAAGCTATCCGATTACCAAGTTGTATGTCAGCCATGTCATTTCCTACCTGATTGGTTACTCAGGGCGAGTATTCCATTATGTACCTTCTTTGGCGTACGAGAATTGGGGAGATGAACGTCTTTGGAAGGATATGCAGCGAGATTATACACTGTACTTTATTGATTTGGATCACATACTTGGTACGGAAGGTATTTTAACTGAAGACAATAAGATGAAGCTCACAACCTTGCAAAACAGAGGGGCTTCTTTTGTAGGATACACCGTAGAAAATGAGTATTATAAAATTGAAGCGTTGAAGGCATTGCGGGAAGCCGGACTGAATTTTATCAAGATTGTGTATGGCTGTCCGTATTCAGAAAATAAGGAAATTATCGCTTCAGAAGAAGAACTTGAAAACAAAGTGATTGAATTATAGGAAGGTTGGTACGATGGACCAATAAAGAAATTACACGATTTGTTTTATGCGTTTAATAAATAGCGTTTGTTGTGATACCCCATAGCATTATTTTGTTAAATACAGTGCATTCATAAGCTATTTCTCCCTTGCAGGCGTTGTTTCGCCTGGAAGATGCATTATAAATGAGCTGATCTGAAAGGATAAATATGAAACTGGTTATTGTAGACCTTGACGGTACCCTATTTGATACAAAAGATGTAAATTACCAGGCTTATAAAGAAGCGATTGCGCCATATGGGTATGATATGGACTATAAATATTATTGTGAATTCTGTAATGGACGGCACTATCTGGATTTTTTGCCGCAGATTACTACCGATGATAAGGAAATTCTGACTGCAATACACAATGCAAAAAAGATGGCCTATAGGAATCATCTGGATAAGGCAAAATTGAATAATGGTCTGGTCGATATTATTAGACTCATGAAATCAGAGTATAAAACAGCAGTCGTAACCACGGCATCAAGAGATAATTGTTATGACATTCTTAACCAATTTAATCTTATCGAGCTTTTTGATTTGATTCTTACACATGACGATGTTACGAAGGCAAAGCCGAATCCAGAAGGATTCTTGAAAGCAATGCATCATTTCAACGTAACGCCTGCGGATACAATTATCTTTGAGGATTCGGATGTTGGGTTAGAAGCAGCGAAGAGGAGTGGTGCTTATTATTATAGAACGTATTGTTTTAATTAAAGGAGCACGACATGAGTAAGAAAACAACACAGACGATAAAAGGTGTGGCAATACTGATTATGATTATGCATCATTTTATCGTGATTCCGTTTACAGAGTTCCCGTACGTTGTGATTCTGTTCGGGTATGCATGTAAAATATGCGTGGCCATTTATGCCGTATTGTCAGGGTATGGATATTTTTTTTGCCAAAGAGAAAACAGTTAGGTATGGATTAAAGAAAATTTGGGGGTTGCTCCAGATATACTGGCTATCATTGTTTACTTTATTTATCCCCGCTGCTATACTGGGGGGATGGGAATTATCACCGTGGCAGTTAGTGATCCAATTGTTTGGGTTGTTACCGAATTTAAACTGGTTTGCATGGTATGTATTTTTCTATTGTTTCTGTATGTTGATAATGCCTCTACTTTGCAGACTCGATGTATTCCGTTTCAAACCGGCGGTAAATCTTTTGCTTATGCTATTTGTTCCATATATTATTGAAGTTGCCTTACATATAATGCCTAATTATGGAACTAATACTCTTGTTAACGATTTATTCAGCTGTTTTTTGTATTTTCCGTGTTTTTTCGTTGGTTATTGGATGGCAGAAAATCATGTGCTGGAATGGAGTCGCAAAATAAGATTGTTGCGTAATCCCATCATATGCGTACTGGGAGTTTTTGCGATATTTGCAGCAAGAATTTTGGTTCGCTCTGTTGGTGTTTTTTTGCTTGATGTATTTTACGCACCTGCACTAATCTGTATTCTTGTTAACCTGAGTGAGATATTTGATTGTAAACCAATTTCTGCGTCATTGAATTGCCTGGGGAAGTACTCGACAGGAATTTGGTTTTTTCATGCAGTGTTTTTCTCGACGTATGTTTGTGAGTGGTTTCAACCCATACTACGGTTCGTTTCATGGCCACCCCTTATGTTTGTGTGGCTTGTTGTACTAAGCCTGGGCGGAGCATTTATCTATCAGAAGGTGTTGGATGGATTGCGTGCCTTGCCGCAGCTTGTGAAAAGGAGTTTGTAATGGTCTCTGTTCTTATTCCAGCTTATAATGCAGAAAAAACGATATGTCGCTGTTTAAATAGTGTTTTATCCCAGACGTTTCATGATTTCGAAGTAATTGTTGTAAATGATGGCTCTAAAGACACTACGCTCAGTATGATAAGAGGATATTCAGAGAAGGATGCACGTGTCAAAGTTGTTGATCAGCCAAATCAAGGTGTCGCCACAGCTAGAAATGTGGCTCTGGAACATGCATGTGGGGAGTACATCCTTTTTGTGGATGCCGATGACTGGATTGAGCCGAACATGCTTGAAAGATTGCTGGAGTTGAGTGATGACGCGGACATTGTTTTTTGCGGGAATGATAATGCAGACACCCCCAGAGAGAAAAAAGAAATAGATGTGGTAGCGATAGAGTATTGGGATCAACACCAACAAATGTTAGAGTTCATGAAGCATAGACGTATGACGGGTATGCTTTGGAATAAGTTGCTTCGGCGCAGTACCACACAAGGTTGTCGATTTAATGAAAAAACAGGATATGGTGAAGATGCAGAATTCCTATGGCAGGTCTTAAAAAAATCAAAAAAGATGATTGTTACAAATGAAACGCTATACCACCATACCTTAGAAAAAACGAGTATTTCACACCATTCATTTTCGAACCAAAAGTATTCGGCGATTTCTATGTGGGAAGAAATCAATAGGGATGTGGATAGTAATTATCCAGCATTAAAAAATTTGGCAAGAGAACGGCTTATGTGTGCTGCTGTCTTTAGCTTGTATGAATGTAAAAAATCCGGTTATCGGAATGAAGAACAAATCCAGCACATGAGGAGAATTGTTCGGGGGAACGCAATGGTGTTGGTAGGATCCTCTAATGTTTCATTGAGATTTAAGGTTTATTCTTGCCTAATCTGTCTGGGATTTTGAGTAAAGGAGAACGTATGAATATTTTGATTTCCGTTGATCAAAGATATGTCGAAAAGGCAAAAACAACACTTTTCTCTTTGCGGTTACATACAAAAGAAGAGATAACCGTGTATCTGATAAATCATAGTTTGTCTGATGAAAGCACCAGGGAGCTGGGAGAATATTTAAAAAATAAGTGTGATATTCAATTATATGTTATTGACGCAAAGAAAACTGCGCTCGACAATTTTCCAATCCCAAATTCAAATTTTAGTATTGAAACTTATTATAGAATTCTTGCACAATTTATGCTTCCAGATTCGGTGGATCGCGTACTTTGGCTGGATGTTGACATAATTGTTCAGAAGGATTTATCTGAGTTCTATTGGCAAGATTTCGAGGGAAAAAAATTAATTGTATGTTGCGATCGACAAAATATGACTGAATTAGTATTTGAGAGAAAGGAGGCTTTGGGATTAGAAAAAGATTACCAGTATTTTAATGCTGGTGTATTACTTATAAATTTAACCCTACTCAGGGAAGGATTGTCGCTGGAAGATTTAGTTAAAGAATGTGAAAAGTATATTGACGTGCTGTTCTGGGGTGACCAAGATTTACTGAACCTGCTTTATGGAGATTCTACAAAAATCGTTGATTGGGAAAAATATAACTTCCAAATTAATGGTGATCGCCATGTTTCAGAGGAAGCTGTATTGAAGGCGTATATATTACATTATACAACAGGACGTAAGCCTTGGAATTATAAATACTTATGTTCATCATCAAAGTATTACTGGAGGATTAGGCTCAAGCAAGGTGAAGGGTTTGAATTATTGTATCTAATTCCAATGAGCATCATTTACCAGTCTGTCTACTATTCCATGCGTTTGGTTTACCATCAGTTGAAAAAGTTAAAAGGAAGACCGAGAAGCTAAAAACTGATTAATTTTTGAATATTTGATTTGAGGAGGCGTACAGGTGGAGAAAATGTCGACACTGTTGAAGAATCTTTTGCGTCCAGCTTGGTATAAGTTAAAAGAATTGGCGTATGGTCTCTTTTATTTGCGGTACAAATACTTAGGAACAAAACCCAAAATTCTTTCCTTTGACGAAACAATTCAATATATAATAAAAAATAGATGCTCTGTATCTAGATTTGGTGATGGTGAAATTGTTCTTATGCTTAAGCAGCATAAGATAGGTTTTCAGGAATTAGTGCCACAATTATCGGTCGATCTCCTCAATAGCTTCAAAGTGAATGATCCCAAAGTTCTGATATGTCTAAAGGGATTGTTTTTTAACTCGAAATTTGGAAGTGATGAAAGAAAGTTTTATGAATACTATTATTTTGAGTATTATCGTCATTTTTTGCGCCATTTAAATTTTGAATATGTATATGGAGCTGCTGATTTAACAAGATTTTACGAGCCAAGTAATTGGAAATGGACGGACTATGATAAGTTGGAGAGATATGTTGACAGGTTAAAAAAAATTTGGAAAGGTCAAAATGTTATTTTTGTCGAGGGGAATAATACAATGCTCGGCATTGGGAATGATCTATACGACAACGTAAATTCGATTAGGAGGATCTTGTGTCCCTCTCAAAACGCATACTCCGTTAAAGATCAGATTTATCAGTCGATTGTAAAAAATGCCACAGAAGACGATTTGGTGCTGTTAGCGTTGGGGCCTACAGCATCTGTTCTAGCAGTAGAACTGGCGGTGTCAACAAAATTATGGGTTATTGATATTGGTCATGTCGATGTCGTTTATCTATGGATGAAGAACAGGTGCAAATATAAGATGAATATTGAAGGTAAACATGTGAACGAAGCCAGTGAGGATGCTGGAATAATCCCTATCCGTTATAACAAAGATATTTATAAATCTCAAATTATAGATGAGGTTAGGTGAAAAATTGTGAAAAAGGTTGCAATAATAACGCACTACTATAACAGCAAAAATTATGGTGGAATGTTGCAGGCTTACGCCCTGCCTCATTTTCTGAATAAAAATGGATATGAGGCAAAGCAGGTGTGCTATTGTGGGAATACATCTCTCAAGCAAAATACGAGATCACTCTGTGTCACAGCTAAAGAGTTTGCGGCAAAGTTGAAATGGTACTTTCTGGACAGAGATTTTTACTATCAGGGAGTACAAATGAAGAAAAGAATAAAGCGCTTTGAGGAATTCCAGAATAATGTTGTAGAACATACCGAGAAGGTGCACTCAGATACTTCACTGAATTTACTCGATGCCGATTTCGACTGCTTCATTACTGGTTCTGATCAGGTTTTTAACTATAATTGCTACGAATACGGATACTGGTTGGAATTCACAAATAAACAAAAGCTTTCCTATGCTGCGAGTATGGCGTTGGATGCAATTCCAGATGAATGGGTCGAATACACGAAAAAGGCACTTCGAGACTACAAGACCATTGGTGTTAGAGAAGAAAATACACAGTATTTGTATTCAAAGTTGCTGAATAGAGAGATATCGCTCAATTTAGATCCTGTTTTTCTACTAGAAAAGACAGAGTGGGATCAAATTGCTGCTGATAGATTGATTGATGAGGATTATGTGTTTACCTATTTCTTGGGATCAAACAAAAAAGAGAGAGAGCTAGCTAAGGAATATGCACGAAAGCATAATCTAAAATTGGTAAGTATTCCATTTTATTATGACGGGAATAAGCTGATGGACTTAAACTATGGTGACTACAATGTAATTGATGCGGGTCCCCGTGAATTTATTTCATTAATAAAGCATGCACGCAGTGTTTTTACAGACAGTTTTCACGCTATCGTATTTTCTGCCATTTACCACAAACAGTTCGCAGTGTTTAACAGAAATGCGAGGGGAGAGATGTCCACTAGAATTGTATCAATTACTAGGTTGTTTCATGCAGAAGAACGATTTATACACAAAGAGACGATGGAGGACATTGCGTATATCGAAGAAATTTTGCGTGGGAATGTGGAGTATATGACCAATGAGATTCTAACATTACGAGAGAGGAGTATTCGATATCTTTTAAATAATGTGTAAAGAGGAGAAAATATAGAATGCAAAAGGATCTAGGCAACAGAACAAGGGCAGCAACTAAAAATATGTTTTGGGGAATTGTAAGTAAAGTAGTGTCTTTGATTCTGTCATTTGGCTCCAGAACGATATTCATACATTATTTAGGGAAAGAGATGCTGGGGGTCAATTCCTTATACACCGAAGTACTAAGTATGCTCTCCCTTGCCGAGCTAGGATTTGGCACAGCATTTACATTTTCAATGTATAAACCCATCGCTGATAGAGATGATGAAAGGATACGACAGCTTTTAGGCTTATTTAAGTTTGTATACCATATAATTGCGGTAGTTGTTTTAGTATTAGGTCTTATATTGACACCATTTCTTCAGTATATTGTAAAAGGTGCAGATTCGCTAAATATCCAGCAGTTAAGGCTATATTTTGTGCTTTTCTTGTTGAATACAGTAATCAATTATCTTGTTCAATACAAAACTACATTTGTTAATGCTTGCATGCAGTCGTATGTAGTTAGCAATATTGAGATGATAACAAATACAGCTGTTTTGGTATCACAATGTATTATCGTTATCATTTTTAAGAACTATTTTCTCTACTTGCTGATAAACACGGTAATGCTGATATTTTCCAGATTTGCAATTGCCCTCTATTTGAATGTCAAATATCCTATTTTAAATCAGAAACCAAAGGAAAATTTGCCCAAATCAGAGAGGAAAAAAATATATAAAGATGTAAAGGGACTTGCATTGCAAAATTTTGCGGGAGTTGCAATTCACTCTACGGACAATTTAATTATTTCAATGGTCAGCGGACTCGGAGTGATTGGCGTTGGGTTGGTCTCTAACTATAATACACTAATCACATCCGTTACAGGTTTTATAACAATTGTTTTAGGAGCGCTGACACCTGGATTTGGAAATTTGGTTGCATCTTCAAGTCAGCAACGATATAGAGAATGCTTTGAAGAAGTAAATTTTTACGATTTCTGGATCTATGGTTTCTGCTCGATTGCTTTTTTTGTTTTAATTCCGCCATTTATTGTTTTGTGGATTGGGGAAGAATATCTGATTGATACTATCCCGTTTTTACTTATTGTAATGAATGTGTATCTGCTTGGTCAAAGTGTCATTTATAACAATGCAAGAATTGCCAAAGGAAATTACAATTTGGATAAATGGATTTCTGTTGCACAGGCGCTGATTAATCTTGTTGTATCTATTGTGGCTGCAAAGATACTAGGCCTTACAGGTGTGTACATAGGGACAATTGTATCGAGACTATTTTATGTAGTTGCACGTCCAGCTAGAACTTATCGATTTTTATATGGTTGCTCAGTTTTAGAATATTTTAAGAATTCTATTATGTTTCTTTTGGCGACAATTTTTGCGGGATCTGTGACTTATCTAATGTCGTTGAGAGTTTTTGTAGATGGAATATCAGTGTTCACTTTTATTATTGCTTGCATAATTGTTGCTATCATACCTAATTTAACATTTTTGCTGCTATTTTATAAGACACAGTATATTAAGCTGTTTGTTAAGCGGTTGAGTAGCATTGTAAGGAGAAAAAATGGATAAAGTATTAAGTATTATTTCGCCATGTTATAATGGGGCTAAATATCTGCCTCGCTTTTTAGACTCAGTCCTGGCGCAAACGTACCCTTGTATTGAACTTATTTTGGTTAATGATGCCTCAACGGATGATACGTTACAAGTAGCTGAGTCGTATGCACCGCGCTTTGCTGACCGGGGGATAAAATATATCATTAAGACACAACCTGTCAACAAAGGTCAAGCGGCAGCTATCAATGTTGGATTGCCCATTTTTACTGGCGATTACGTGATGTGGATGGATTCTGATGACATTTTCTTTCCGAGTGCAGTAGAAGAAAAGGTTACGTTCTTAAACGATAATCCGGAGTACGATTTTGTTCTGAATCAGGGGATAGTTGTTGATGAGAATAATTTGGATCGAGTTATAGGAACGTTGCAAAGATTCAAGCCAGAGGGGAAAGATGACCTCTTCTCAGATATGATTTATGAGAAAAATGTCATATTTGTACCAGGTGGAATTTGTGTTCGGGCGGAAGCAATAAAAGCAGCCATTCCCACAAGGCAGATTTTTGAAAGTAGAGAGGGACAAAATTGGCAATTGGTGCTACCCCTTGCCTACTCATGTAAATGGGGATATATAGAGAAGCCGTTATTTAAATATGTCGTGCATTCTAACAGCCACTCTCACTTTCAAAGGACGTATGATCAACAGATAACGCGGTATGAAAACTTTGAAATTTTATTAGATGAAACTTTAGATCGTATTTGCACGATGCCTGTGAATGAGCGAAAGGAATGGAAACAAAAGATTAGAATTAAATATATGTATGCAAAATTAAGCGCAGCAAGTAAGTACCGCCTGAGAAGTGAATACAAACAACATAAACGTAGGCTAATTGAAGATGGACTTTCAGTATCTATTTTTAAGGCTTATAATTTATATTACATAAAAAGATTGTTCTTGATGGTAAGGTTTTGGCTATTCCATCGTTAATTGTATTCTGCGGTGCCCAACGGCATCTGAGTGCAGCTAACGGAGGTACGGTTCAGATTGTAAATAGATATCGGATTAGCTATGCATTTTTTATGCATATGGATATCTTGGCCGACCTGCGAGGGCATGGTTTCGGACCGCTCCAGGCCACAATCGGCAGACGGCTCAAGGTATCATCCCTTTAGAAGGGGGATATTGGTAGGCAAACATGATAGAGAACTTAGGACAACCTAAAGTTCTGCGTGGACTCCATACCGTTGAATCTGGCGATGGATTGCTGAAATGGAGATGTCATGAGAAAATACCTTCATAGCAAACTTACCCGGCCGATAACTTTGCTATGAAGCTGTTCTGTGGCGAGTTGAACCATGTAGCTGGCACCCAGTGTGGAAACAAGAAATGCATGAATATGATATAGCTGTAGGCTACCTTTAGGATGTCCCTATTGTTGGCTGATTTTATCTAAGATGGATTCTGCAAACCTGCTTGTGCAACAACCTTGATACTATCCAGACAGTCTGCCGATTGCATAAAACACATGGTAGAAAATAGTAGGAATAGGTATATTTTTTGAATTGAAAAAAGGCACGAACTATGATACACTTTCAGTTCGTGGAGGTTACATCAAAATATGTAAAAGAGCAGGATTTGTGTAGGTGATGAGTCTATGGAGAACATGAAAAGTGAAATCGTCATAGACCTGCATACCCATATTTTGCCCCAAATGGACGATGGGAGTCAGGATGTAAACACCTCGGTAGCTCTGCTGCACCTCCTCTGGGAACAGGGGGTACACACAGTGTGTGCCACCTCTCACTATTATGCTCATCAGGAGTGCATGGAGCAATTTCTCCAGCGCAGGCGCCAAGCGGTATTTGCGCTGGGCGATGCACTGGGAGAAGCGGGGGTGGAGGAGTATCCCTCTATCCGCTTAGGGGCTGAGGTAGCCTATTTTCCTGGCATTTCTCAGTGTCCGGAGTTGGAACAGCTGTGCTTGGGCGGTACTCGGACGCTGCTGTTGGAACTCTCATATACCCAATGGACCCCACAGCAAGTGGAGGAAGTGGCCAGCCTCAGTTTGGATCGAGGCTATCAGGTGATTCTGGCCCATCCAGAGCGTTTTTCTCATATGCGCAGTTACTGGAATGATATGGAGCGACTGATGTCTTTGCCCCTTGCACTCCAAATCAATGCAGATTCCCTGATCCACTGGAGCAGCCGTAAATTGGCGCTGAGTTTGCTGAGTCACGCGCAGAGCCCTCTCGTGGCCAGTGACTGCCATAACTTGACTTCGCGCCCGCCTAGATTGGAGAAAGCCCGCCTTGTAGTAAGAAAAAAGCTTGGAGCAGACATTCTGACTCGTATAGACGAAACGGCGCTTCGTTTCACACAACCAACTGGAGGATAAAGCTAGGAGGCTGAGATATGAAGACACGCCAAAGAATTTCGCGGAAAGATAAATTACGAGCTGGCATTGTTGTAGTGGTTTTGTTTGCTGTAATCGGTTTGGGAATATTGGCATTACAGAGGTGGCAAGAGTATCAGCAGATGCAAACAATACCGGCAGGTGAGAGCAACCGTAAGGTTCTGGAGTATCAGGGAACTACTTATGTAGCACGAGAGGGAATTGAATCGTACCTGTTCATGGGCATTGACGTGGAGGGGCCAGCCAAGGGCAGCAAAAGCTACATTGGCGGCGGACAGGCAGATGTACAGTTGCTGCTTGTGGTTGACCGCTTCAACCGCACATGGCAGGTGCTGCAAATCAACCGAGATAGCATGGTCGAGGTACCTGTCCTAGGCGTGAACGGGAAAGAGGTGGGTACAGAATACCAGCAAATTGCCTTGGCTCACTCCTACGGAGATGGTTTGGAGACAAGTTGCGAGAACAATGTGACTGCAGTGTCTAGAATGCTTCAAAACCAGACCATTCAAGGATATGTGGCATTGAATATGGATGCCATTTCGATTATCAATGATCAGGTGGGTGGGGTAGAAGTCACGGTATTAGATGACTTTTCCCAGTTGGACCTATCCCTCGTAGAGGGGCAGACCGTGACCTTAACTGGAACCCAGGCTTTAACGTATATACGAGGACGTCAAGGTGTAGGAGACGAGACCAATCTATCTCGTATGGCTCGGCAGGAACAATACCTAAACGCATTGTATTCGAAGTTAGCGGGGCTCAGTACAGATGTTGCCGTAAAAACGTTCCAGGCAGTGGACGATTATATGGTCACAGATATGAATGACCAATGGTTGAAATTGATGGATCGCTTAGAAGAATATGAAAAATTAGAACCACTTGCCATTGACGGAGAGAGTTATTTGGATGAGCAAGGTTCTACGGCATATCAGCTCGATGAGGACAGTCTGAAACAGGTGATGATACAGCTGTTTTATGAACCGATGTCCAAAGTAGACGAATAGAAAAGGAGTGTAGACATGGAGCATAATGAAACCTTGCATGCACCACAGCTGAATCAGTCTGCGGTGGATGATGGGGGCGAAATTGATCTGGTGGAAATTTTCTACCTGTTTTGGGGACATGCCATTCAAATTATTCTATGTGCCATCTTAGGTGGCTTATTGGCGTTTGGTTATACCCGGTTTTTAGTGACCCCGCTATACCAGGCGGAAGCGAAGTTGTATATGGTGTCCGCTTCTGCGGGATCTATGATTAGCATTTCAGATCTACAATTGGGCAGCCAGTTGACCTCAGACTACCAGCAGTTGATGGTTAGTCGCCCGCTATTGGAAGATGTGATTGACTCCTTGGATTTAAATATGGGTTATGGTACGCTCAAGGGAATGATTTCTGTGAGCAATCCAACAGATACCCGAATCCTGAGCGTGACAGTCACCAGCAGCGATCCCAAACTGAGTTGTGATATTGCAAATGAGTTGGTGGACCAAGCGGTGGTTTACTTGCCTCGGGTCATGGAATGCGATGAGCCCAATGTGGTGGAGCGGGCTGTGATTCCCGGTGGAGCCTCCAGCCCCAATTATGCCCGCAATGTGTTCTTAGGTGTGGCGGCAGGCATTGTGATTTGTTGTGCAGTGATTTTGATTCGATTCTTGGTGAACGACACATTTGTTACAGCCGATGACTTGGCACGTCGATTTGGAATTCAGCCGCTGGCATCCATTCCTGAGGCCGATTTGGGTGCCTTCAACAAGCGGTTGAAGCAAAAGAAGTAAGGAGGGAATTGCGTGAAACAGCTTACCATCAATCAGCTGCCACAGCTTCCCTTTGATGTGGCAGAGTCCATTAACCAGCTCCGTGTAAATCTTGGATTTTGCGGCAAAGAGATTAAGTCCATTATGATTACCAGCAGTACCCCAGATGAGGGAAAAAGTTTTGTCTCTGTGAATCTATGGCAGCAGATGGCGCATGTAGGAAATCGAACGCTGCTCATTGACTGTGACTTGCGTAATTCAGAGATGCGCACCCGCTATGGCATCGGTGGCGATGATAAGGTTTTGGGGTTAGTGCACTACCTTGCTGGACAGGTAGAGTTGGAGGATGTTATCTATCAGACAGACGTGTCTGGAGGATTTATCATTCCAGTGGCGACCCATATAGCAAACCCCTCCTTGCTTCTGGAGGGGGAGCGCTTTGAAAAGCTGATGGCCTATTGCCGGGATAACTTTGACTATATCGTTGTGGACACCCCGCCTATCATGAATGTGGCGGACAGCTTAAATATTGCAACGCATTGCGATGGCACTGTCCTGGTCGTGCGCAGCGGAGTGACCTCTCGCCGTTTGGTGGAAAACTCCATTCAGATGCTGCAAAAGACCTCGACCCCTCTTTTGGGAACGGTGTTAAATCGTGTGAACACCAACCGGAAGGCGTATCGCTATTATTACAAACGCTATTATCACAAGTATGGTTATTACGGGGGCAAGTAAAATCCCCCAAAGCAGTAATGAACCATGGTACATAAAGTAAGGAGGAACTTGCATGCGTAAGAACAGAATAATGGGGGCCGCTTTGGGAGTTTTCATGGCGGCCAGTGTAGCTTCTTCGGCCTTTGCAGCTTGGGCTCCCAGCAAGACTCAGCAGGAGATCATTTCTGCCAGCGGTGTTGCCAACATCGGTGGGAATCAAACCACCATTACTACGATTGTGGGTGGCGGAAAAGTTCCCGAGGGATATCCTGTCACTTCGAGCGGAAATTTGATTCTCTCTCAGGTCTCTGATCCTGTGGTCCTGGTGACCCCTCTGTCCCTCACCCAAATGGGCAACCAGGGGGTAGGAGAGGGCTTGGCCTACAAAGATAAGGCAGGCTTGGAGACGGAGAGCGGCCTGACTTATGCAGCCAATGCCAAGACAAACTTGGTGTACCAGACTGTGGTGAATGCTCAGGATACCACAGAGTTTTTGACCAAGTTTCCAGGAGACGTGAAGGGAGCCATGGAGGCTTTGATCGCCCAGAAAATCGAGGCCAAGCGCGCTGAGCTGGAACAGCAGAAGGCTGAGGCGGAAGCTAATGGGGACGAGGAGGCTGTGGCTGCCATTGAAAAGCAGTTGGCAGTTTTGGAGAACCCTGACTATGCCAGTGTGAACAATTATTCGCCTCTGGCGGTCTTTGATGTGTCTGCCAGTGCTGCTCTTCTGGAGCAGATGCAGGAGGGTGACACTGTGGATGTCACCTTCGAACTCAATGGTGTAAACCAGAACAGCGATTTAGTTGCGCTGCACTTTATGGGCGACATTGAGGACTGTGATGCCACGCTTGAGATGGTAAATACCGATTTTGACAACGCCGTGGTGGATTTTGATGTGGAAGTGCTGGATGTTGCGGCGGATGACGGAAAGGCTACCATCACCCTGTCTTCTTTCTCTCCTGTGATGTTGATGACCCGCGTGGAGACAGAGGAAGGGGCTCAGCCCAGCCAGGAACCCCAAGCGACGCAGCAGCCGGAAGAGAAGCCTCAGCCCGAGGAGAGCAGCAATATTCTTCCCTGGGTGATTGGTGGAATTGTGGTTGTGGTTGCCGTGGTTCTCTTTGTTGTGGCCAAGAGCAAGAAGAAGACTCCTGTAGAGAAGTGATGAACGGATACATCCTATCCCCGGTTTCCTGGCATGTGAAACCGGGGATAGTTATGTGTGAACACATTCTCAATAGAAAAATAGAGTGGAGAATTCCAAAGAGAGGAGTGTAACTCTTGAGATTAAAGATGACCTGGAAGATTCTCATCATTATGTTGGTGGATACACTGCTCATGGTGAGTAGCTATGCTTTGGCATTGTTAATACGGTTTGACTTTCATTGGTCACAAATACCTATGACCTATGTCCGTAGCTGGGCACCTTGTCTGATTGTGCAGTTGATTGTCACTGCCATCGTATTTTTCTGGCGCAGAATGTACCACTATATTTGGCGTACGGTCAATGCCCACGATGTCATTCGTATGTGTGTATCGGTTGTGTTGGCATTTGCATTATCTAATCTCTGTTGTGTCTTTTTAAGCTTACCGTTGCCCGCAAGTGTCTGGGTAATGGTTTTTGTGTTCCAACTGTGTGGACTGGTGGGCGAGCGCTGTGCATTGCGCCTCTGGTCTGTGGTTCAGTACTCCTATGGGAGAGGCAATAAGGGTGAAGAGCGGATTATGCTCATCGGAGCAGGGGAGTCTGGCCGCATGCTCTCTCGTGAATTGCGTTCTAGTCCCCAGGTAAAGGGACGGCTATGCTGCGTGATTGACGATAATCCCCAGTTGCATGGAAAGTATTTGGATGGAGTGCGCATCGTGGGCGGCCGTGACCAAATCGAAGATGCGGCCAAGCGGTACGATATCACCCAGATTCTCTTCGCCATTCCCACCATCCAGCCGGAGGAAAAGGCGGCCATTTTGAATATCTGTAAAATGACCGGTTGTCGTCTTCGAGTACTTCCGGGTCTCTATCAGCTACTCAATGGAGAGGTCAGTCTCTCAGCCGTGAAAGATGTTCAGGTGGAAGATCTGCTGGGACGTACCCCAGTGCAGCTGAACAAGGCGGTGGTGTCCGACTTTCTGGAGGACAAAGTGGTTATGGTTACCGGTGGCGGCGGCTCCATCGGCAGCGAGTTGTGCCGACAGATTGCCACCTGTCATCCTCGCCGGCTTATTGTTTTGGATATCTATGAAAACAACGCCTATGATATACAGCAAGAGCTGAAGCGACAGTACGGGACAAGGCTTGATCTACGGGTAGAAATTTGTTCCATACGAGATAAGAAGCGTGTCTATCAGATTTTTGAGCACTATCGCCCGGATGTGGTGTTCCATGCGGCAGCACATAAACACGTGCCCCTGATGGAGGATTGTCCGGATGAGGCTATCAAGAATAATATTTTTGGTACGTATCATGTGGTGCGCGCTGCTGAGAAGTATGGCGTGAAGAAATTTGTCATGATCTCCACGGATAAAGCTGTGAACCCCACCAATTTGATGGGGGCTACCAAGCGGTTCTGTGAGATGATTTTGCAGAGCCGCCGAGGCAGCAGTACCGAGTTCTGTGCGGTACGCTTTGGCAACGTTCTGGGCTCCAATGGTTCTGTGATTCCGCTTTTTAAGCGGCAGATTGCCAACGGTGGTCCGGTGACCATCACGGATAAGCGAATCATCCGATATTTTATGACCATTCCTGAGGCGGCTATGCTGGTGTTGGAAGCTGGAGCCATGGCCAAGCAGAGCCAAATTTTTGTGCTGGACATGGGGCAACCGGTGAAGATTCTCACACTGGCGGAAAACCTCATTCGACTGTCTGGACTGGAGCCGTACAAGGACATTGAGATCAAGGAGATTGGACTGCGCCCCGGAGAAAAGCTCTATGAGGAACTGTTGATGCAGAGCGAGCACCTATTGACCACAGCGAACGATAAAATCTTTGTGGAGGAGCAGCAGGTGATTCCCCAGCGGGATATCATGTGCGGACTGATTTCCCTGGATAACTTCGTATCTGCCCAGCGGCCTAAGGATGAACTGATTGCTCTGATGCGCTACTTGGTGCCAACCTTCCGGGATCCCGACGAGGTAAACCGGGAGGCAGTGGAGCGTCTGGAAGGTGCTCATGAGAAGCAGGCTGTCCGTGCATAACCTCAATATCCGGCACCCCAAGATGTGGCTGGGAGTGTGTATTGCCCTCGGTATGGTGACACTCTTGATATGGGGAAACTCCATGCGCACCTCTACCCAGTCTGCCCAGCAGAGCGGCTCGCTTCTGGCGTTCTTGACGCCATGGCTGACGGCTCTGGGGATTCAGGCGGAGGGATTCCACACCATTTTACGCAAGTTGGCCCACTTCTCTGAGTACGGCCTGCTGGGTGTTCTGTGGACGTTTGAGCTGTGGCTGGGGCCTCACAGTGAAAAGAGAAGGGGGACGATGGAGCGCCTGAGCCTTTGTATGCTCACGGCCTTTCTAGATGAGACCATTCAACTGTTTGTGCCAGGACGAAGCGGAGAGATCCGAGACGTATGGATTGACACAGCGGGTGCATGGACGGGTATTATGATCACAACGTGTCTTGTATGTATCGCAATGAAATTCCGAAATAGAAATAAGAATATGTGAGAAAATACCGCTTTACTGCCAATAGAGGCAGTGGAGCGGTATTTTACGTTTCATTTGTCTGCGACTACTGTCATTTTGACAAAGGGAGGAACACCGTGCCACAATATGTTTGTTGACAGTGTTGGACATAGCATGATACTATCACTATGAATTTATGTGAAAGGGAGAGAAGTCTATGAAACAAAAGGGGTGGAAGATCGTTTTATCTTCTGTGCTGGCATGTAGTATGCTCATGCCCTATGCGATGGGCGTGCGTACCATGGCTGCTGCGCCAGCGACTCAACTAAAAGATCACTGGAGTTTTGATTCTCTGACCAGCGATGCAGGAGAACACACAACGGCCACACTGGAAGGCGACGGCGTGAGTATTGTGGACAGCGGGAATTCGGTGTTTGGGAATGTGCTTCGATTTGGAGGGGGTACCGACAACTATCTGAAGCTGCAAGATTACATCAACACGGGAAAGGGACAAGTTTCCTTTTCGATGTGGTATCGGTACGATAAGACCATTACAGGGGATAAGGACTCTGCATCTACCGTGCTGCTTCAGCACGAGGGAAATGGACGATCTCTGTTGACCCTGCGCTCCAATGGCCAGTACCACACGTATATCAACGGAAAAGATGTGCTCTCCCAGAAGTCTGTGTCCAAGGGAGAGTGGCAGCACATCACGGTCACATTTGACCAGGGAAGTAAGAAGGTAAAGTTCTATATCAACGGTGTTTTGGACAGTGAGCAAGCGCTGGGTGACAGCACCGTGGATCAGCTGCTGACGCTTCGCCTGGGCGCCCATAAAAACGCAGGCAACACGGATCCTCATCCTATGCGGGGAGATGTAGACGAGTTCTATGTATACGAAAAGGTACTCACCGATGCAGAGGCCCTGGCAGTGTACGAAGATAAGGCTGTGGAGCTGTACCGGGCGGAGTTACAGACTGCTGTGGAGGCGGCTCAGGCCCTCTATGACAGCCACGCTCTGCCCGATGACCACGAATGTGCCGTGGAGCTGGCTCAGGCTATTGCGGCGGTGACGGAGGCCACAACCCTGGAACAGATGAAGCAGGCTTATGAGACGCTGCAAAATGCCGTAGCGGCATACCAGGCGGCTGTCCCACTGAACCTGACGGTCAACCTGGACCAGGTGAACCGAGTCATTGATGCGGATTCCATTTTTGGTATTAATCACCGCTATGCGTTCAACGGTTATGGTACCTTTGATTCTGAGACGATGCAGATGAAAGAGGAGTTTACCCAGCTGTACATGAATGCGGGTTTTGGCTCCATCCGGTATCCCGGTGGAACCATTTCCAATCTGTTCAACTGGAAAACCACCCTGGGACCGAAAGAAGAACGCAAGGACCAGATCCACGGCTTCTATAATAACCCGGGGCAGGGAGGTATTGAGCCCAACTTCGGCATTGCAGAGATTGCAGACTTTGCCGACCAGGTGGACTCTGAGATCGTCTATGTGTACAGCTTGGGCCGCGGCAATGCGCAGGATGCAGCCGACCTGGTGGAGTACCTGAATGCAGAAGTGGGTACCAATCCCAACGGAGGCATTGACTGGGCCCAGGTGCGTGCGGATAACGGACACCCGGAACCCTATCATGTGCGCTATTTTGAGATTGGTAACGAGATGCAGCAGGCCTATGGCCAGGCCGCTGACGGCACTTCTTCCCAGGGCTATTGGACCGACTATGTGTCCGGTGGAGCAGAGAAGGCCTACACCGAGGGCGGAACCGCCACGTTCACCCAGAGATACACAGTGGATGAGGAGAATTGGAACAAGGTGGCCTCTCAGTCCGATGGAAGTGCCAATCTGGTACGCTTTTTGCGGTATGCCAACCTCAACCCCGGTATGCTGGATGAAAATGGGGAGATTGTAGACGACCCCAGCTTCCGGGCCATGAATGATGGGGTGCGGGTCTATGTGGGGACCGATGGAAACCTGACGGAATGGACTGTGGTGGACAGCTTGGAGAACTCCGGGCCTGAGGACACCCACTGTGTAGTGAACTACGCCAACGGCTCCATCCTATTCGGTGATGGCGTTCACGGCAAGATTCCCTCCAAGGGCCAGAATATCTATGCCACCTACAGCGTGGACCGAGAGGGATTCCTTGATGTGTCCAAGGCCATCAAAGAGACCACCCAGAAGATCAATGAGGCGGAGGGCACAAACTACCAGGCCAACGTGTATACCAGCTTTGAATCCAAGGGCTTTATCAATCGCATGAATAGCCTGGGGGCCAACGAGTGGTACGATGGCATGACCATCCACCCCTATTCCGGCACCGTGTCCGGTGGCAGCGATGCCAATGCCTTCTATGACAACGCCATGAAGAAGGCAGAGAATGTGGGCATCCAGCACGTGCAGGACTATGTGGACATGCTGCCGGAGGGAAAGGTGCCTGTGATCAGCGAGTTTGGCATCTTCCGCAACACGGAATCTCAGGTGCGCTCCCAGACCCATGCCCTGTACATTGCCAAGGTGATGATGGAGTATGTGAAGCTGGGCAGCCCCTATATCCAGAAGCACTGCCTGGCAGACTGGTATAGTTCTGGGGCAGACTCCCTGGGGCCCACCCAGCAGGCGGTGATTCAGGTGGTAGCCCAAGAGGGGGCTGATACCTCCACAGGCGAAGGTGAATTCCGTTTCTTCTCCACTCCTTCCGCCCATGTGTTTGAGATGCTCAACGCTGGCTTCGGTGATCAGGTGGTGGAGGCCCAGGTGGCGAATGCTCCTACGCTGTCCAACGGTGTGACGGCCGTTTCCACCCTGGCCAGCAAGGACGAGGCTGGAAATGTGTACATCGCAGTGGTCAATGTGGACCGTGAGAAGGACTACCGCGTGCAGCTGAACATCCCCGGCATGGATCTGTCTGGCCGCACCGTAGAGATTCAGACCCTGGCCTCTGAGGGCATTGCCGATGAGAATACCCTGGAGAATCCCGACAACGTATCCATCGAGACGACTCAGATGGTCATGGGGGACAACCCTGTGGTGGAGCTTCCCAAGCACTCCTTTGTGGTGATGAAGGTGATGGCGCCTCAGCCTGAGACCTACACCGTGACTGTAAACACCCAGGGCCAGGGCACCGCCTCTGCCTCTGTGGAGACTGCCACGGCTGGTACTACCGTCACCCTGACGGCTCAGGCCGCCCAAGGTTGGCACTTTGTGGAGTGGAAGAGTGACGATGTCACCGTTTCCGACAACGCCTTCCTGATGCCGGAGCAGGCGGTGACTGTAACTGCCGTGTTTGCCCAGGATAGCCAGCCCGGCGATGTGGACAAGACTCTGTTGGAGAAGACCATCGCCTACGCTGAGACGCTGGACACCACCGGTGTCACCGACTCCGCTGTGGCCGCCTTCCAGAAGGCGCTGTCCGAGGCCAAGACCGTGATGGCCGACACCAATGCCACCCAGGAGCAGGTGAATGCCGCTTGGGACAACCTGCTGGAGGGCATCTGGGGTCTGGGTCTTACCCAGGGCGACAAGACCCTGCTGGAGCAGCTCATCACCAAGGCCGATGACATGATGGCCGATGCTGACAAGTATGTGGAGACCAACTGGCAGCAGCTGGTGGACGCTCTGGCCGCTGCCAAGGACGTGGCCGCGGACGGTGATGCCATGGATGAGGACGTCCAGCCTGTGGCAGAGGCCCTGTTGAATGCCATCCTGGCCCAGCGATTCAAAGCCGACAAGACCATTCTGGAAGACCTCATCACCAAGGCTGAGGACATCAACCTAGAGGGCTATACCGCCGAGTCTGTGGCCACCTTCCGCACGGCTCTGGCCAATGCCCAGGCAGTGATGGCGGATGAGAGCCTCAGTGAGGACGATCAGAGCGTGGTGGAGCAGGCGGTAGTCCAGCTCAGCGATGCCATGGACGGGCTCACGGCCCAGGGAGCGTCGGAGCCCAGTGATAAGCCGGAAGCTACCAACCAACCTGAGGCCACCCAGAAGCCCCAGGTCACAGAGAAGCCCAGCAGCGTGCCCCAGACTGGTGATTCCGCTCACCTGATGTGGTATGTGGTTGCTTTGATTGCGACTGTGATTTCGTTGGCAGGTACACTTGTGGTTGTGCGTACACGGAGCAAAAATTAAGTTCTAGACTCAAAGAGAGAGGTTGCTTTTATAGGCAACCTCTCTCTTCATAGAATTCATGCTTGAAAAGAAAGAGCTGTGCCGCAGAAGTCAACAATTCTGCAGCACAGCTTTTTGGAACTATTGGGTAAGATTGGTTACACTGCGTGACCCTTGGCGATGACCACATCCACCACTTGCTGGGCCAGAGCCTGGCACTGGTCGTGGTCGGGGGCTTCCACCATGACCCGGATGAGGGGCTCGGTGCCGGACTCGCGCACCAGAATGCGGCCGGTATCGCCCAAGGTATTGGCCACAGCATCCACCGCAGCCTGTACATCGGCATCATCCTGGGCGGTTTTTTTATCGTGGACCCGGACATTGATCAGTACCTGGGGATAGATGGTAACCGGAGCGGCCAATTGGGTCAGAGTTTTGCCCTGGGCCAGCATGGCCTCCATGATCATCAGAGCGGTGAGAATGCCGTCGCCAGTGCGGGCGTGCTGGCTGAAGATGATGTGGCCGGACTGCTCGCCACCCAGGCAGTGGCCATTCTTGACCATATTCTCATAGACATACTTGTCACCCACGGCGGTCTTCTCATAGGAGATGCCCACCTCATCCAGGGCTTTGTACAGACCAAAGTTGGACATGACGGTGGTGACGACGGTGTTGTTGGCCAACTGTCCCAGGCTCTTGAGGTAGCAGCCATAGAGGTACATAATGTGGTCACCGGTGACCACATTGCCGTTCTCGTCCACGGCCAGGCAGCGGTCAGCATCGCCGTCAAAGGCAAAGCCCACATCCATGTGGTTTTCCACCACGTAGCGCTGGAGTGCGCCGATGTGGGTGGAGCCTGCATCCATATTGATGTTCAGTCCATCGGGATTGGCGTGGATGGTGTGTACCTCAGCGCCCAGAGCCTCGAAAATCTGGGGGGCAAGTTTCCAGGCGCTGCCGTTGGCGCAGTCCAAAGCCACGCGCTTGCCCTGGAAGGAGTGCTGGACCAGGGAGATGAGGTGTTGGGCGTAGTGATCTCGGCCAGCCACATCGTCAATGATGCAGCCGATGGCATCTCCGCTGGCCATGGGCAGCTGCTCCAGGATCTCACCGTCCAGCATCAACTTGCCGTCCAGATAGTCCTCCACCAGAGAGATGACACCCTCATCCATCTTCTCGCCATCTCCATTAATGAGCTTGATGCCGTTGTCATAGAAGGGGTTGTGGGAGGCGCTGATCATTACGCCGCAGTCGTAAGCGCCGTTGCGAGCCATGTAGGACACAGAGGGGGTGGTGGTGACGTGCAGCAGGTGGACATCTGCCCCGGAGGCGGCCATACCAGCGCTGATGGCATACTCCAGCACATAGCTGGAACGGCGGGTGTCCTTGCCCACCACGATGGTGGCACGATGGCCCCGACCATAGTAGTAGCCCAGGAAACGGCCAATCTGATAGGCGTGGTCGGCAGTGAGGCCTACGCCGGCCTTACCGCGGAAACCGTCGGTTCCAAAATATCTTCCCATGAGATTATCCTCGCTTTCTTTATCGGAATGCATCAACCCTGACGAAGGGTGATGTGGTCCTTGTCCTTATAGATACTGCCCTGGGGGATGACGCCCCGGACGCAGCTGGTGGGGTAGACGCTGGTGTGGCGGCCCAGAATGGTACCGGGGTTGAGCACAGAGTTGCAGCCCACCTCCACATAGTCGCCCAGCATGGCGCCTACCTTTTTTCGGCCAGTCTCCAGCAGCTCATCTCCCTTGATGACCACTGGGGTCTTGTCGGACTTTACGTTGGAGGTGATGGAGCCAGCGCCCATGTGGCTCTTATAGCCCAGAATGGAGTCGCCCACGTAGTTGTAGTGGGGCACCTGAACGCTGTCAAAGAGAATGACGTTTTTCAGTTCCACGGAGTTGCCCACCACGCAGCCTTCGCCAACCAGAGCGGAGCCCCGGATGAAAGCGCCGTGGCGCACCTCGGTGTTGGGGCCGATGATGCAGGGGGAGCCCAAGTAGGCGGAAGGCATCACCTTGGCGGTGCGGTGTACCCACACCTGGGGCTGAGGCTGGTCATACTCCTCCGGGGACAGAGTGCTGCCCAGGGAGAGAATCAGCTGGGAGATTCCCTCCAGTGCCTCCCAGGGATATTCAAATTGCCGCAGATAATCAGCAGCAACGGTATGCGAGAGGTCAAAAAGGTCTTGAATTTTCACATCCATGCGAAATTGCCTCCATAAACAATAAATTTCAACACAGTCAACACACATATAATAGTAGAAATTGGAGCAGTTTGCAAGCAATTATTCCATCAAAAAATTTCCAGGTCATAGAGGTGAAACCTGTCGAATTGCCTGAGTTGGTGTGGCGGTTGTCAAAGTGTCACAAAACCCGGGTAGGCAAGGAAGCTGCTGTTCCAGTATATCCGAAAAGCTGGGGGTAGTTGAATCAATTTTCCAACATTTGCGTAAAACGGAGTTAAAGAATCAATAGAAGGAAAAATTTACTTTGAAGCATTAGAAAAACCAGTTGTCTACTGTGGGCATCACACAGCGGACAACTGGTTTCATTAGCATAGCACGTTTATGGACGGTGTCCACCCATGCCCCCATCTGGACGGGCTGTATAGAGCCGCTACCGTAGATCAGGCTGTCTAGTGTGATTCCTGTTTGAGCGGTTCCAGCTGTCACGGTGTAGGTGTTCCCCACGGTGAGGTCCGGGCAGCTGATGAGCACCGAGTTAAAGCTTTTGGGGGCCTCCCAGGTTGCCAGAACAGCGCCATTCTGGTCGGTGATGGACACGGTACTGCCGGCGCTTTGGCTGTCCACCGATACCAGGATGGAACCCTGGCTAGAGGTGTCACCAAAATTTGGGGCCATACCAGACATGCCCAGCCCCACAACGGTGCCGCCCGTAATGGAGGTGGTGCCGTCGCAGCCCAGAGCGGAATCAGCGCTCTGCTCCGACCCGGATACCAGTATGGTCCCTCCGCTTACGGTGAGGGTTCCGTTGGAGTCCAGCCCATCTCCTCCGGCATCAATGGTGAGCGCACCGCCGGAGATGTCAATGAAGATCTCGGACTGGTTCTGGGTGGTTGTTCCGGCAGCATTGATGCCATCGTCACTGGCTACCAAATTGATGGTGCCGCCGGAAATGGAAATATTCTGGCCCTCTAGCCCCTCGTAACAGGTGGTGATATCCAGATCACCGGTCTCTATGACCAGCTCCAAATCCGCGTGGAGGGCATCGTCTCCCGTGCTGATCTGAGCGGTGCCACCAGAAACAGTAAGGCTGCCGTTAGTGTGGAGGGCGTCATCGGCGCAGTTCAGCTGGAAAGTGCCACCTGTGATGGTCAGAGCAGATGTGGATTTGAACCCTTTGGTGCTGGTGGTGTCCTCAGTGGTGGTTGTAGTGGTTGAGGTGATCCGTGTGGCGGACAGTTCCGTGCCAGCCTGGCCGGAAATGTCTGGGGGCTCTGTGGAGCCGTCCGGCATCCCGCCGTCGTTGTCCGAGGGCTGCATCCCATCGGGCAGTTCCGGCGGCTGACCATCTGTGGAAGAGCCGGGGCCGCCGCCCATGCCACCCATACCGCCGCCGGGCTGCATGCTGTCGGTGTGAGCTTCTCCATTGGCGCTGCCGCCGCCAGAGGTGATGGTGTAGGTTCCACCATCTGTCTGCATCCAACTGCTGGCACTGACACCATCTCCGTCGGCGGTGATGGTGTAATTTCCATCGCCCAGATAGACAAAGCCCTTTTCGGTGTCTTCCTCATTGTCGCTTTGAATGCCGTCCTTCCCGGTTTGGAGGGTGAAGGTGCCGTTGGCAATGGCCACACTGTCCTTGCCAGACAGGCCGTGGCTGGAGACGTTGATCTCGTAGGTACCACAGGTGACCACCAGGTCATCCTTGGATACCACTCCGTGTCCCCCCTGAGAGGTGATGGTGACGGTGCTTCCGTCCACAGTGACGGCGTCGCTGTCGCAGGTAGAGGGGGAACCAAGCGGAATGTGGACGGCACTCTCCTCGTCATAGCCGATCTCAAAGTCCCGGTCACTGAACAGCTGGGACAGGTCCACATTGCTGGAGGTGGCAGACGGAGAGGATAGCTGGTCCTGACTGGACGTTGTGGGGGCGGGAGAGTCTGTCTTGCATCCGGGCAACAGCAGGAGCGTGGAGAGCAGAAGAGTGCATGGTTTCAGAGATTTCATGATGTATCATCCCCTCTTAGAGTTCGCAGGAAGCGGTCTCTTGGCGAGAAACTGTGATTTCCAGGTTTCCGTTGCGGCAGCGCAGCTGGTCAATGAATTCCTTTTCCAATTTGGGGTCCCGGAGGGTGAGCTGGTAGGTCAGGCGCAGCAGGCTGCCCATGTTGGTGGTCTTCACCTGGGAGAGCTCGCAGCGGTTGGTGTAGCGCTGGAGCAGGTCGTCAAAGACTCCGGTGTAGTCCAAATCTTCGGGAATGGTGATGTGCAGGGTCTTGTAACAGGCAGATTTCTTGCCGGAGCCGAAGTTCACCAGATGGTAGAGGACGCTGACACCGCCCAGCAAAATGGCGATGACAAAGCCGTAGCCGATGTATCCCATGCCCATGACCAGCCCTGTTCCCATGGCCAGGAAAATGGCGCCAATCTCTTTGGCGGAGCCGGGTACCGAGCGGAAGCGCACCAGGTTGAAGGTGCCCGCCACCGCCACTCCCGTGCCGATGTTGCCGTTAACCATCATGATGATGACGCATACCACGGCGGGGAGCAGAGCCAAGGTGGCCACGAAGCTTTTGGTGTACCGGGTGCCCACCATGTAGGCCAGGGCCAGCAGCAGTCCGGCCACCAGTGCTCCACCCACACAGAGCAAAAAATCAGTGATGGAAATCAGTTGGGTAAGATCGGTGTCAAATACACCGCGAAAGAAATCAGGCATAACGGAGTCCTCCTAACTGCTGTTGTTTTGTCATGTGTTGATAGGCCGTCCCATATTTGGAGAACGACGTTTTGAAGATGTTGTGCTGGGTCAGGGCGTGAACCATCCACAGGGGAATCCCCCCAGAGGTTTTGATCTCCATGAGGGTCTGACCGGGGGAGAGGATGGGGGTGCCATAGACCTCACTGCACAGGGAGAGCTGGTCCTGACGGTACAGAATGTGATCGTCAAAGGTGACTCGGAAGTCCCCACCGTCCACCGCATAGAACGCCTCCCGTTGATAGCTGAGAAAGACGGTGGGAATCAGCGGGTGATAGTAGGAGCGGAAATACGCAATCTCATGGCCAATCTGCGAGGACACCGGCAGCGGGGTATTCTGGCTCAGGCTCTGGCTCACCAGTCCCTCGGGAAGAGACAGCCGCCGCTTGTAGACGATGGATTTGTACTTTTTCTTCAGCTCCACAAACACCGGCTCCTCTGGAGAGACCTGGCGGTAACTGCGCACCCGCAGCTTTTCCTTATAGCAGGGCCGCTCCAGAGAGCGGCGAATGAGACGGAACGTTTCCGTGTCGTAGTAAATGTTTCGTATGGTCACACGGCCATATTGGTCTAGCTCCATGTGTCCGTCCATGGCCTGTAGCACCGCCCGCTTTTGAGTCGGGTTCAGCAGATATTTGAGTTCGTAGCGTTGGAATGTCATCTGTGCTGCCATCCCTGGATGCCCCTTTCCATCAGGATTCTGTTACAGGAGACAGTATACCGAGGCTACCTTAATCAAACTTAAAATTTTTACACCCCATTTACAAAAGAAAACCGCTAAATTCAGAGCATGTTCACCAGAACAAGGATGACTGTACAGATGAAATAGTACGGTGTGATGGCATATGGAATCACCTGCAACTTACAAGATATTACAATTTATTCTTAAAATATTACAAATGTTGCACAAAAGTGTTGACACAAATAGGGCAGAAGTCGTAAGATAAACTCGAACTGGAATGTCATGGGATCTGGAAAGAGGGCATCGGGATACGCTCAGGGGCGCTTGCAGACGCATCATAACTATGTGGCCCGTGCTTTCTCATGTCCAAGGACATGTGTAGATATTAGGAAACAACTTATTGCAGGGAGGTACTTTATTATGAGAAATTGGATCAAAAAAGGCCTTGCACTGGTGCTGACAGCCGCTATGGTGGTAGGCATTTCGCCGCTCCATGGTTCGGCTGCTGATACGGACAGTGCGCCTGGCATCGCCAGTGTTCCTACTGTGCAGTCCGCAACGGCTGGAGAAGGCAGCTTTACTCTGACCAGTGAGGCTCGCTTCTTCATCGTTGCAGACAGCGATCCCACTGGGACGGATTTGGCTACCTATGTTCAGACGGCCAATTCTGAGTTTGCCGCTCGGGGCATTCCTGGTGATTCCGTGCTGCCCATCGTCTATGGCGATGAGTCCATGGCCAAGAGCGGCGATATCGTCGTGAAGGTGGATGGAACTGCTGTGACGGACAGCCAGGGGTATGCTCTGGACATCACCTCTGACAACATCACCGTGACTGCCAATTCTGCCATCGGTGTGCTGTACGGACTGCATACCGTGCTTCAGAGCATGATTGCCAACGGCACCACTGTGATGGCTGGCACCGTCAGCGACTATCCTGACGTTCCTGAGCGCTCTTTGTACCTGGATGCTGGACGTGTATTTTACACCGTTGACATGATGAAGTCCTTCATCCACACGCTGTCTTGGAATAAGATGAATGTGCTGTACCTGGATTTCTCCAACAATAACGCCACTCGCTTCTTCCTGGATGACATGAACGTGACTGTGGCTGGCACCGACTACGATGTTTCCACCTGCAAGCCGGACAATGGCTACTGGACTGAGGCGGATATGAATGAGATCATGGCCGAGGCTGAGCAGTACGGCGTTCAGGTCATTCCTACTCTGGACAGCCCCGGACACATCGGTGGCGTGTATAGCATCAATAATAGCTGGTTCTATCGTGCCAGTGCCACCGACTATGATGCCAAGGTTGGTAAGATCACTCTGGACCTGTCCAACGAGGACGCCTATGCCTTTGGTCAGGCACTGGTGGCCAAGTATGTGGACTACTTTGCTTCCAAGGGCTGCACCAGCTTCAACATTGCAGCAGACGAGGCCTCTTACGCAGATGGTACCCACATGAACAGCACCGACCCTCGGTTTGTCAACTATGTCAATGACCTCAACGACTACATCGTCAGCAAGGGTATGACCACTCGGATGTTCAACGATGCCGTCAAGAGCGTGGATTCCGGTGTCAGCAAGGATATCATCATTCTGTACTGGGTGCCCGCTTCTCCCAATGCTCAGGCCCTGCTGGCTGCTGGCTACGATGTGGTGAACTTCGTCTATACTTATGTCTACTATGCATACGGCGCCTCTAGCTATTGGAATGCAGACCTGAGCAAGGTGTATGGCTGGAATCCCGGTATCTTCGGCGACAGCGCAAATGCTGAGCTGGGGGATAATGGATATGCATACCCCGACAGCGTCGGTAAGGTGCTGGGCGGAAACTTCGCCATTTGGTCTGACTATGGATATAACTATGGTAAGACCGGCGCCGACGTCATCAAGGGCACCAGCTGTGCCTATCAGCGTTCTGATTACTCCGTGAGACAGAAGATCTACGCCGTGGCTGAGCGCACCTGGAATCAGGACGGTGCCACTGCCAGCCTGTCTGCTTGGGAGGCTACTCTGCTGGATGCTCCTGCTGGAATTTCCGTTTCCACTGGCGACATGGACGCTACCGTGCTGCCCGAGGCTTCTGCTGTAACTCCCGCCGCCCCCTCTCAGGTGGACAAGACCCTGCTGGAGAAGACCATCGCCTACGCTGAGACCCTGTCCACCGACGGTGTCACCGACTCCGCCGTGGCCGCCTTCCAGAAGGCACTGACCGAGGCCAAGGCCGTGATGGCCGACACCAATGCCACCCAGGAGCAGGTGAATGCCGCTTGGGACAACTTGCTGGAAGGCATCTGGGGCCTGGGTCTGGTACAGGGCGACAAGACCCTGCTGGAAGAGCTGATTGCCAGGGCCGACGAGATGATGGACAACGTCGACAAGTATGTGGAGACCTACTGGCAGGAGCTGGTGGACGCTCTGGCTGCCGCCAAGGATGTGATGGCTGACGGCGACGCTATGCAAGAGGATGTGGGCAAGGCCGCCGACGCCCTGCTGGATGCCATTCTGGCCCAGCGCTTCAAGGCGGACAAATCCGTCCTGGAAGAACTCGTCAACCGTGCCACCCAGATGGTTGAGAATGCCGATAAGTATGTGGAGACTCACTGGCAGGAGCTGTTGGACGCTCTGGCGGGGGCTCAGGCAATCATGGCTGATCAGACTCTTTCCGAGGATGACCAGGCCAAGGTAGACGAAGCCGCCGACGCCCTGCTGGACGCCATCCTGGCTCAGCGCTTCAAGGCGGACAAGTCCATCCTGGACGACCTCATTAACAAGGCCGAGGGCATCAACCTGGACGGCTACACCGCCGAGTCCGTGGCTACCTTCCGCACCGCCCTGGCCAATGCCCAGGCTGTGATGGCAGACAACAGCCTCTCCGAGGACGATCAGGCTACCGTGGATGCCGCTGTGGCTGCCCTCAGCGATGCCATGAACGGCCTCACTGCCGGTGGCGCTCCCGAGACCACCGACAAGCCCGAGGCCACTCAAAAGCCTGAGAACAACGTGCCCCAGACCGGGGACACCGCCCACATGATGGGCTATGTGCTCTCCGCTCTGGCTACTGCCAGCCTACTGCTGGCCGTGGTTGTGGTGGAGAAGCGCCGCCGCAACGGTTAATGAAGATTGGAGCCCCGGCCAAAGGGCCGGGGCTCCAGCGTAAAAGAATTGCCCCACAGGGCGGCTATGTGAGCCGACCCTGTGGGGCGTTTTTTCTTTATTGGGTGTACCCTTGATACAGCTCCGGGGAAATGGCCTGTTCAATGGCATCGTATACCCCTTGGCACCGCGCTCGAATCTCATCCCGAAGTTCCTGGGAGAGGGTGATGATCTGGGTGCCGCTCTCCTCGATGACGTCAATGCGCTGGGAGATACGGGCGTCCGACTGCTCCCGGGCGTACTGGGTGGCGGTCTGTGCCGCCTGGGTGAGAATCGCCTGGTCCTCTTCCGAGAAGCTCTGGAACAGCTGGTCGTTGACGATCAGGGAGATGAGGTGGGGGAGGTGGTTGGTCTCCACAATATAGTCCTGCTGCTCGTACAGCCGATTGGAGACGATGACCTCATAGGGATTCTCCTGGGCGTCAATGGTGTGCTGCTGGAGGCCGATATACACCTCGCTGAAGCTCATGGGGGTGGGCTTGGCGCCCAGGGCCTGCCAGAAATCCAGGTGGTAGGGATTTTCCATGGTGCGGATTTTCTGGCCCTTGAAGTCTTCCAGGCTGTACACCGCTCGGTTGGTGCTCATGACCCGGAAGCCCTGGTCTGCCATGCCCAGCAGGTGATAGCCCCCCTGGGTGTACACATCGCATACCGACTGATAGAAGTCAGGATCGTCCAGCTTGGCCCGGCAGTCGTCCAGAGAGTCAAACACACAGGGCAGGTCAAACACGGCCAGGTCGGACATGAAGGTGACCTGCGGGGCGGTGTTCTGCACCAGGAAGGGGATGTCTCCGTCATAGCAGCTCTCCAGCAGCTCCCGGTCTCCCCCCAACGTGGAGTTGGGGTAGACCCTGATGAGAATCTCTCCGCCGCTGAGCTCCTCCACCTCCTGGGCAAACCGCTCAGCAAACAGCTGGGTCACCGTATCCTCGGGGCTGGCAGTGGCCAGTACCCACACCGGACGGGTGTCCCGTTCTCCGGTGCACCCGGACAGAAACAGGGAGAGGCACGTGGCTCCTGACAGGACGGCGGCCAGCAAGCGGCGTCTGAATTTCAACGATTTCATACCGATTTCTCCTCCGTTGTGTCAGATGAGGGCCAGGGAAAGGGCGGGGATATAGGTGATAAGCAGTAGCGCCACCAGGAAGTAGATGATCATAGGCAGCGACTTTTTGGCGATGGACATCACCGGCAAGTCCGTCAGCGAGCTGGCCACAAAGAGGTTGACGCCAATGGGAGGCGTGACAAACCCGATGGCCAGGTTGACCACCATGACCACGCCGAACTGAATGGGATTCATACCGAAGGCCTGCACCACGGGCAGGAGGATGGAGGTGAGAATCAGAATGGCGGGGGTGGTGTCCATGACCATACCCACAATGAGCAGGAACAGGTTGATGACCAGCAGTACCACCACAGGGCTGTGGAAATGGGTGCTGATGAAGTCACTCACCGTCTGAGGCACCTCCATCAGAGTCAATACCCGGGAGAACGCGGTGGAGGTGGCCAGAATGAAGAGAATGGGGGTAAAGGTGCGGATGGACTCCTGCAAAATACTCCAGATGTCCCGGATGCGGATGGTGCGATACACCACCAGGCTGATGAACAGGGCGTAAAACACCGAGATCACAGCGGCCTCTGTGGGAGAGGCCACGCCGGTGTAGATGCAGCCCAGGATGATGATGGGGCTGAGAATGGCAAAGAAGCTCTCCCGCAGGACCCGGAACAGCCCCTTTTGGTGGAGCTGCCCCACTGCAGCCCGGATTTTTATCTTATCTTCTCCATGCTTCCGGCAGTAGAACACAGAATAGCACATGAGCAGCAGACCGATCATGAGGCCGGGGATAATGCCCGCCAAGAACAGGTCGCTCACCGATGCCCCCGAGGCCATGCCATACATGATAAAGGGAATGCTGGGGGGGATGATGACCCCCAAGCCACCTGCCACCGCCACAATGGCGGTGGAGAAGGTGACGTCATAGCCCAGGGAGGTGAGGATGGGGATGGTCATGCTGCCCACTGCCGCCACGGTGGCCGGGGCGGAGCCGGAGATGGCCCCGTAAAAGAGGCAGGTGACAATCACCGCACAGGGCATGCCTGCGGTGCGGTTGCCCAAAAAGTAGGTGAACACGTCAAACAGCTTCCGGGAGATACCGCCTTTGGCCATGATGATGCCGGACAGCACGAACATGGGCACGGCCAGCAAGGGGAAGGAGTCCAGACCGCTGAACATGGAGCGGATGAGGAATTTGGCGCTCACCGTAAAGGAAGGGTCAAACACAACGGGCAGCGCGGATGCAATGCCCAGGGAGATGGACACAGGGATGGCAATGACCAAGCAGATGATGAAAATCAAAAACAGCAGTGCGACCATTTATCCATCCTCCTTATCTGTGTGTTTGTAGTGGTTTTCATCCCCGGCCTCGGTATTGGCCTCAATGAAGGACTCCGGGGTGTTGCGCTCGGGGTGGGCCGGGTCGTATACCGGCTTTCCTCGGGCCACCTGGAACTCAATGACCCAGCGCTGGAGAATGCGGAAGCTCACCAGTACAAAGGAGACAAAGGGGGCGGCCTGTACGTAGTACATGGGAGTGGAACAGGCCGGAGAGACCTGGCCGCTGACCACCGCAGACATCATATAGGAGTATGCGGCAGGGAGCAGGAAGAGAAAGAAGATCAGCTCGCAGGTGTGGTTGACCACCTTGATGGCGGCTTTGACCCGGCGGGAGAAGACAGCGACGAACTGCTCGATCTTGATGGAAAGGCACTTCTTGCTGCAATAGCTGACGCTGATGAATCCGCACCAGATGAAGAGATACCGGGTCAGCTCCTCCGACCAAGTCAGAGACATGCTCAGGGCATAGCGGCAGAACACCTGGATGCCCATGATGACAGTCATGGCCACCAGCAGGAGGACCAAGATAAACTCTTCCAGGTTTGCATCAAGCCAACGAATCGCTTTTCTCATAGATCTTCTTCCTAACTGCATGTTGTTTGAATTAGAGGGCGCTGTGGAGCAGGTTGAGAACGGTGCTCAAATCGTGCACGCCCATCTGACCGGGGGCAGAGGCCTTCTTGGCAGCGCCGAAGGTGAGGGCGGAGCCGAACACCTCGCCGCACAGGCGGCTGATGACGCCGGTGCCGGACATGGACATGGTGATGATGGGACGGTCGGCGTACTGGGTGGCCATCTCCTCGGTGGCGGCCAGCAGGGTGAGCACGTCCTTCTTGCTCTGGGGCATCACGGCGATCTTGGGAATGTCGGCACCCAGGTCCTGCATCTTGCGCAAACGGCCCACGATGTCGGCCTGATCAGGGGTCTTGGAGAAGTCGTGGTTGGAGGCCACCACCTTCACCCCGGCGGCGTGAGCGCCCTCAATGATGGTCTTGACAATCTCGTCGCCGGTGAAGGCCTCCACGTCCACCAGGTCCACATACCCGGACTGGGCGGCCTGGATGTTCAGCTGGGCATAGGCCTGGGGCTCAATGGCCTTCTCGCCGCCCTCCTTGGAGGTGCGGAAGGTGAACAGCAGGGGAATCTCGCCCAGGACCTCCCGCAGGCCCTGGAGCACGTCCAGCACCTGGTCGAAGTGGAACACACCCTCGAACCAGTCCACACGCCACTCCACCACATCCACAGGGATGGAGTCAAAGGTCTTGGCCTCGGTAATGATGTCCTCTTTGGTCACGCCCACGATGGGCACACAAATCTTGGGAATTCCAGTTCCAATCTCAACATTTCTCACGCGAACAGTATTCATAGCAAAGCTCCTATCTTCAACCTGAAATTGATATTGTGTATAGATTAGCTGTTTTTCTGCTCAGATGCAAGAGAAACCATCTTGGTGTAGCGGAAATTCACGAACAGGCCCAGGAGCACGCCCACGAGGGTGAGCACGATGTTCATGGTCATCACGCCAGAGGGGGTCATGTTGGCGGCAGCGGTGAGAATGGTGTAGTTGCACAGAGAGGAGGCGATCATGACCAAAGCGGTGACGGTGCCCTTGATCTTGGGGAAGAGCATGTTGCACACGGCGGTGACGATCTGGAGCAGTCCGCCGGCGCCGGCCCAGCCAATGGCGAAGGCGCCCACCAGGCACATGGTCTGGGTCTTGGTCACCAGCACCAGGATGAGAGCAGCCAGGCAGATGACGGGGTAGACCATGATGAAGCGCACGTCCTTGATCTTGCGGGTGAGCAGTGCGGTGACAATCAGGGCCAGCATGGTGCCCACGGAGTAGTAGGTCTGCATGATGGAGGGATCAGCCCAGCCCACAACTTCCTTGGCGAAGTTCTGAGCGCAGTTGAGCCACAGCTGGAAGGTGCCGGTGCAGGTGAACCCGATGAGAATCATGGCGATGGACTCCACGGAGAAGCGGGTGGTCTTCAGGCTCTGGATGAGGCCTTCCTTCTTCTCCTTCTTGGCATCGGAGTCGGGCAGGGGAGCGAAGAGGATGAGCACGGCCAGCACAATGTAGCAGATGCCGCAGATGTAGAACAGGGTGTTGTAGGAAGTCAGGCCAGCAGCAGTGGTGGCCACGGTAGCGCCCAGAGCGAAGGGCAGGAGCATCTGGGAGATGGAGATGAAGAACTTGATGCCCATGGTGGCGACACCGGGAGCAGCGTAGAACACCTCGCCCACAGCGGGGTAGATGCCGGTGTCCAGGAAGGAGTTGGCTACGCCGCCCAGGATGGCACACACGTAGGCGATCTGATAACCGCCGTTGGTGCCGGCGTTGAAGGCCAGAGCCAGACCGATGAGGTAGATGGCATAGGAAGCGCCGCCGATGACGCAGGAGATGCGGCGGCCCAGCTTATCGGACAGAGGACCGGCGAAGGGCAGGGCGATGAGTCGGCCCAGACCCAGAGCGGCGGAAATGGCGGTGATGGCCATGGCGGTCACGTTCCAGCTGCCAGCCAGAGCCTCTTTGATGACAGCTTGTCCCAGAATGGAACATCCCACACCGTGCAGGAAGTAGTTCAGGTACAGGATGAGGGCGCTGGGGAGGTACTTCTTGTTCATACGATTGTTCTCTCCTTTGGGTCTTTTCCAAGTCAGTGTCCTATATTCCGTCACAAACATAAGAAACAGGTTGCGCAGTCGTTAAAAAAATAACGATCACTTACGTATAAAATTTTATCGGTTTCCGTCTAAAAATTCCAATGCCAATAACGACGAAAAATGATGCATACACGCTATGGAAGTGGTATAATCAGTTTAACTGTAAATTATGAATAAGTTTGGGAGAAACATGGAGGAAGGAGACGCGTTATGACATTCAACCAACTGTACCACTTTCAGACGGTGGCCAAGTATGAAAATTACCGAAAGGCGGCGGAAGAGCTGTATATTTCCCAGCCCTCGCTCAGCCGCTCCATTGCCGCCCTGGAAGAGGAGCTGCAAGTGCCCCTCTTTGAAAAGAGCGGACGGGGGGTACACCTGACCAAGGGCGGGCATATTTTCCTGGAATACGTGGACCGGATTTTGGAGGAGTGCCGGGTGGCCAAGAGCAAGATGCAGGAGATTGCCAGCGGCGGCGGCAAGATTGACATTGGCTATGTGTTCCCTCTGGCCAGCCACTATATCCCCCACAGCGTGAGAAGCTTTCTCCACCGGGAGGAGAACCGCAACGTCACCTTTAACTTCTATCAGAACCACACGGCGGCCATCCATCAGAAGGTGAAGTCCGGCGAGCTGGATGTGGGCTTTGGGGGCTACATCGACCGGGAGGAGATGGATTACTTTCAGATTTTGTCGGCGGAGATCGTCTTAATTACTCCCAAAGGGCACCAACTGGAGGGCAAAGAGATGGTGTCGGTGTACGAGCTGCAAAACTATCCCGTCATCGGATATGACAGGGAGTCCTGGCTGGGCAACTACACCCAGCAGCTCTACCGCCGCCTGGCATTTCAGCCCAACATTGCGGTGGAGTGCCCCGACGAGCACTCCATTGTGGCCATGGTCAGCGAGGACTTCGGCATCGCTCTGGTCCCCGACATTCAGGAGATCGACCCCCAGCGGGTGAATATCCACCGCCTCTATGATATGGAGCTGGAGCACCGGGTCTATATGTTCTGGATGCGGGACCGCTACCAGCTCCCAGTGGTTAAGCGATTCGTGGAATATATGAAGGAGCAGGGGGCTGTGGAGCGGCTCTAACTATATTGATAGCTTGAATGCATCGAATTTGCACGAAAAATGTATTTTGATTTATTGGTTGCGAAGGCTATAATGAGTGTGTCACAAACAGAAGAAACACCTTGTGCGAAAAACAAACGAGGAGAAGATTCATGAAAACACACTATCCAAAAATCTTTGAGCCGATCACGGTGAAGAGGATGACCATTCGCAACCGCATTGCGATGACTCCCATGGGCACCAACTATGGCGAGACCAGCGGCGAAATGAGTAACCGTCACATGAATTACTATTCCTTGCGCGCAAAGGGCGGCGTTGGCCTGATCATTCTGGAGAACGCCAATGTGGAGTACCCCGTGGGCTCCAACGGCACCAGCCAGATCCGTATTGATCACGACAGCTTCATGCCCCGGTACTATCAGCTGGTGGAGAACCTGCACAAGAACGGGGCCACCGTGGCCATTCAGATCAACCATGCAGGTGCTTCCGCTTCTTCTGCCCGAACTGGGATGGAGACGGTGTCCTCCTCCAACATTCCCACTAAGGTGGGGGGAGAGGTGCCCCGTCCCATGACCCGTGAGGAGATTCTCCACACGGTGAAAAAGTACGGAGAGGCGGCCAAGCGTGTGCAGGCCATCGGCTTTGACGCCGTGGAGATCCACTGCGGGCACTCCTACCTCATGAGCCAGTTCATCTCCCCCTACTACAACAAGAGAACCGATGAGTTCGGCGGCTCCATGGAGAACCGTCTCCGCTTCCCCCGCATGGTGCTGGAGGAAGTGCGCCGCCAGGTGGGGCCCTGGTTCCCCATCATCGTCCGTGTGTCCGCCGAGGAGCGGGTGCCCGGTGGCAACACCCTGGAGGACACCCTGAAGTATCTGGAATACCTGGACGAGTTCGTGGACATTTACGACGTGTCCTGTGGCCTGAATCCCTCCCTACAGTACCAGATTGACTCCAACTTCCTGCCGGACGGCTGGCGTGCTTACCAGGCCCGTGCCGTGAAGGAGAAGTTCGGCAAGCCTGTCATCAACGCCGGCAACTACCGGGACCCCGCCGTGGTGGAGAAGGTACTGGAAAGCGGCGACGTGGACATCGTGGGTATGGGCCGTGGCCTCATCGCCGATCCCGAGTGGGTCAATAAGGTGAAGAACGGGGAAGAGGACATGCTGCGCAAGTGTATTTCCTGCAACGTGGGCTGTGCTGGCAACCGCATCGGGGTCAACCGCCCCATCCGCTGCACCGTCAACCCCGCTGTGCCTGAGGGCGACGTATACAAGAAGCTGAAGGTGAAGAAGAACTGCAACGTAGTTGTGGTGGGTGCCGGTACTGCCGGTATGGAGGCCGCCTGCACCGCCGCTGAAGTGGGCTGCAACGTGTTTGTCCTGGAGAAGCAGGACCACATCGGCGGTCTGTCCTCCTTCATCTCTGATCTGCCCAGCAAGTCTCGCATGAAGGACTTTCCCACCTACCTGGAGCGTCGGGCCGCCAAACTGCCCAACCTGTACCTGTTCTTGAACACCGAGGCCACCCTGGATAAGATCAAGACCTTCAAGCCGGACGTGGTGGTCAACGCCACCGGTTCCGTGCCCCTGGTGCCCCCCATTCCCGGTCTGCGAGAGAACATTGCCGCTGGCAATGTGTCTACCATCTTTGACATGATCCGCGATGTGAACGCCGGGAAGTACCCCGAAGAGGCCTGCAAGGGCAAGAAAGTGGTGGTCATGGGCGGCGGCTCCGTGGGCCTGGATGTGGTGGAGTATTTCGCTCCCCGAGGCGCTGAGTGCTCCATTGTGGACATGCTGCCCCAGATTGGCATAATGGCCGACCCCATCACCAAGTGCTCCATGCGGGAGACCCACGATACCTACGGCGTCAAGGAGTATGTGAATACCGCTCTGCAGGAAGTGAAGGAGAATGCCTGCGTGGTCAAGACTCCCGAGGGGAACATTGAGGAGCTGATCTTTGACCTGGGCTTTAACTGCCTGGGTATGCGGGCCAACAACCCCATTCTGGAGGCCCTGGAGCAGGAGTTCGGCGGCACCGACACTGTGGTGTACAACATTGGCGACTCCGTGCGGGCCCGCCGCATCATGGAGGGCACCATGGATGGCCGTGCCATTCTCAACGTGCTGGAAAACCAGGGCTATCTGGACTCCCTGGATGAGATTCGATAACAACATTGGATAGAATGAGAGGTAATTACTATGCCTAATATCACTGGACATACCGAACTGGTGGGCCTGATGGCCTATCCCATCCGCCACACCCAGTCCCCCACCACCCACAATCTGGCCTACGACAAGAACGGCGACGACGTCATCCAGCTGGCCTTTGAGGTGGACAATGACTCCCTGGAGGCCGCTGTCAACAGCATCCGTGCTCTGAAGATGCTGGGTTCCAACATTTCCATGCCCAACAAGACCGTGGTGCACAAGTACCTGGAAGAGGTGGATGAGGCCGCTCAGCTGTGCGGCGCCATCAACACTGTGGTGAACACCCGGGACGAGAATGGACAGGTCACCGGTAAGCTCAAGGGCTACAACACCGACGGCATGGGCTACTGGCAGGCCATCAACGAGGAGGGCATTGACTACACCGGCATGAAGATGGTGCTCATCGGCACCGGTGGCGCTGCCACTGCCATTGCTGTGTATGGCGCGCTCCACGGCATCTCCGAGATGCACGTGTTCAACATCAAGGACAAGTTCTATGGCCGTGGCGAGGAGATCGTGGCCACCATCAACGAGAAGACCAACTGCAAGGCCTACATGCACGATCTGGCCGACCTGGATCTGCTCAAGGAGAAGATGCACGAGGCCGATCTGTTCTGCGATGCCACCGGCGTGGGCATGCACCCCCTGGAGGAGCTGTCCAACATCCCCGACCCCTCCTTCTTCCGCCCCGACCTCATCGTCACCGACACCGTGTATGCCCCCCGTGAGACTGTGATGATGAAGCAGGCCCGTGAGGCCGGCTGCCAGAAGGTGTACAACGGCCTGGGCATGATGCTCTTCCAGGCCCTCATTGCCATCAAGCTCTACACCGGCAAGGACACCGATGTGGCTTACATGAAGGAGCAGCTGGGCATCTGATTGTCCTATAAGAACCATCATAGATAGAACCAACCAGTCCCTCCGACAGACGTCGGGGGGACTGTCTTTTGCCCGGTCTACGATGCGTAGGTTGAGGGAATAGGAATTCCCTGATATAATGGCACAACAAGAACAAACCAAAGGAGAACAGTCATGAATTCCTATGTCACAGGGAGTACCATCAAACGGCTGCGGGAGGGGCGAAGCCTGACCCAGGCCCAGCTGGGGGAGAAAATCGGGGTGAGCAGTAAGACCATTTCCAAGTGGGAGACCGCCAAGGGACTGCCCGACGTGTCTCTGCTGGAGCCTCTGGCCTCCGCTCTGGGGGTGTCGGTGCTGGAGCTGATGAGCGGGGACACCATGTGCAATGGCAACCGCTCGGCCAACATGCTCCGCTCCAAGCTGTACGTCTGCCCCATCTGCGGCAATGTCGTCCACACCATGGGAGAGACAGTGGTGAGTTGCTGTGGTGTCACTCTGCCTCCGCTGGAGGCAGAGGAGGTGGACCAGGACCATTCCATCACCCGAGAGGTGGTGGAGGATGAGGTGTACCTCACGGTGGACCACCCCATGACCAAGAAACACTATATTTCCTTCCTGGCCTACGTCACCTCCGATGGATTCCAGATGGTAAAACTCTACCCGGAGGGGAATGCGGCCTGCCGCTTCCGCCTCCAGCGGTCCGGGTATCTGTACCTCTGCTGTAATCAGCATGGACTGATGCGGGAAAAAGTGTAAAGAGAGATTACGCCCCCGGCTGGGTACGTTTCGTACCTGGCCGGGGCGTTGCTTTAGCTAGGCCAAATTTGATATCATGAAAAATAGAAACACACCGCAACCAACCCCTATGTTTTACGGGATATCAAGTGAAGGGCACCGAGAAGGGAGGGAGCCAGATGGAGGACCAGGAGATTGTGGAGCTGTACTGGAAGCGGGACGAGTCAGCCTTGGAACACAGCCGGGAGAAGTATCACGGGTACCTCAGCCGTATTGCCCAGCAGATTTTGTATGACCGAGAGGACAGTGAAGAGGTGGTCAACGACACCTATTTCAAGGCGTGGCAGTCCATGCCGCCCCAGCGGCCCAGCAAGCTATCCATTTACCTGGGCCGCCTGACCCGGCACGGGGCCATTGACTATCTGCGCCGCCGTACCAGCCAGAAGCGGGGAGGTACTACCTACGAGATGTGCGTGGAAGAGCTGGAGGAGAGTGTGCCCAGTGTGGAGACGCCCCAGCAGGTCCTGGAGGAGAAGCTGTTGGTGCAGCTGCTCAATCAGTTTTTGGAGACCCTCTCACCCCAGGCCAGAGCGCTATTTCTGGGCCGATACTACTACTTCGACCCGCTGTGGGAGGTGGCCCGCTACTGCGGTATGGGAGAGGGGCAGGCCAAGAGCCAGCTTTTCCGCATCCGGAAACGACTGAAAGCCTATTTGGAACAGGAGGGGTTTGTGGTATGAAGGGAGAACAATTGCTCCACGCTCTGGGTGAGGTGGACGAGAACTACTTGGCGCAGGTGGATGAGCTGCGGCGGATACCCCCGAAAAAGAAGCGACACACCTGGATTTCCATGGCTGCCTGCCTCTGTCTGGTGGCCGGGGTGGCGGCGTGGGCGCTGCGGGGTGGAATGGGGATGCCCAGCAAGGATGGCGCCGAGACAAACTCCAATGGAATGAGCGGCAGTGCCCAGGGGATATATGTGCCGCCCCTAGAGGTGGAATTGCCCCAGGCGGAGACGGAGACCATGATAGACATGAGTGGATTTTTCATCTATCAGGGGCGTCTCTATGCTCAGGTGGATGTGGTGGAGCAGGGGCAGAACTTGGTGGGAGCGCAGCTGGGGGAGTCCAGCGGTACCATTGACGAGTGGACGTCCGAGAACCAATATCTAGAGGGCACAGGGAGTATCGGCGGCCCTTTTTATGAGGTGAAGGGATATGACCCCCAGCACCTGCTGTGCATGGTATATGACTACGGAGTGGAACTATTCTGGAACAACTGCGACATCACGGTATCTACTGGGGCGGATGTGTTGGAAGAGGTGTTCCGCCTGTCTGACGGCATTGCCCGGGCAGAGTTCCAGAAAGAAGTGGACGTTCAGGGGGAAAACAGGCACACGACCTCAATCACCCGATTGGAACAGCTAGAGGCGTGGATAGATGACCTGGAGCAGGCCCCAGCCCTGTCCAGCGCTGAGACGGATATGGGGCAGTGCTTTGGCTACCTGTACCTCACCAAGGCGGACGGGGTGACGGTGCACCTGAGATTGATGGGGAATGGCTATGTGCAGGTGGCAGAGTTGCCGGAGGTGTGTTGGCAGATGGAATGGCAGTCTATCCTGCCATGACAGAAAGGAGGAGAACCATATGAAACAGAAGTGTTTGGCCTTACTGGTGGCGGGAGGTTTGCTGTGTAGTACCCTGATGGGGTGTACCCGAACCTATGCCACTGATCTGATGGATGGAGTGAAAGCTGGAACTCCCACGGAAGTACAGGTCCAGAAGGAGACCTGGACGGGGATGTATGACTTCTCGGTGAAACTGCTCCAGACTACCTGCGATAGGGAAGACAATACCCTGGTATCTCCCATGTCGGTGCTGTCTGCCCTGGCTATGACCGCCAATGGAGCCCAGGGGGAAACACGGACTCAGATGGAGGAAATCCTGGGCGGGAGTGTGGAACAGCTCAATGGGGCGTTGGCGGGGCTGGGTCAGGAGAACGATTCCCCCCTCTATCTGGCAAACTCCATCTGGTTTGCGGAAGGGGGACGCATCACCCCCAATCCAGACTTCTTGCAGGTGAATGCAGACTGCTATCGTGCGGGGGTGTTTGAGGCTCCCTTTGACCAGACCACCGTCACCGACATCAATCGGTGGGTGAAGGAGCACACCCACGGCATGGTGGAGGAAGTATTGAAAGAGATTCCCCGTGATACGGTGATGTACCTCATCAACGCTCTGGCCTTTGAGGGGGAGTGGGAGAACCCTTATCAGAAAGAGAACGTGTGGCAGCAGGCGTTTACCAACCAGGAGGGAAAGGTCCAGCAGGTGAGCATGATGCACAGTGAGGAGCAGTTATATCTGCGGGACGATCAGACCCAGGGATTTATGAAGTACTATCAGGGAGGCCGATATGCCTTTGTGGCGCTGCTGCCGGACAAGGAAATTTCCATTCTGGACTATGTGGAGGGCCTGGACGGCCAGCAGTTGAAAGAACTCCTGGAAGACCCAACATCCGTGCCCGTGGCGGCGACTATGCCCAAGTTTGAAAGCGAGATGGAAGTGGACCTTGTGGAAGTGCTGAAGGAGATGGGGATGGTCCTTCCCTTTGACGGCGCACAGGCAGATTTTACGGACCTGGGCACCAGCCCTGAGGGAAACCTCTATATCAACGAGGTTCTTCACAAGGCTTACATTGAGGTAGAGGAAAAGGGAACACGAGGTGGAGCTGCTACAGTGGTAGGAATGAATAGCGAGGGAGCACCTGAGGAACCAAAGGAGCAGATGGTGGTGACCTTGGACCGACCCTTTGTCTACCTGGTGGTGGACACCTCCTCCATGTTGCCCGTGTTTATGGGCACGGTACTCTCCGTATAAGGACAAGATAACGAGCCACTCTCTGGTGAGGGAGTGGCTCGTTGTTTCACGGTTTCAAATCCTTGGTGGCCGGGTTGTCGATGAGTTTTCCATCCCGAGTAAACCGGGAGCCGTGGCAGGGACAGTCCCAGGTATGTTCTGCGGCGTTCCACTTTAAAGCGCAGCCCAGATGGGGGCAGCGGCGAGTGGAAGGGGTGAGCAGGTTTACCGTGGACTCCAAGGCGTTGACCGCCAACTGGGGGCGGAAGATGGAGCGGGCGGGGGAGAAAACCTCGGCGTATGGGTTTTGCTTGCCCTGAACCAGGTCGCACAGTAGGGTGGCTGCCACCATGGAGTTGGTCATGCCCCACTTATTGAAGCCTGTGGCCACATATACATCGGACGTGTTGGACCAATAGGGTCCGATATAGGGCATGTTGTCCAGGCTCATGCAGTCCTGAGCGGCCCAGTAGTATTTCTCCGTGGACTCTGGATAATATTCCTTGACAAATTGACGCAGTTCCCGCCAATTTCCACCTGGTTTCCCTGTGCGGTGTCCGCCGCCACCCACCAGAAGCATACTGCCATAATTTCGAAAGGACAGTCCTGTCTGCGTCTGGTCCACATACATCCCGTTGAGATTAGGGGCGTGTTCCAGGGCGAGCACGTAGGAGCGGTGTTGGTAGAGCTTGATGAAGTAGCTGCCATGGCGGTTGAGAAAGGGAAAGTGGGTGGTGACCACGATGTGCTTGGCGTGGATGCGCCCGTGGTTGGTGATGGCGGTGCGGCCGACGAGTTCCTTGACCATGGTGTGCTCATAGATGTTCAGCCCCTGGGAGATGGCAGCGGCAAATTTCAGAGGGTGAAACTGGGCCTGACGGGGAAATTTTACCCCGCCTGCCACGGGGAAGGGCAGGGGCAGCTGGCTGGCGAATTCCCCGGGAAATCCCAGACGGTGCAGGGTGTCCAGCTCTCGCTCGATATTCCGTAGGTTATCCCGGGCGTAGACATAGGAGTCCTGCTCCTCATAGTCACAGTCTAGATGGCGGCACAAGGTGCGGTATCTGCCCAGCGCTTCCTCTTGGGCTGCCAGATACCCACGGGCACGCTCCACACCAAACCGGGCGATGAGCTTGTGGTAGATGAGCCCGTGCTGGATGGTGAGTTTGGCGGTGGTATTCTTGGTGACGCCGCTGCAGATGGTGTCTGCCTCTGCCAATACATAAGGCACCCCGGCCTGATGCAGTTGGTAGGCGCACAGAAGCCCCGCCATGCCTCCGCCGATGATGAGTACATCGGTCTTGATATCCCCGTCCAGGCAGTCAAAGTGGTTCAGCTCTGCGGTCTGTTCCCATAGTGATTTCATGTGTAAAAGCCCCCTAACACCAGATAACTCTAGTGTCCTGCAAATGACGGGAACTATACCGGAAAGAGAAAAAGATTTAGATTGAAAGAATAGCGCCCATCCTGAGAAAATCGGGATGGGCGCCGTGTAAAATGGTAGGGGATCAGGAGGTAGCCAGGGAGTGACCCAGACGCACCTTCTGCATCATCTCCTTAGCGGTATCCACCGTGGAGTAGTCGGGAATGGTGACATAGGCCTTCTGGTTGGGAATGGAGTAGGTGTAATCGCTGGACCCGGTGCCGGACACATAGTAGCTGTTGATGGTCCATGCTCCGCCGTTGGACAGCTGGCTGCGCACCAAAGTGCCGACGAGGTCATAGGGGACCGAGGTGACAAAGCTGTTCTGAGCGGCGTTCAATAGAGAATTATAGTTGGTGAGAATTTCAGGTGACATGGCCTTCTGAATGACCGCAGTGATGACCTGCATCTGATGGATGCCGCGCTGATAGTCCCCATTGGGGAAGGCGTACCGCTCTCGAACATAGGAGAGGGCCATGGCTCCGTCCATATGGTTGATGCCCTGTGTGAAGTGATATCCGCCCGATTTGAAATCATACTGGGAATTCACTTCGATGCCGCCCAGAGCGTCAATGATATCCTCAAAGCCGGTAAAGTTGACCCGGAAGTAGTAGTCGATATCGATATCATAGAACTGGGCCAGGGTGTCCTTGCTGACATCAATGCCGTAAATACCTGCATGGGTGAGTTTGTCGGGGAGATCGCCCTCATCGGCAATGGACAGAGGTACATAGTAGTCACGAGGAGTGGAAAGCAAAAGTACTTGACGGGTGTTGGGGTTGACGGTGGCAATGATATTCACGTCGCTGCGGCCTGTGGCCAGCACATCGCTGCTGCGGGAGTCGCTGCCGCTGATGTAGACGGTAAAGACCTCGTCGTCCTCCTCCGGGTCTTTGGAGTGCTCCGGCAGAGGTACCGGGGAAGGCGTATCGGTATCATCTTCGCTGGTGACAGAGATGGTGCGTACTTCCCGAATCTTGGTATCTAAATCCTGGTAGCCGTCCAGTTCAGAGAGCATGTCCAAATAGGCACGGTTGATGAGCATCACGTTGATGTCCGAGTTGAGTAGAGCATCCACCAGCTCCGAGGCAGAGGCGTAGGACTTGGTGTTGGCGGTGACGTAGAACTCGTCCTGAATCTTGAGCAGGGCCGCCTTGGTGTTGTGGGGGTCCAACTCCTCCAGTACACCGAACCGCTCCCGCAACAAGTCCGACAGTTCCCGCTGGTCGTCAATTCGGACACACACCACCATCTCAGCGGTTTCCACACCACCGGAGGTAATGTTTTTCAGGGCATTGACGGTAATCTGAGCATAGTAGATGCCGACAGCAAAAGCAGCCGATAGGATGAGAGCCAGTATGGTAGCTATGGTGCGGCGGACCTTGGTGGGGTGGAGAAGGCTCAAAAGCCAGACCAGCAGCAGCAAGATCACCACCGTACCGATGAGGACTCCAGTGAGCAGCGGTGTGAGCATCTTACTGGTGATGGCGACAAACACAAGCGCAAGAGAGAGGAGCGTGAATAGCACCAAAAAGATACGGTTGATGATGCAGCTTACCTCTTGGTTTTCAGAGCGAGAAAAAAATCGCTGATTCATAGTATTGTCATCCCCTTGTGTATATATTTGTGGTGTAGAACAGGGAAGCGAAAGTAGTTTGGATCATTATAGTATAAAATTGGTCAAATCGCAATGCCGGGTGGAGAATTTAAGGTAAACTCCCCAAAAATAGGTACTGGGAATTGACAGTTGTGGGGCGTGAAGCGTATACTAATAACCGATAAAGATATAAAATGTCTAGAAATTCGGTAGGAAAACGAGAAAATGATAGAGAAATGAGAGATGGATATGAATCTGCACAAGCTTTGGCGTATGCTGGTGATTGCGGTGATGGATGCCCTGTCGCTGGGAGCAGCAGCTGGACTGGCCATGTTGGTCCGATTTGATTTCGCCCTTAGCCAAGTGCCTCCAGAGTATCTGGACAAAATGGGGTATTGTCTACTGGTACAGATCGTGGTTACCATTGCTGTATTTGCGTGGCGGCGGATGTATCAGTATGTGTGGCGCAGCATCAATGTGCTGGACGTAACACAGATGTGTGTGTCAGTGCTGATTGCGTATGCTGTGAGTTTTGTATGCTGTAGTTTTATACAGCTGCCGCTGTCCCGCAGCATTTGGTTTTTGATGCTGATCTTCCAACTGGTGTTTTTGGTGGGAATGCGTTGCTCGCTGCGATTTTTCCTGGTATGCTATCATGTCTTTCGGTCACACGGGCCAGATGGACAGCGCATTATGCTGATTGGAGCCGGGCAAGCAGGTCAAATTCTAGCCCGTGAACTGCGTCAAAGCAGCCGGGTAGAGGGAAAACTGTGCTGCGTCATTGACGACAATCCCAGAATTCACGGAAAATATATAGACGGTGTGCGCGTTGTAGGGGGACGAGATAAGATTGAGTCTGCGGTAAAACAGTATGGCATTACTCAGATTATTTTTGCTATCCCTACCATTGAGCCGGACCAGAAGTCTGAAATTCTTAACATCTGTAAAATGACGGGCTGTCGCCTTCGAGTGCTCCCTGGCCTTTACCAGATGCTCAACGGTGAGGTTAGCCTTTCCGCCGTGAAGGATGTTCAGGTAGAGGACCTGTTGGGACGCACTCCGGTGCAGCTGAACAAAGCGGTGGTATCCGACTTCCTGGAGGACAAGGTGGTCATGGTGACCGGTGGCGGTGGGTCCATCGGCAGCGAGTTGTGTCGGCAAATCGCCACCTGTCATCCTCGACGCCTCATCATTTTGGACATCTACGAAAATAACGCCTATGATATTCAGCAGGAGCTAAAGCGACTGTATGGGGTAAAACTGGATTTGAGAGTGGAAATTTGTTCGATCCGAGACAAAAGACGCATCTATCAGATTTTTGATCGATATCACCCGGATGTGGTGTTCCACGCTGCGGCTCATAAGCATGTACCTTTGATGGAGGATTGCCCAGACGAGGCCATCAAGAACAACGTTTTTGGTACCTATCATGTGGTGCGTGCTGCCGAGAAGTATGGCGTGAAGAAGTTTGTGATGATTTCCACCGACAAGGCGGTGAATCCCACCAATCTGATGGGGGCCACCAAGCGATTCTGTGAGATGATTTTGCAGAGCAAGCGTGCAAGTCAAACAGAGTACTGTGCAGTGCGCTTTGGAAACGTCTTGGGCTCCAACGGCTCCGTGATTCCACTTTTTAAACGGCAGATTGCCAATGGTGGACCGGTAACCATTACGGATAAACGGATCATCCGCTACTTTATGACCATTCCCGAGGCAGCCATGTTGGTGCTGGAGGCTGGCGCTATGGCCAAACAGAGCCAGATTTTCGTGCTGGATATGGGACAGCCGGTGAAAATTCTCACGCTGGCGGAAAATCTCATTCGCCTGTCTGGCCTGGAGCCCTATAAAGACATTGAAATCAAGGAAATTGGCCTGCGACCTGGTGAGAAATTATACGAGGAGCTTTTGATGAAAAGCGAGCATTTGCTCACCACGGAAAACAAAAAAATATTTGTGGAAGAGCAGCAAGTGATTTCGGGCTATGAAATTCGGTGCGGGTTGAAGTCTCTGGATAACTTTGTCTCTGCCCAGCGGCCCAAAGAGGAATTAGTGGCTTTGATGCGGTACCTGGTGCCCACCTATCGAGACCCGGAAGAGGTGAACCGAGAGGCGATCCAGCGGCTGGGCGAGCCAAGTGGACAACAGGTCGGATAGTCAAAGAATAAATAGCGTGTTGAGTAGGAATTCCCTGCAAATAGAATCAACCGATTTGGATGGTTTTCGCAATTGCCTGGGGGAGTAGAGTGAGTGAAAACAGATATGATAGATATTCATGTACATATTTTGCCGGGGATAGATGATGGAGCATCCAATTGGAATGAGGCTGTGCATATGGCACAGATGGCAGTGGACGGAGGCGTATCTGCCATGATTGTCACGCCGCATTGTAACATGAGATACCAGAATTTCTACACGCCAGATTTGATGGAGCACAAACGCCACTTCCAGAACATGCTCCGAGAATACCAGATTCCATTAAAACTGTACTTTGGAATGGAGATTATGGGAAGCTATGATGTGGGTCAACAGCTGAGAGCAGGTAGGCTGGCGACCTTGAATGATTCTCGCTATCCGCTGGTAGAGTTCCATTTTACGGGAAGTGGTCAGGAAGAGACTGAGATTCTTGACTCGATTCTGCGGCATGGTTATCGTCCCATCGTGGCGCATCCTGAACGCTATCTCTATGTACAGGAGCAGCCAGAACTCCTAAACACTTGGGGGGAGATGGGATGTTTATTTCAAATTAACCGGGGCAGTTTGCTGGGGCGGTTTGGACACCGCGCAGAGGAGCTCTCTTATTCTATGGTGGACCGAGGGTATGCGGATGTGGTGGCCAGCGACGCCCATTCAGCGTCCCAGAGAACTCCGTGGATGGCAGATGTACGAGAGATGCTGGAGGAGGAGTTTTCCCAGGAGGTGGCGTATACATTGCTGGAGAAGAATCCAAGGAGAATTCTGGAGGACCAAGATATGCCCAAGAGAATGGTAAATTGGTTTTAAAGAACAGAACTTACACAAGAGCCAGGGAAACCGGTGCATGCACTTGGTTCCCCTGGCTCGTTTCAACTGGGACCGATCATGGTCAAACCCGTACGATGTAGTTTCCCTTGCGGGGCGCGGCTTCCTTCACTCCTCCTGGGGCACGATAGCCCAGAACACAGTTGCCGATGCCCTCGTAGTGCTCTGGAATTCCCCATTCACGCAGCAGAGCTTTGCCCTCGTCACTGGCGAACATCTCCTTGGCCCGGAAGATGTAGCAGGAGTCCACCCCCACAGCCTGAGCGGCGTTCATCAGGTTTCCCATGACCAGGGCGCCGTCGTAGAGATAGGTGGGGCGCTGGGTGTCTGCCAGAACCACGAGGACACAGGGAGCGCCGTAAAAGGGGTCCATGTCCCGGCCCATGATGGCGGCATTCATTTTGGACAGTTTGGCCACCAGCTCCGGCTTCTGTACCACCACAATCACCGGGGACTGCATGCCCATACCCGTGGGGGCGTAGGTGCCCGCTTCCAGAATGGCATTGAGCTGTTCTTCCTTGACCTGCTGGGGGAGAAAGCTCCGGCAGCTGCGTCGCTCTTTCAAATCTTGTAAGGTCTCTTTCATCACGCATGCCTCCTAGTAAAATTGCTCTAGTTTCATTATATCACTGAAGATCAGAAATTCCAGTACAGGAAAAGAGAAAACAGGACTCCGTCGTTGTTCGGCGGAGCCCTGTGGGAGATTACTTTACGGCAATGGCCTCAATTTCAAACAGACCGCCCTTGGGCAGGGCACCAGCCTGCACGCAGGAGCGGGCAGGGGGATTTTCGGTGAAATAGGTGGCGTATACCTCGTTGATGGCGGCAAAGTCGTTGATGTCAGCCAGGAACACGGTGGTCTTCACCACGTGGGAGTAGTCCATGCCAGCGGCCTGGAGCACAGCGCCCAAATTGTCCAGCGCCTGCTTGGCCTGGGCCACAACGCCCTCAGGCAAGACGCCAGTCTCAGGGATCAGGCCCAGCTGGCCAGAGGTATACAGGGTATCGCCGCACAGTATCGCGTGGCAGTAGGGCCCCACAGCGGCGGGGGCATGGGCGGCGTGAATGGTTTGATGGTTCACAACAGATCACTCCTTGTTTCATTGGTGAGATGGCTGTCAAAACGCAGCGGCATCTATGCCAGTATACAAGAGAATAGGTAATTAGGCAAGGGCAGGAGGCTTGAGAAACATATTGTACTTCTTGATTTGTTATGATACACTGGAGTAAATACCATAGAAATGCTTCGAGCCAGTGCTTCTAAGGGCTATATGCCTATGAACCGCTGGCCAGGGTCATGCTGGAAACGGAATGGCCTTCCGTGTTTGAAAAGAAGCTGCTCCAGCCCCAGTCCCTTTCTTAAGAGAAAGGGGCTTGTGCGTTGTGCTTTTGGAGGAGTGCTGTCTTTTCAGACGGCACTCTTTTTTGATTGGAGGTACGCCCCATGAAACTCATTGAAACCCGTCAGGCGGTGGGCCATGTGCTGTGCCATGACCTGACCCAGATCATCCCCGGCGTCACCAAGGATGCCCGGTTCCGCAAGGGACATATCGTCACCCCAGAAGACATCCCTGTGCTGCTGTCCATGGGCAAAGAGCACCTCTACGTGTGGGAGCAGCAGGAGGGGATGCTCCATGAAAATGAGGCGGCCCAGCGCCTGTGCAAGCTGTGCTGCAACGAGCACATGACCACCACTCCGGTGAAGGAGGGGAAAATCGAGTTGCTGGCCGACTGTGACGGCCTGTTCCAGGTGGACGTGGCCCGACTGGAGGCCATCAACGACGATGATGCCATCATCATTGCCACTCGCCACACCAATACCCCGGTACGCCGCGGGGATAAGCTGGCGGGCACCCGCATTATCCCTCTGGTCATCGAGGAAGAGCGGCTGCGCCGGGTGGAGGAGGGAGCAGGAGATACCCCCATTCTCTCGCTGACTCCCTGGAAGGTGCGTACCTGCGGGGTGATCACCACAGGCAGCGAGGTGGCCAAGGGGCTTATCCAGGACAGCTTTACCCCGGTGGTGAAGGAGAAGCTGGCCGCCTACGGCATCACCGTCACCCACCACTGCCTGCCGGGGGATGATCGGGCTGCCATCACCGCTGCCGCCCTGGACTTCCATGCCAAAGGTGTGGACATGATTCTGTGCACGGGCGGCATGAGCGTGGACCCTGACGACAAGACCCCCGGTGCCATCAAGGACACCGGAGCGAAGATCATCTCCTACGGTGCCCCGGTACTCCCCGGTGCCATGTTCCTGCTGGGGTATTTCCAGGATGGGACTCCCATTTTGGGCCTGCCTGGGTGCGTGATGTACGCCAAGGCCACCATCTTTGACCGGGTGCTCCCTCGCATTGCCGCAGGACTGCCCATTGACCGCCGGGACATCAAGAAAATGGGCCACGGTGGGCTGTGTTTGGGCTGTGCCCAGTGCCACTATCCCATCTGTCCCTTTGGCACAGGATTGTGAGGGGATAGGATGCGGGAACGCATTTCGCTGGAGGAGGCCTGGACGCTAATCACGGCCCCGCTCCGCCCTCTGGGAGAGGAGCAGGTGGACCTGGACCACGCCCTGGACCGGACATTGAGCCGGGACGTGTGGTCGTCCATAGACCAGCCTCCCTTTGACCGCTCGCCCTTGGACGGCTACGCCCTGCAAAGCCGGGACGTTCAGGGGGCATGTCCAGAGCACCCCGTCTCACTTCGGGTGGTGGAGCGGGTGTGTGCCGGAGAGGTGCCTCGCCAGCGGGTCACCCCCGGCACCGCCGTGCGCATTATGACCGGGGCCCCGTTGCCCAAGGGGTGTGACTGCGTGGTGCGGCAGGAGGACACCGACCTGGGAGAGAAAGCGGTGCAGGTCTATGCCTCCGTGGGGGCCTATCAGAACTTTATTGGGCGGGGGGAGGATTACACCGCCGGGACCTGTCTGCTCTCTGCTGGGACCCGGTTAGACGCCGCCGCTCTGGGCCTATTGGCCAGCGCCGGGTGTGATCGGGTGAGGGTGTACCGCCGACCCCAGGTAGCGTTGCTAGTTACGGGGGACGAGGTGGTGCCGCCCCAGGTGCACCCGCTCCCGCCGGGGAAAATCTACACCGCCAATTCCTATCTGCTCTCCGCCCGGCTACGCCAGTTAGGGGTGGAAGCGGTGACCTGTGCCATCGTGGGGGACGATCCCCAGGAGACGGCCCAGCAGATGAGAAAGATGTTGGAGCATTGCGATTGCCTCATTACCACCGGCGGGGTGTCGGTGGGGGAGCGGGATGTACTGCACCAGGCCCTGCCCATGGCCGGAGCACAGCAAGTGTTTTGGCGGGTGCAGATGAAGCCGGGCACTCCGGCCATGTATTCTCTGGTGGAGGGGAAACCCATTTTGTCCCTGTCCGGCAATCCCTTTGCCGCGGTTGCCACCTTTGAGCTGTTGGGGCGGCAAATGCTCCACGCCTTGTGCCCTGCGCCTCAGTTTGAGCTTGTGAAACGTCAGGCAATTTTGGACACCCCCTTTGACCGCCCCAGCGGTATGCGCCGATTTTTGCGTGGGGTGTATCAGGACGGGCATGTGAGACTGCCCAAGGATCACTCCTCCGGGTCGCTGCGCTCCCTGGTGGGGTGCAACTGCCTGTTGGAGGCGCCCGCTGGAAGCCAAAACGTGCAGGCAGGGGAGAAGTACACCGTCTATCTGTGAATCCGGGAGGAAGATACCATGGAACCCAAATTCAATCACTTTGACAACGACGGAAACGCCATTATGGTGGACGTCTCAGAAAAACAGCCCACCTTGCGTACCGCTGTGGCAGAGGGCACCATTCGAGTCTCCCAGGAGGTGCTGGAGGCCATATCCGGCGGCACTGCCGCCAAAGGGGACGTGCTGGGTGTGGCTCGGGTGGCGGGAATTATGGCCGCCAAGCGCACCAGCGACCTCATCCCCCTGTGCCACCCCCTGGCGCTGAGTCACGTCAGCGTGGACTTTGAGCTGATGCCCCAGCAAAGTGCCGTGAAGGCCCGGTGTACTGCCAAGCTCACCGGAAAGACTGGGGTGGAGATGGAGGCTCTCACCGGAGTCAGTGTGGCCCTGCTCACCATCTACGACATGTGCAAGGCTATGGATAAGAGTATGGAGCTGGGGGACATCCACCTGGTGCACAAAGAGGGGGGCAAGTCGGGGGTATATGAGCGTGGCCAGTAAACCCACAGTGGTGGCGGTGTCCGGGGTGAAAAACTCCGGAAAAACCACCCTTATTACCGCCATGCTCCCCCACTTTCATCGGGCAGGGGTACAGGTGGCGGTGATCAAGCACGACGGCCACACCTTCCAGCCCGAGCCGCCAAACACGGACACGGGACGATATCTCCAGGCTGGGGCTATGGGGGCCGCCATTTACGACGGGGAGACCACCAAGGTGATCTGGCGTCAGACGCCAGACCTGCCTGGGCTGTTGGAGCTCTTTCCCCAGGCCGACCTCATTCTTCTAGAAGGGGGGAAGCACAGCCCCTGGCCCAAGCTGGAGCTGGTGCGGGCGAGCAACTCCGCCCAGTCGGTGTGCGACCCCGCCACCTTGCTGGCCTTGGTCACAGACACCGCGCTGCGTCTACCAGGGATACCCACTCTGTCCCTTAACGACCCGGCAGGAGTGGCGGACTTTCTGATGAAATACCTGGAGAGGGGGCGGAGCACATGAGAGACCAGTATGGGCGGGACATCTGTTATCTGCGCATCTCGGTCACCGATCGGTGCAACCTGCGGTGTGTGTACTGCATGCCGGAGGAGGGGGTGGCGTGGATGCCCCACAGCCAGATCCTCACCTATGAGCAGATCACCCAGGTGGTGGAGGCGGCATCCCGTTTGGGCGTGCGCCACATCCGCCTCACCGGAGGAGAGCCCTTGGTGCGCCCCCAGCTGTACCGCCTGGTGGAGATGGTCAAAGGGGTAGCGGGGATTGAATCGGTATCCCTCACCACCAACGGGGTGCTGTTGGCCCAGCAGCTGCCCCAGCTGCTCCAGGCAGGGCTGGACGGGGTAAACCTGAGTTTGGATACCCTGGACCCTCAGCAGTTTGCAGCCATCACCCGCCGGGAGGGGCTGCTGCCTCAGGTCTTGGAAGGGCTGGAGTCTGCGGCAGGCACCCCCGGTTTGACCGTGAAAGTGAACTGTGTCCCCACCCAGTTCAATGAGGACCAGGTGGTGCCTCTGGCCAGACTGGCCCAGGAGCGGGAGATTTCCGTGCGGTTCATTGAACTGATGCCCATCGGACTGGGGCGGGACCGCCACGGATTGTCCCAGGAGCAGGTGATGGAGCGGCTGACCGGTGCCTTTGGCACTCCTATGCCCTGTGCCAACCCCAAGGGAGCGGGACCTGGGACCTATGTCACCTTCTCCGGGTTTGCAGGACGGGTGGGATTTATCAGTGCATTGAGCCACCAGTTTTGCCACCAGTGTAACCGAGTGCGTTTGACCGCCGATGGTCACTTGAAAACCTGCCTGCAATATCAGGACGGGGTGGACCTGAAGCCGTATCTGGAGGGTGGAGTCGCCCTCACGGCGTTGGAGGATGCCCTGGAACAGGCCATGTACCACAAGCCTGCCGGGCACCACTTTTCCACCCAGACCCAGGCGGGAGACGAGAAACACAACATGAACCAAATAGGAGGATGAGGCCCATGGGACAAGTGATGGCTGTGTGTATCAGCGAGAAGAAGGGGACCCAGAAGAAAAATGTGAACACCGCCACCTTTGTGGAGAACTGGGGTATCCAGGGGGACGCCCACGCCGGGAAGTGGCATCGACAGGTGTCTCTTCTGTCCCATGAGCAGGTTGAGGCTTTTCGGGCCCGGGGCGCTGTGGTGGACCACGGGGCCTTTGGAGAGAACCTGGTGGTGTCGGGCTTTGACTTCAAAACCCTACCCATTGGCACCAAGTTCCGGTGTGGGAACGTGGTGCTAGAGCTGACCCAGGTGGGGAAGGAGTGCCACGCCCACTGCGAAATTTACAAAGTCATGGGGGACTGCATCATGCCCCGGGAGGGGGTATTCACCCGGGTGCTCCACGGGGGGACCATCTCTGTGGGGGATGCGCTGACCATCTGGGAGGGCGAAACATGAGAGTTGCCATTTTGACCCTCAGTGATTCCGGCTATGCCGGGACACGAGAGGACACCAGCGGGCCCCTCATTGCCCGCATGGTGGAACAGGAGGGACACCAGGTGGTGTATACCCAGCTGCTCCCCGACGGGATCGAGCCCCTGTACACCACCCTGTGCCAGTTGTGCGATGAGAACCGTGCAGACCTCATTCTCACCACCGGGGGTACCGGATTTTCTCTCCGAGACCTGACCCCAGAGGCCACCGCCCAGGCCATTCAGCGCCCCGCCCCGGGGATTGCGGAGGGTATGCGCTACCACTCCCTGCAAATCACCCCCAAGGCCATGCTCAGCCGTGCCACGGCGGGCATCCGAGCCCAGACCCTGATTGTGAATTTGCCGGGCAGTCCCAAGGCGGTGGGGGAGTGCCTGGAGTACATCCTGCCGCCCCTGGCCCACGGGCTGGAAATTTTGACGGGGCAGAGTGGAAACTGTGCCCGAACGGAGGAGAGAACATGAAACGGAAGCCACTGGTATGCGCCTGCCTCATGAGTGCCCTGATGCTGCCCATGTGGGGCTGTCACTCCACTCCCACCACCTCAGAGCAGGCGGAGGTGGTGGTGTTTGCCGCTGCCTCTCTGGAATCTGCCCTGACCCAGATTGCCCAGACCTATGAGGCCCAGCACGAGGATGTCAAGCTCACCTTTACCTTTGACTCCTCTGGGACCTTAAAGACTCAGATTGCGGAGGGAGCGGTGTGTGACCTGTTCCTCTCGGCGGCCCAGAAGCAGATGAACCAGTTGGACAGCCAGGACACCACGGGGACCAACACCGACGGCCTGGACTTTGTCTACTCGGACACCCGCATCGACTTGCTGGAAAATCAGGTGGTGCTGGCGGTGCCCCCGGAGAACCCTGGCAAGATCAACTCCTTTAGCGACCTTGCGTCCGGGGACTATCTGCTGTGCATTGGCAACGATGACGTGCCGGTGGGAGCCTACTCCCTGGAGATTTTGGACTACCTGGGCTACTCTCTGGACCAGCTGGAAGACCAGGGTAAGGTGACCTACGCCTCCAACGTCTCGGAGGTGGCCCGCCAAGTGCAGGAGGGGGTGGTGGACGCCGGAATGGTGTATGCCACCGACGCCAGCACCTACGGCCTCAACGTGGTGGATGCCGCCACGCCGGAGATGTGCCAGCAGGTGATCTATCCTGCCGCCGTGATGAAGAGCGGACAGGCGGACAGCTATGACGCAGCGGAGGAGTTCCTCACCTACCTCTACACTAATGAGGAGGCCATTTCTGTCTGGAAGGATGTGGGCTTCACCCTGATCGCCCAAGGGGAGAACTGATGGACCTGTATCCACTCTTCAACTCTCTGCGCATTGCCGCCCTGTCCACCGCCCTCATCTTCTTTGTGGGCCTGTGGGCGGCCCAAGTGATCTCCCGGTGCCATCCGGTGGTGAAGGGGGTTCTGGACGTGGTGCTCACCCTGCCCCTGGTGCTGCCCCCTACGGTGGTGGGCTATCTGCTGCTGTGCCTGTTGGGGCCCAACGGGGCAGTGGGGAGCGCAGTGGCCCGCTTGCTGGATGTGCGCCTGACCATGGTGTGGTATGCGGGGGTGTTTTCCTCGGCGGTGGTGGCCTTCCCTCTGATGTACCGCACCGCCCGGGGGGCTTTTGAGAGCTATGATACCACCCTCACCGATGCCGCCCGCACTTTAGGACGGGGAAATGTGTGGATCTTCTGGCACATTCAGCTGCCCTGTTGCCGCCAGGGGATTCTGGCGGGGACGGTGCTGGCCTTCGCCCGGGCCCTGGGGGAGTACGGAGCCACCTCTATGATCGCAGGGTATACCCCGGGGAAGACCGCCACCATCTCCACCACGGTCTATCAGTTTTGGCGCACCGGCAACGATGAAATGGCGCTGCGCTGGGTGCTGGTGAATCTGGCCATCTCCGGGGTGGTGTTGCTGGCCATCAATCTGTTGGAGCGCAAAGAGAGGTGACGGACATGTCCCTGATGGTAGATATGGAAAAACAGCTGGGGAAGTTTCGCCTCCAGGTCTCCGTTACCGCCCCTCTGGGGGAGGTGACCGGACTGCTGGGCGCCTCAGGCAGCGGTAAGACGGTGACGCTGCGGTGTATTGCCGGACTGCTCACCCCGGACGCAGGACACATCGAACTGGACGGTCGAGTGCTGTTTGACCACAAACAGGGGGTGAACCTGCCGCCCCAGCAGCGGAAGGTGGGGTATCTCTTCCAGCAGTACGCCCTCTTTCCCCACTACACCGTGGAGCAGAACATCGCCGTGGCCACCCGGGACCGAACGGCGGTGGAGGAGCTGCTGCGCCGCTTTCAGTTGGAAGAGCACCGACACAAGCGCTCCCATCAGCTCTCGGGAGGACAGCAGCAGCGGGTGGCTCTGGCCCGGATTCTGGCTGCCCAGCCTCAGGTGCTGCTGCTGGATGAGCCCTTTTCCTCTCTGGACACCCACCTGAGAGGGGAGATTCAGGGGGAGCTGTCCTGGTTTCTGGAGCAGTTCTCCGGCCCCTGCCTCATGGTCACCCACAGTCAGGACGAGGTGCGGCGGCTGTGCCATCAGGTGTGTGTGGTCCACCACGGGGCTTCCCAGCCCATGCAGACCACGGAGGAGTTTTTCAATCATCCCCGCACCTTGTCGGCCTGCCGCCTCATGGGCTGCCCTAACATCTCCCCGGTGGAGCATCGGGAGAATGGAGGAGCGTATGCCACAGCCTGGGGGCTCCAGGTACAGGTGCCCCAAAATGCCGCCTATGTGGCGATCCAGCCCCACCACATCCGTCTGGTGGATGGCCCCGGGGACCATCGGCTATTCTGTCGCTGCACCCAGGTGGACCAGGGGCCCTTCTCGGTGTCTGTGTCCCTGGCGTGTGGAGATGGAGCGCTGCAAATGGAGGTATCCAACTCGGACTGGCAGGCAGTGGACCATGCCCAGGGGGTGTGGATTGAGCTGCCGCCTTCCCAACTGCTCCCTCTGACAGATGAATGAAGATAGGAAAACCGCCCCGGCTCTTGAGAAACGAGAGCCGGGGCGGTTGTTGTCATGGGGATGGGGCTTATTTGCTGTACAGCCGGAGGCCCACCAGGGCGCAGCCGTCCAGGTAGGGAATGTGGTGCTCTTGGAGGTAGGCCAGCAGGGCCTCGTCGGAAGCACCGGGCTGGATGAGCACGCAGCGGAAGGGCTTTTTGCACTCCTGAAGCAGGTTCAGACCCTTGGTGGGGTGGATGCACAGGTCGATGACATCGATGTCGTCCGGGATGTCGTTGAGGGAGGCCAGCTCCTTGCCCACGGGATAGACGGTGTAGCCCTTCTCCAGAAGGGCGTGTTTGATCTTATAGGCGTATTTTTCCGGGTTGAGGGTATCGCCCAAAACGGCGAAGCGGGACAGGGCCATGATTTCCTTGAGTTCCATGAAGATACCTCCTTTTTGTCTGATGGTAGGGGTGACGTCAGCGGATGGAGTGGAATTGGGGCTTTCTCTGGCGATAGGTACACACGTAGCGGTAGCCCAGGTGTTGGAGCATCTGGGCGGCCTCCTGGAAGCCGGCCCCGATGAACTGGGAGCGGTGGGCATCCGAGCCCAAAGTGAGGATTTCGCCCCCCAGCTCCCGGTAGCGGGTGAGCAGGGGAAGCCATTGGCGGACGGTGGTGCCCTGGGTGGTGTTCAATTCGATGCCCTTGCCGCTGTGGATGACCCGCCGGAGAATTTCGTCCAGCCGGTCCTGCCAGGGGTCCAGGGTGAGGTGGAAGTCCGGGGAGAAGTAGCGCAGGGGATAGATGATGTGGCCCAGCACGTCAAAGGTGCCGTCCTCCACCAGCTCCTCCATCTGCCGGATGTAGTCCTCCAAAACGGCGTTGGCCCGCTGGGGGTCGGTGCAGGACTTGGCATAGGTGAAAATACCGATGCCCCCCAGGTCCAGGCTTACCGAGTGGAGGGAGCCGATGACGAAGTCCAGCTCTGGAAAGTCCAGACAGGCCTGGACGGCGGCGGTGTCCACGGTGCTGTTGCCCAGCTCGATGCCCACCCGTACCTCCACCCGGTGGGACCAGTCGTCCTTGAGCGCTGCCCACTGATTCAGTACGGCATCAAAGTCATAGTGGGTGGGCAGGCGTTCTCCCCGCTGGTTTAAGAGGTTCCAGTGCTCGGTCATGCACAGTTCGGGAATCCCCGCCTGACAGGCGGCGTTGAGGTTTTCCCACAGCTGGGATTTGGCGTCGCCGGACAGGTGGGTGTGGGTATGGTAGTCAGCCAAATAGGATGGCATACAGTGACCTTCTTTCTGTAGCTCGTGAAATGTTATGGTTCTTGCTTTTAGTATACCGGAATTTTGCAAAAGAGAAAAGGAGAATGTCATGGAAAAATATATTATGTGGAAATAGAACAGTTTGGCCCAGGTAAACGGAGGGTATGGGGATAAAATCACTAGAAATGGCCTGGGTGCAAAATTCCCCTTTTCGTTTGCCTGCCTGCCATGTATAATAGAGATAATTACATAAACCACATGTGTGATCTGTGATCGGGCAGATTGAAAAGGGAAACAGGTGCAAAACCTGTGCGGAGCCGCCGCTGTAATGGAAGAGTGCTGGCCAATATGTCACTGGAAACGGAAGTTTCTGGGAAGACGGCCAGGGCGATGAGGCCAGAGCCAGAAGACCTGCATATGATGGGACCAAGGTGCGCCCAAGGCGATGGGCGGGCCTTCCTTTTGTGTTGCCTGAAAGCGGCTGCAACCATGGGTTGCAGCCGCTTTTTGATATTCATTTCCCAGGAAAGGACTTGAGAACATGAGAGCAGAAGCGAGAAGAAGGGGGCGGCGGTGGCTGAGTCTGCTGCTGACCCTGGCCATGGTGTGGACCCTGGTATCCGGGGCGTTGGCCCTGAACACCAGCCGGAGCGGAGTGCAGACCGTGACGGTGACCATGGAGTACGCCGACGAGAGTGGCCACACTATGTACTATCTGCCCCCCACCCAGGTGGAGTTGGAGGAGGGTGATATCCTGGTGGATGTGCTGCAACGGGGCTATCAGGACCGTGGCAGCGTGACCTACAGCGCCCTGTACGGTTTTACCGTCACCCCCAACGATGGCCAAGCGGTGGGCGAGGTGAACTGGGGCAAAAAAGCCTGGTGGCCCTTTGTGGACAGCGTCAAGGTGGGTAACAAGTACCAGGTGCAGGCGGGTGAGGTGATTCGCCTGATCTACGTCCAGGACAGCGCTCAGGGCACCCCGGACTACATCCCGCCTGCCGCAGAGGGCGGACAGGGCGCTCTGGGGATCAACAAGGACAAGCTGGTGTCCAGCCTGGCCCAGCTCACCCAGGCCCAAATTGACGCCAACGCCCAGGCCTATGAGCAGGCGTTGCAGGTGGCGGTGGACGGGGCGTCCACCCAGGAGCAGGTGAATGAGCAGACCCAGATTGTCTCCCAACTGCTGGCCCAGAAGGTCCCCGCCACCGATATCACCGTGACCCCTGGGGAAGTGACCCTGATGGTGGGGGAGACCCAGACCCTCGCGGCTACGGTTACCCCGGAGGAGAGCAACGACACCGTGGTGTGGTACAGCGAGGACACCCACGTGGCCCAGGTCACCGATCAGGGCGTGGTCCGGGCTGTGGGAGAGGGCACCGCTGTCATCACCGCCCAGGCCAACGAGACGGTGAAGGCCACGGTGATGGTGACCGTGACGGGCATTGCCGCCCAGTCCGTTACACTGAGTGAGACCAAGCTGGACCTGGAGGAGGGCCAGGGGATGCGGCTCACCGCCACGGTAACCCCGGCCGACTCCACCGACGCTGTGGTGTGGCAGAGCAGTGCCCCCGACATTGTTAGCGTGGATGACAGCGGCCTGGTGGTGGCCCGCCAGGCGGGAAGCGCCCAAATTACAGTGACGGCTGGCAGCTGTAGTGCCGTATGCACCGTCACCGTCACCCCTCGAGAAGTGCCCACCACCCCCACGGTGGTGTTTTACCACACGGACGGGCGCATTACCCAGTGGGACGACACCCACACCTGCACCCTCTCCGCTCTGGACGAGGGGCGGTTTGTGCTGGAGGGCGTAGCTGAGGGACAGAGCACCTATTGGAGCTGCAGCCAGCAGAACGGAGGCTCGGAGTCCTCCACCATCCACATCTCCTCCAGCGGTAAGTTTTATCCTTCTGTGGGCGAGTATCAAGCCTATGTGTACGACAAGAACCCTGACTGGTATGTGGCCCAGGAACTGGCCACCTTCACCTTGAAGGTGGTGCCCACCCAGGTCACCGATCTGAAGCTGTACCAGGATGGCTGGCCTGTCACCGGGGAGGAGCCCCTCCATTTGAGCGGCACCCAGCCCCAGCAGCTGACGGTGAAGGGCTGCCTGGACGGGGTGTACATCACCATCCCCAATCAAGCTCTGGAGATGACCTCCACTGAGGGCTCCTACATCTATACCCTGGATGGGGAGAACGGCCTGGAGTTCTTTGCCGAGGACCAGTCCATGCACACCTTCACTGTGTCCCTGGCGGATAACCCCCAGGTTACGGTGAGCTTCCAGGCCACCGCCCAGCGCATTGACGTGACCGGTCTGACGGTGACCTATCCTGAGGTGTTCTACATCGAGGGGTGGAACGGTCTGGGAAACCAGTACGTGGGCATTACCTCCCATGATACCGACCCGGAACGGCGGTATGAGATCAACATTGAGCCCCACAACGCCACCGTCAAGGACGTGGTGTGGGTGTCCCACGACTCGGATGTGGCGGAGTTCCAGGCCACGTATGGCAACGGTATCGTTCCCAAGAAGGCGGGCACGGCCCGGTTTACCGTCACCAGCGTGGACAACCCCGCAGCCACCCAGGACCTCATCATTCGCTTTGAGTATAAATACCCCCTGGAGAAGGTGGAGATGGAGGAGACCGCCCTCACTCTGGCCCAGTATGAGTCCATGAACCTGGACCTGCTGGTGACTCCTGCCAATGCCACCAACCAGCGGTTTACCTGGACTTACAGCCAGGATGGGATTGTGAAGGTCAACGACTATGTCACCAGCACCCCCGGCACCATGACCACCACCCACACCCTGTCCGCCCTGGAGCAGGGCACGGTGACGGTGACGGGCACCCCTCTGGACGACACCCAGGGAGCCAAGCCCATCCAGTTCACCGTGACGGTGACCCAGCCGGACGCTGTGGAGGACCTGGACTTTGACCGATATGTGACGGATAACATCCGTCACGCTCTGTCTTACCTGGACAGCCAGCTGGAGGGCAACTACACCTATGGGGCCGAGTGGAGCCTGTTTACGCTGCTCCGGGCCGGGGCCAGCCTCAGCCAGAGCGATTTGGACCACTACTACGCCAGTATCACCCAGCAGCTGGAAAGCGGCGGGAGAATGCTGCCCACCGACTACTTCCGGGTGGTGGTGGCGCTGCTGGCCATGGGGAAGGACCCCACCGATGTGGCGGGGATGGACCTCATTGAGACCCTGTATAACTACCCCAATCTGGACCGCATGACCTCCAACATGATGAGTTACACCCTGTTGGCCCTGGACACCAAGGACTATGAGGTGCCCCAGGATGCCCGGTGGACCCGGGAGACCCTCATTGAGAAGATTCTCACCTTCCAAAATGCCAACGGCGGGTTCGGCCTGTCCTCGGCGGACACGGTGAGCGTGGATGTCACCGCCATGACCCTCCAGGCCCTGGCCCCCTACCGGGACATGGAGCAGGTGGGCCTGGCCTTTGACCGCGCCCTGGAGTACCTGCGCAGCCAGATGACCAGCGACTGCGGCTATATCAATGAGGGAGACGACAACGGCTGTACCGCCGCCCAGGTGCTCACTGCCCTGGCGGTGGCGGGCATCGACCCCCTGGACCCGGACAACGGGTTCACCCATGGCAATTACAATCTGGTCACCAAACTGGACCAGTTCAAGCGGGAGTCCGGCTTTACCACCTTTATGAGCAGCGACCAGCCCGACGGCATGGGCACGGTACAGATCGGCTACGCCCTGGAGGCCTACCGCCGCTTTGTGGCAGGGGAGAACACCCTCTTTGACCTGACCCAGTGGACCCCTGCGCCCCCCACAGAGGATGGAGACAGCGGAGAGAATCCGGGCAGCGGGGAGGAGGACTCCCAGGTGCCCCAGACCGGAGATGCCAGCCCCCTGGTGGAATCTATGGTGATTCTGGGCATGAGCGCAGCGGGGCTGTGTGCCGCTGTTTGGACCGACCATAAGAGAAAGAGCCGGGGCTAAAAAGCCTCCGGCGTATGAGGAGAGCCTATGAAGCATTTGAAACGATGGATGTGCCTGTTTTCCCTGTTGCTGCTGCTGACTTTGGCGGCCTGTGGAAACACGGGGGAGCAGGGCGCTGTGGTCACCCCCACAGTGTCCCCCACCGTGGGGGTGGAGGAGAGCCTCGCCCCCCGCGAGCAGCCCTCTGGGGAACCCCAGGCCAGTGAGGCCCCGGCGGCGACCCAGCAGCCCGCCCAGAGTCAGGACCGGGGGGAGTCGTCTACAGCGGCAGCCACGCCGGCGCCGACCCCCAAGCCCACTCAGAAGCCGGCGGTGAAGGCCACGCCTGCTCCCACCCCCAAACCGACCCCCACGCCCAAGGTCAACACCTGCTATCTCTCCATTGAGTGCAAGACCATTTTGGGCCGTATGGAGGACCTGACCCCAGGGAAGGAGAGTTTGGTGCCCTCAGACGGGGTGATTTTGTCCCGCAAGGCCATCTCCTTTGAGGAGGGAGAGTCGGTGTTTGACGTACTCCTCCGAGCCACCCAGACCTACGGCATCCACATGGAGTACGAGTACACCCCCGGCTTTGGCAGCCATTACATTGAGGGCATCAACAACCTCTATGAGTTCGACTGTGGGGCCGGGTCCGGCTGGATGTACTACGTCAATGGGACCAAGCCCAACTACGGGGTGAGCAAGTACACGGTGAAGAACGGGGACGTCATCGAGTTTAAGTACACCTGCGATCTGGGCTTTGATTTGTAAGAGAGGAGGAGAGGGCGGCGTGAAGGACGAGTTTTCCCGCTGTCATCCAGGTATCAATTTCATCTTTTACCTTCTGGTGCTGGGGGTTACCCTCTTTTACATGCACCCGGTGCTGTTGGTATTGTCGGGAGTCGCCGCCGCTGCCTATCTCCTCCGCCTGCGGGGCGGGAGGGGGCTTGTTCGGGTGTGCCTGCTGGCCCTTCCGGTGGTGGTGCTCTCGGCCGTGATCAATCCCCTCTTCTCCCACCAGGGCCTCACCATTCTGGGCTATCTGCCCTCGGGGAACCCGGTGACCCTGGAGTCTGTGGTGTACGGGGTGTGCACCGGGGGGATGATGGGGGTGGTGATCTTGTGGTGTGCCACCTGGCAGGACGTGATGACGGAGGACAAGGTGGTGTACCTCTTTGGTAAGGGCTTTCCCGCCCTAGCCCTCATCTTCTCCATGGTGCTGCGCTTTCTTCCCCTGTTTTTGACCCAGGCCAAGCGGGTGATGGCAGCCCAGCGGTGTGTGGGCCGGGACGTGGGGGAGGGCACCCCATGGAAGCGGCTGAAAAAGGGGGTGCGGGTGCTGTCCATCCTGGTCACCTGGTCCCTGGAACACTCGGTGGACACCGCGGACTCCATGCGAGCCCGGGGCTATGGCCTGCGGGGGCGCACCCTATACCACCCCTTCCGATGGGATGGGCGTTCCACCGCCTTGGCGGCGGGGATGGCCCTGTGCTTTGGCTGTGTGGTGGCGGGGGTGGTCACAGGACAGCTGAACATGCTGTATTTCCCGGTGTGGCGGCTACACGGGGCCACCGTCCCGGCCTGTGTGTGCTATACCCTCTACGGGGTGCTGTGCGCCCTGCCTTTGATACTCAACTTGGTGGAGGATTTGAAATGGCGTTATTGGATGTGCAAAATCTGACCTTCTCCTATCCCGACGCGTCAGTCCCCGCGCTGCGAGAGGTGAACCTCCAAATTGGGGCAGGGGAATTCGTGGTGATCTGCGGGCGGTCCGGGTGTGGAAAATCCACCCTCATCCGCCAGTTCAAAAGCGCCCTCACCCCTCACGGAACCCGGACCGGAGAGGTCTTCTACAGGGGTACTCCGCTGCACCAGGTGGATTTGCGCACCCAGGCGGGGGAGATTGGCTTTGTGATGCAAAATCCCCAGCAGCAGATCGTCACCGACAAGGTGTGGCACGAGATGGCCTTCGGCCAGGAGAATCTGGGCCTGGAGCTGGGCGACATGCGGCTTCGGGTGGCGGAGATGGCCAGCTACTTCGGCCTCCAGGACTGGTTTGACCGGAAGGTGGAGGAGTTGTCCGGCGGGGAACAACAGCTTCTCAACCTGGCCTCGGTGATGGCCATGCACCCCCAGGTGCTGGTGCTGGACGAGCCCACCTCCCAGCTGGACCCCATGGCGGCCACCGACTTTCTCCATACCCTCCAGCGGCTCAATCAGCAGCTGGGGCTGACGGTGGTGGTGGTGGAGCACCGTCTGGACCAGGTGTTCCCCATGGCGGACCGGGTGGTGGTGCTGGAGGAGGGCAAAGTCCTCTGTAACGGCTCCCCCCGGCAGGTGGGGCAGGCTCTGGCCCACCACCCTCTGGGGGTGTGCTGCCCGGTGCCCATGCAGATTTATAATCGAGTGGAGGGGGGAAAGGCCTGCCCCATGACAGTGAAGGAGGGGCGGACCTGGCTGGAGCAGTACCGGGACAAGCCCCAGCCCCCCGTAGAGCCCCCTGCCCAGCCCGCTCCCAGGGATTTTGCCCTGGAGGCTCGGGAGGTGTGGTTCCGCTATGACCGCCACGGGGCAGATGTGCTCCAGGGGCTCAACCTCCAGGTGCCCAGAGGGCAGCTGTACGCCCTCATGGGTGGTAACGGCGGGGGCAAGACCACAGCTCTCTCCCTCTTCTCTGGGGAACATCGCCCTTACCGGGGCCAAATCCGCATCGGCGGTCAGGTGAGAAAGCGGGGGAGCTCGCTGGAACGGGGGGTGCTGGGGGTGCTGCCCCAGAATCCCCAGTGCCTCTTTGTGCAGGACACGGTGAGGGCGGACCTGGAGGAGCTGCTGGAAGAGCTGCCCCTGTCCAGAAAGGAGCGGGAGGAGCGCCTTACACAGGCCATCCGTGTGACCCAGCTGGAGGGCCTGCTGGGTCAGCACCCCTATGATTTGTCCGGGGGAGAGCAGCAGCGGGCGGCTCTGGCCAAGGTGCTGCTGCTGGACCCGGAGATTCTCCTGTTGGACGAGCCCACCAAGGGGCTGGACGGGTGCTATAAACAGACCTTGGCTCAGGTGCTGGGAGCGCTCACCGGGCAGGGCAAGACGGTGTTCATGGTCTCCCACGATGTGGAGTTCTGCGCCGCCTATGCGGATACCTGCGGGCTGCTGTTCCGGGGCCAGCTGGTGTGCCAGAAGCCCGCCCGGGACTTCTTCCTGGGCAATCATTTTTACACCACCGCCGCCAATCAGATGGCACGGGACGTTTTTCCCCAGGCGGTGACGGTGGAGGATGTGGTGCGGGCATGTACACAGACAAAGTGAAGACGGGCACCGGGGCGGACAGCTGGGTGATGGTGGCGGTATGGCTGTGTGTGGCCATGGCGGCCAATGCCGCCTTTGCCCCCTGGTTTTCCATCCCGGAGCTGGCCTATCAGGGCCTGACGGACCAGTTTGCCCTGTGGCGAGCGGGAGAGAGCGTGGACTTGGCCCGACAGCTGTATCTGGTGCAGGCTCCACAGTTGCTGACTCTGGACGGGGAAATGCTGGCATGGCTGAGGGCGACCCAGCTGGCAGCGGGGCTGTCCATTCCTGCGCTGCTCCTCGCCGCTGTGCTGGCCTGGCAGCGAAAGAAAGGTGCCACGGCGGCGGTGCGGCTGTCCGCCCTCCTGGCCCTGCTCTCTGTGGCGGGGGCGGCGGTGGTGCTTGTCCGCCTGAGTGAGATACTCAACGCCTCTCTGGGCCAGGGAAACACCTTCTGGGACCTGACGGTGTTCAGCCACATGCAGCTGACCGGGTTTGCCTGCGGCCAAGGGGCGGCAGGGTTGGCCCTTTTGTTGGGAGCGGGGCGGCTGCTGAACACCCAGCGGGTGGAGTTGGCCTCAGTGCCCACCGTCCGGGGCATGGGACGGCGGACCAGGTTGGCCGCTGGGGTGATTTTGGTGCTCATCCCGCTGCTCATCGCCTTTGGCATTGTGTTTTTGAAGGGGCGTAGCTACTATTTTATCTCCATCTGCGTCATTGTGGCGGCCATGCTCCCATTCTTTGCAGCCTTTGAGGACCGCCGACCCCAGGCCAGGGAATTGGTGCTCATCTCCTCTCTGGTGGTCATCGCCACGGCGGGGCGGGCGGTGTTTTTCATGCTCCCCCATTTCAAACCGGTGACCGCCTTGGTGATTGTGGCGGGCATTGGGCTGGGGGCAGAGGCGGGATTCCTCACGGGAGCCATGACCGGGTTTGTGTCCAACTTTTTCTTTGGGCAGGGGCCTTGGACCCCTTGGCAGATGTTCGCCTTTGGCGTCATTGGCTTTTTAGCGGGGCTGCTCTTTGAAAAGCGGATGCGGCGGGGGAATCTCCCCCTGGTGGGGGTGTGCGTGTACGGGTTTCTGGCCACCGTGGTTATCTACGGCCTGTTGCTGGATACCTCCACCGCCCTATCTGTGTTGGAGGGGCTGACCTGGCAGTCGGTGCTGGCTTGCTACGTGGCGGGAGTGCCTGTAAACATCACCCACGGGGTGTCCACCGTGGTGTTTTTATCGCTCTGTGCCAAGCCCATGCTGAAGAAAATTCGGCGTATGCGCAAGAAGTATGGGCTGCTGATGGAGTGACCGGGAAATGCCTCTTCCTGTGGAGCGGGACCTGTGGTAGAATGGAACAAACATCAGATAAGGAGAGACAGCTCCATGCAACGGACCGATGAGAGATATCAAGCGTATGTGCAAATCCTCCGAGAGGAATTAAAGCCTGCCATGGGGTGTACCGAGCCCATTGCGGTGGCCTATGCCTGTGCGGTGGCCCGCCAGACCCTGGGGAAGCTGCCCCAGCTGGAGTGCATCGCCCATGTGACCGATCAGGATATGGAGGCGGTGGAGGAATATCTGGCCCAGGAGCGGGTGACCATTTTGCCTCTGGACACTACCCATCCCTTTGACATCCTGGTGGAGGTCCGAGCAGGGGAGGATGTGGCCCGGGTGCGGATGGTGGACCAGCACACCAACCTGGTGCATGTCAGCCGCAACGGCCAGGTGCTGCAAGAGCGGGAGGTTCCCCAGGCCATGCAGGAAAACCCCTTGCAGCAGCTGCTCACCGTGGAGGACATTTTGGACTTTGCCGACAGCGTGGACCTGGAGGACATCCGCCAGCCCATCCAGCAGCAGGCCCAGCTGAACTGGGCCATCTCCCAGGAGGGACTGGAGGGCTGTTACGGGGCCATGATCGGAAAAGAGCTGATGGCCCAGGCGGGAAACGACTGGAAAGCCCGGTTGCGTGCCCGGGCGGCGGCCGGGTCTGACGCCCGTATGAGCGGCTGCGAGTTGCCGGTGGTCATTGTCTCGGGCAGTGGAAACCAGGGCCTCACCGCCTCCCTGCCTGTGATGGAATATGCGGCCATGAAGGGCATTGGGGAGGAGCGGATGTACCGGGCCATGGTGGTGTCCAATCTGCTCACGGTCCACCAAAAGACCAACCTGGGCCGTTTGTCTGCCTTTTGCGGGGCGGTGAACGCGGCCTGTGCCGCTGCCGCCGCCATTGCCTATCTGGATGGCATGGGTCTGGATGGGGTGGCTCACACCCTGGTCAATTCTCTGGCTGTGGTGTCCGGCATGGTGTGCGACGGGGCCAAGGCCTCCTGTGCGGCGAAAATCTCTCTGGCCTTGGAGGCGGGGCTGATGGGCTACGAGATGTACAAGGCCGGACACGAGTTTTACGATGGGGACGGCATTGTGAAAAAAGGAGTGGAGAACACTCTGAACATGGTGGCCCGTTTGGGGCGCCTGGGTATGCGGGAGACAGACCGGGAAATCTTGCGGATTATGACGGGACAATGATAAAAAAGAAGCGTGGACCAGCAGGAAACTGCCAGTCCACGCTTCTTTTATCTAAGGGGGGAGAGTATCTGTTACAGTTCGGTCATCCACAGGCCGTGGAGGTTGCAGTAGGCGTACACAGCCACAGGCTTCTCGTCGCCCAGATGGAACACGGCGCGGGGGGCGTCGCCGGGCTTGAGCTGGATGCGGTGGCCGCCGTGCTCGGTTTTCACATAGACCCACATGATGAAGTGCTCAGGAGCCATGGGATGCTCCACAGAACCCACCTGGACGGTGAGAACGCCGTTTTCTACACTGGCTACGGGGACATGCTTCTCGCCGCTGGCCTCTACGGTGTTGGGGGTCAGCTCCTCCATGGGCTGTCCACAGCAGAAGATGGGGACACCAGCGTCGTGGATGACGCCGACAATGTTGCCGCAGTGCTTGCAGCGCAAGAATCGAGTGTTCATGGGAAACCCTCCTGTTCCGATTCATGTATATTGGGTGCCTTTGGTACCGCTGTTATTATACCACGTCTTGCCGAAGAAAAACAGCGGTGTGGGGAAATTTTTTCAGGAAACCGGAGTCAGGGTGAGCCGATAGTCCTGGACCTGAATAAATCCTGTGATGCTCTGGCTGTGGATAAAGCGGGCAGAATACGCCAGGCCGTCCGAGTTACATACTGCTATCGACACAGATGGAGTGACCATATAGCCAGAGGGAGAGGTCTGAAGGTAGGAGGCCATCACCAGGCGCTCTCCATCGTAGTGTGTTTGGAACGATACACCGAGGGGAAATTGAGCCTGGGTCAGGTCGCAGTCCAATACGGGTACATACAGGCCAAAGTCATTTTTGGCCCACAGCTTCAGGGATTGAACCAGCGGGGCGGGATAATCGTCTGATAAGGACAGTACCCCCAGATACGAATCTTGGATGATAAAGGTATGGTTTTCATCTGGGAGTTGGATGGGGATCTCCTGCAGCGGTTGATAGGTGAGGGTGTCCAGAAGAAGAAATTGATAGTTGTTTTCCGCCAGGTTCTCCATGAGGAGAAGGTGGTATCCGCCGTCTGCCAAAGCCAGGCGTTGGGGTTTGCCGCTGGTTTGGTAGCACAGAGTGCAGTTTTGAGCAGCTAAAGCCTGGCCGCCAGAGGCGGGGATGCGGTATAGCCCATAGGGAGAGGCACCCGATACCGGAGTGCCATCCTGTTGTTCGGGGCTAAAAAGCACATAATAATAGCCGTTGGATAGGATTGCTTCGCTGTATAGAGAGGGAGCCTGAGGCGTGGAGAGGTAAATAGAGGAGATGACGAAATTCTGGTCCAGTTCCAAATCCACTTGTATGGTATCTCCCTGGCCCATAGGAATGCGGAGGGCTTGGGTCAAATCCCAGGTTTCCCAGCCGGAGCTGTAAGAGTCGGGCAGGGGGATATCAGACAAAATCACAGGATAATAATCCAGATAGTCGCTCAGTGCTACGGTTTCAGAGTAGCTTCCCTTGGCAGGGGCTCGGCTGGACACGTCTTCAATGATCTCACGATAGGCTTGGCCGATGACGTTGGTGGACCAATCGTCACCGGAAATATAGAACATGGAGGTGTCTCCCACAGCAATGGACAGCATAGGAGAACTATCCTGAGGGGTATACCAGCTGATATTTCCGGGGTCATAGCGATAGTCTGTGCTCCAGGTGGGGGTAGAGCCCAAGGTTAGCGTGGTGTCCCAGGCCATGTCATAGTTTTGAAAGGTAGGAATGTTTAACTGGAATCCCTGGGCAGCAGCAGGGTCCCCTATCTGCTGCTCCACGGTGAAGGACACAGCGTCCTGGGCATCCAGGGCCTCCACTACTGTGTAGCCGAAGAATCCAGCCAACAGGGCAAATACCAGACAAAAAGCCGCTAACGGTTTCCACATAGGCCATCCTCCTCTCCGCTGAGCTGGGAAAGAGCGTTGCTCACCCGATCCGGTTGATAGTGGTACTTCTCTTTCACATAGTCCAGAACGGTCAATCCCTGTTCATCCAGGTCGGCGGTGGAGACGTCCCCCACAATCTGACCATCCCACAGCAGCACCGCCCGGCTGACAAAGTGGTTGATCTCGGAGAGCAGGTGAGTGGAGAGAATGACTGTCTCGGTGGGCTCCAGAATCCCCAGCAGTACCTTGTAGAAGTCCTCTCGGTTGAATACATCGTTTCCGGCAAAGGGCTCATCCATGAGAATGTAGTCCGCACCCTGGCACAGAGCCAAAATCACCTCCACCTGGTTTTGCTGGCCCACAGACATGGCACGCAGGGGACGGTTTCCCGGCAGGCGGAAGAAGTCCATGAGGGCTTCAAACCGCTGGTCCCGCCAGGTGGGGAAGTGATCCCGATAGAAGACCCGGTGTTCCTGGGGGGTGAGGGTGGGGAAAAAGGAGTGCTCACAGGTGGCAAAGCTGAGACGGGCGATGTTGTCCCGGCCAATGGGTGCCCCGTCCAGGGTGATGGAGCCCTGATAGGACAAGAGACCCAGAATGCACTTGAGCAGGGTGGTCTTGCCCGCTCCGTTCTCCCCCAACAGCCCTACGATCTCGCCGGGGGCGATGGAGAGGTTGACCTGGTGCAGGGCATGGGTGGTCAGATGATAGGTCTTACTTACACGGTTCAGTTGCAGCATGACGATAACCTCCTTAGCTCCACAGGGCCTCCCAGAGGGAGGAGGGGAGAAAACGGTCCGGGGTAACAGTCCAATAGATGGCGAAGTCCAGCAGCCACAGCGCCAGGGATAGACCCAGGAAGAACAGTGCCGCCAACACAGGGAGGGTGAGGCAGCGGCGGGCCAGCTCCCAGCGGTCCGGGAGCCGCCGCATGAGGTATACACTGTGGCTCAGACGGGTGTGCAGAGCCCAGAAGTACCCGGCCAGGGGCACCATAGCTAGGGCGGAGACCCAGAAGCCGTAGAGGCTGGGCCCCAGCAGCAGGGAGAAGGGGGGCATTTGGACACCGGGGAATGAGACGGCAATCTGCTCGATGCCTGGAAGGGCGCGGGCGTAAGCGTTGAAAAAGGACAGGCTGCACACCAGAGAGAATGCAGTTAGAGCCACAAAACCCCGGCGAAGGACGGTGGCATTGGCCTCCACAGGGAGATAGCGCTTCCATTTCATTCTCCCACCCCTTTCCGCAGATTCAAAACCAGAAGGCCTCCTTCCACACAGCAGCCCACAACGAGCAGCACTGCCATCACGGTGGACCAGGAATGACTTCTCAGCTCCAGAGGCGTGATGGACAAGGCCAGGGGGAAGATGAAGGACCACACCAGCAGCTTGCCCTGCCAGCTCCGCACCATGCCCACCGCAGTGATGAATCCGAGACCCACATAGATCATGGTGGTACTGGCCCAACTCCACCCATCCAGCAGGGGGAGCAGGACGTGGACATACCCGCTCTGAACACTGGTGAGGAAGAGCGTCTGTTCCCCCCAGTCAAAGGTGGGGTAGAGAGTGGCCAGCAACTGGGTGGCTGCCACCACCACCGCCAGCTGGGCAAACCAGCACAGCAGCAGGACCGCCACGGCGTACACCAGATAGATGAGAAACACCTGAGTATAGGACACAGGAAGACGCATCAGGGTGTAACTCGTCTGAGTGGGGCGACTGCCATGGGAGCGCATCAGGGTGTACATCACCAGAATCAAGGCCGCCGCGGCGGGGAGGCGGAACGCGAGGTGAGAAAACACATAAGGTGCGCCGTAGCTTTCCGGGAGGACCTTGGGTATCCCCACAGCAACCCCCAGCTGGACCACGGCCATTCCCGCCAGAATGACCAGCACCCGCCAAAAGGAGGCGGCGACGGTAAGATAGAGAAGGGAACCAGTTTTTCTCATGGGACATCCTCCTTCCATAGGGTCTCGATGAGGGCGATGGTCTGGCTGCGGGTGAGACCCATGGCCCGCATTTTTTCAATATACTCCAAGGTCTGGGTGTTGGGCAGTTGCTGCTGCATGGCCTGAGACTGCTGATCGGAGAGACACACACAGCTCTTGCTTCCCGTTCGGGAGGAGATGAGCCCCTCCTCCTCCAGCAGACGAAAGGCCTTTTGAATGGTGTTGGGGTTGACCCCCAGCAGGGCGGAGAGGGTGCGCCGGGAGGGCAGCTCGTCCCCATCCTGCACGGTTCCGGCGGCAATGCCCGCCTTCAGATGCTCCATAATCTGTAGGTAGATGGGGGCCCCATCCCGGAGGCGCAGGTCGTCAAAGCGCACCATGGTGTATCACTTCCTTCCAAAGTGTATTATAGGTGTAGTACACTTTCTAACTGTATTATATGAGTAGTACGGTTTGCTGTCAAGTAGAATCTTCTTGACAATCTCGAACATCGAGAATACAATGAGGGTGAGGAATCTCGATGTTCGAGATAAGGAGGTGAGAGGATGGCACGGGCCAAGTTTCAGACCCTGTCCGAGCAGATGTTTTATGTGCTGCTCTGCCTACGCCAGGAGCGGTGCGGCATCGACATTTTGGACCAGGTGCCTGCCATGACCCAGGGCAGGGTGCATGTGGGGTCGGGGACGCTGTACAATCTGTTGGAGCAGTTTTTGGAGGCGGAATGCATTGTGGAGACCCGGGTGGAGGGGCGGCGGCGCAGCTATCTCATCACCCCCAAGGGGCAGGAGATGTTGGACCAGGAATATGCCCGCATCTGTGCCCAGGCCCGGGACTACCGACAGATCATGGGAGAGGAGGAGCGCTCATGAAAACACGGAAACGAACCTGGAAGCGATTGGCGTTTTTCGATTCCGGTGCGACCATTCGCTATTTGGAGAAACAAGCCCGGGAGGGCTGGGTGCTGGAGAATGTCTTTGGCATTTGGTGGACGTTCCGGCGAGTGGAACCCCGCACCGCGCATGTGTGGGTTACCTATCTCGATCAGGATGCGTATGAGCCCCAGCCCAGCCAACAGGTGGAGGACCTGGCAGAGCTGGGGGAGCACACGGGGTGGAAGCTGACGGTGGAGACCCCCACCATGCAGGTGTTTTATAACTGGTCGGCGCACCCTCTGCCCATGGAGACCGATCCGGTGGCCTATGTGGAGGGGATGCACCGGGCCTTGAAACAGGGGGCGTTGAGGGTCTACCGTGTCTGTTTTGGCCTGACGCTGGCGATACTGCTGCTCAACCTTTGGAGTTTTTTGGAGCTGCCTTTGTGGGTTCTCTCCACTCGGGCGGAGTGGGTCCTGGAGGACCTTTTGCTCTTTGTGGCCATCGGAGCGGAATTGGTCCCATATGAACTGTGGCACCGGAAGGCCAAGAAGCTGGCGGCCCAGGGGGAGTGGCTGGATACTGGGCCGTGGGGCAAGGTCGTCCGTTGGGTCCTAGTGGCGTATGTCGTCTTGTGGCTTACTGGAATTGTGGCTACCTTGGTGTTGAAACCATGGGCCAATGCCCGTCTGTTTTTCCTCGTTACGGCGCTATCGTTTGGAATCGGGTGGAATTTGGTGCTGTGGATGCGGGATGTGCTGAGAAGGCGAAAGGCGTCCTGGAGCGCCAACGAGTTGGTGACATCGGCGTTGTACTTCTTCCTTATCATGGCCTATACCAGTGTCATAACCTTTGGCTATATGCGCCTGGATTGGTTTTCCCCCACTGCGGCAGACGGCTGGTGGAGCCAATTTCCCGATGGGCTGCCCCTGACGGTGGAGCAGCTGCGGGGAGATGTGGGGGACCAGGAGTTTTGGGTCAGCCGGGACGGGGAGGAATCTCTGGTCCTAGGGCAGTATCAGGGCTGGCAGATTACGGAGGAAGAGACCGGGCCGGAAGAGGACATGGACACCGTGATGTATACGGTGACCTTGGTGAAACTCCCCATTTTGTACGACCTGTGCCGGGACGAGATGCTGTGGGCAGACCATGAGCAGGTAGACGCCGCTCCTTGGCTGGCCCAGGAAGCATATAGAAAGACGGATGGGGTACGCCTGCGGACCTATCTGCTGTGCTACCAGGACTGTGTGGTGGAGATCGCCTTCGGCTGGGAGCCTACCCAGGAGCAGATGCAGCTGGTGGGCGAGATGTTTGGGGGACTACAATGAGTAATAATAAGCCTTTGCATAACTATGAATTTTTCTCACATACCAGCTGTGAGTTCTTTCCCTGTCATCCCACCCAAAACCCGGAGAATTTTAACTGCCTGTTCTGCTACTGCCCCCTGTATCTCATGGGGGAGAAGTGCGGTGGGAACTTCACCTATACCCCCGGAGGTATAAAGGATTGCAGCGCCTGCCTTCTCCCGCACCGACGGGAGAACTATTCCTATATCGTGGGCAAGCTCATGGAAGGGGGAGAGAAGCCGTGAGAGAAGAACGATTGGTGACAAATGAGATGGTCCGGCTGCCCCAGCGGGAGCGGGACAGCCACAAGGGGGACTACGGAAAGCTTCTGATTGTGGCGGGCAGTGAAGGGTATACCGGAGCTCCGGTGTTTGCCGCCCAGGGAGCACTGCGCAGTGGAGCAGGTCTGGTGTATCTGGGTGTGCCCAGAGATGTATATCCCATGGTAGCCACCCGGTGCTCCAGCGCCATGCCCTTCCCGCTGCTCGACGATACGGAGCAACTGGTAGAGCGAGCCCGTAGCTGTGATGTGGTACTGGCGGGCCCAGGGATGGGGCGCAGCCCACGGGCCCAGCAGATCGTTTTCCGCCTGATGGAAGACATAGAGGGGCCGCTGGTGCTGGATGCGGACGGCCTCAATGCCCTGGAAGGACAGACCCAACGGCTCAGGGCTCGAACGGAGCTCACCGTTCTCACACCCCACGATGGAGAGTTTGCCCGCTTAGCTGGATGTTCGCTGCCGCTTAACGACCGGGTGGAGCAGGCGGCTGAGCTGGCTCAGGACACGGGCTGCGTGGTGGTGCTCAAGGGCCACGAGACCCTCACCGTGGACCCTCAGGGCAGGGTGTGGCGCAACACCACCGGGAATCCCGGTATGGCCAAGGGAGGCAGCGGGGACATTCTGGCGGGGATGATTGCCTCACTGCTGGGTCAAAAACAGCTGACGGGATGTGTTTCCTGTCCCGGGGAGCTGGTGGCTTGGGCGGTGTACCTCCACGGGGCGGCGGGAGACGCTGCCGCTGCCCAGTATGGGGAGTATGGAATGCTGCCCGATGACACTTTGGCGGCGGTGGCAGGGGTGCTGCAAACCCATATACAGGCCGAACTCTGAACGAAACGGAAATATTCCTCCCGATACGCACAGATTTCACACGGTTTCACAGGAAGTTTATGTGTAGTTTTTTCTCTTTGGAACATTGACACCGGGGCCAAATTCGGTTACTGTGTGCGTAAGGAGAGAGGGAAGGATCCCTTGGAGGAAAGAATATGATTGTTTATTTTTCGGCCACAGGAAACAGCCAATTTTGTGCGGAGTGGCTGGCGGACCACCGAAAGGATGACCTGCTGGACACCTTCTACTATATTCGACACGGCGTGGCAGCCGAGCTGCAATCAGAGAAGCCCTGGGTGTTTGTCATGCCCACCTACTGCTGGCAGATTCCCAGAATTGTGGAAGATTTTATCATCAGCGGCCATTTCAGCGGCAGTCGGGACGCCTACTTCGTCATGACCTGCGGTGGAGAGGTGGGCAATGCAGAGCCCAAACTTCAGGAGCTGTGCCAGCGAAAGGCTCTGACGTATCGGGGGACCTTGCCGGTGGTGATGCCGGATAACTATCTGGTGATGTTTACGCCCCCCGACCCTGCCCAGGCTGAGACCATGCGGCAAAAGGCGGTGGCCACATTGCAGCAGGGGGAACAGTGGATGGAGGAGGGCAAGTCCTTCCCGCCTATTTCCACTGGGAAGTGGGACGGCCTGAAATCTGGCGTGGTCAATCAGGCGTTTTACCGCTTCTATGCCAAGGCCAAGAAGTTTTATGCCAAGGACACCTGTATCTCTTGCGGCAAGTGCCAGCATGTGTGCCCGCTCAACAACATCCATCTGGAGAATGGAAAGCCTGTGTGGGGCGCCCAGTGTACCCACTGCATGGCCTGTATCTCCAAATGCCCCGTGGAGGCCATTGAGTACGGAAAGGCCACCCGAAACAAACAGCGGTATCTCTGCCCCCCGTATCAGGGGCGGGAGAGCCAGTAAAAAGGAGCGTAACCTATGAGTGTCTTATTTTTGCAATATCCCCCATGTACCACCTGTAAGAAGGCCAAGGCCTGGCTGGATGAGCGGGGTGTGGCCTATGAGGCCCGGAACATCAAGGAGGAGAATCCCACAGCGGAGGAGTTGAAGGCGTGGCATGAGAAGAGCGGCCTGCCTTTGAAGAAGTTTTTCAACACCTCCGGTCTGGCCTACAAGGCCCTGGGGCTGAAAGACCGACTGCCCACCATGTCTGAGGAGGAGCAGTATCAGCTGCTGGCCAGCGACGGCATGCTGGTCAAGCGTCCCCTGGTGATAGGAGAGAAATTTGTGCTGGTGGGATTCCGGGAAGCCCAGTGGCAGGAACAGCTGTGAGGTAGACGGGACGGAAAATCTGTGGTAGAATGGCCGGCAGTGAAAAAACATAAAGAGAGGCCTGTGAGAGATGTCCCAGAGAGTTGTTGCCTTTGATGTAGAGACCCCCAACTCCCTCAACGACCGCATGAGCGCGGTTGGTATTACCGTGATGGAGCGGGGACAGGTGGTGGAGGAGTTCTATTCCCTGGTCAATCCGGAGGAGGAGTTTGAGCCCTTCAACGTGGAGCTCACCGGGATTACCCCGGAGATGGTGGCCCATGAGCCCACCTTTCCCCAGCTGTGGGAGACCATACGTCCCATTTTGGAGCAGGGAATGCTGGTGGCCCACAATGCGCCCTTTGACATGTCGGTGTTGGCCAAGTGCCTGCGGGACTATGGCCTGACCTGGCATAAACGGGTGCCCTATGCCTGCACCTGTCAGATGAGCCGTCGGCTCATTCCCCAGTCCCCCAACCACAAGCTCAATACCCTGTGCGATTACTTCGGCCTGGAGCTGGACCACCACCACGCCGGAAGCGACAGCAGAGCTTGCGGGGAGATCTTCTTCCGCTGTGTGGAGACCGGGGCAGACGTATTGGGGTTTGTGCGTACCTATGACGTGGAGCGCATCCGCACAGAAAAAAGACGATAATATGAAACAGCACCCCGTATCCGGATTGCTCCAGGATACAGGGTGCTGTCTATTTTGGTTAAGCTTTTTTGTAGTGGCTGAGTACCATGTCCACCAGACGGAACATCCGCTGATGGATATCATAGCCGCCGTGGCGCAGACACCAGTCGTACTCCACGCCCCGGCACGCCAGTACCAGGTCGCCAGCCATCTGGTCCACGTCACAGTCGGGGATTAAGAGACCCTGCTCTTTGGCCTCTTCGCAGTATAGGCGGATGGTGGAGGACAGCCCCGAACTCTCCCGTTTGTCATAGTACCGGGCAAACATGCGGCTTTCGCACAGCTCCCAGCCCTCATCCAAAAAGACCTCGCACAGATAGCTGCCTAAAAACTGCCGGATCTTTTCCAGGGGAGAGAGCCCCTCCAGCATACCCGGGACCTGATGGAACAGCCATCGGGCCCGCATGTTGGCGTGGTGATTGAGAATATCGGCTTTGCTTTTAAAGTAATAGTAAAAGGCTCCGGTGGTCATACCGGCCTTGGCGGCAATGTCTCGCACGCCCACTTGCTCGAAGCCCTGTTCCTTAAATAATTGATAGGAGATTTCAGAGAGACGCTGTTTGGTGGCCTCTGATTTTGGGGATGACGTTCCCTGTGTATGCTCTTTGTCCATATGAAGTGCTCCTGAAACAAATGGTCATAATCTTATCAAATACGTTACCACCACAGTGCAGAGAAGTCAATAAAAAGCACATGGCTTTACGACCGAGTTCGGGAACAGTACACACCGGAGGCAGAGACCAGAACCCGCTCCTCTTGTCCGGGAAGATAGATTTGGGCCTGGAGCTGAGCGGTGGTGCCGCCTGCCAAGAGGGTGGTGACCCGGAGCCGAACCGTCTCGTTGAGGGCCACAGGCCGGGCATAGGTGAGATTCATGGAGATGGTGGGGGTGAAGTGGCCGTAAATGCAGTAGCAGGTCAGGCCCATGGCATTGTCCAGCATGAGGGCCAGCACGCCGCCGTGCACAATGCCCATGGGATTGGAAGTCCAGGCCTTGGTGTCGTACTCCAACTCCACGGAGAGGGAGGGGCCGTCGCAGGAGACGAGACGGGGACACAGGTGCAGATTGGGCTTTTCAGGATCACAGTTGGGGTGCAGGGTGTCCAGAGCCTGTTGGATGGTCTGAGAAAATTCGGGGGTGGTGATGTGAAAAGCCATGAAAGACGCTCCTTTTTCTATAAAAATCGGGTATAAATATAGTAGCATAGGAAATGGCGAGGTGCAAGTGAGATTGTCCATTGACTTTGACGCTTGAAAGTGCTAAACTGCAAAGAAAGAAAACACCCATGGACGCATCATGGGGAAGACGCATCAGAAGGGAAGGAAGTACCAATGGCAGAGAAACGAATTGTGGTGGTGGGATTGGGCCTGATTGGCGGGTCCATGGCCATGGCGTTACAGGGGTTTGAGGACTATGAGGTGGTGGGCGTGGTGCGCTCTGCCTCCACCTATCAGAAGGCGGTGGAGCGGCACGCAGCGGACCGGGTGACCTATGACGCAGCGGAAGAGCTTCCCGGGGCGGACGTGGTGATTCTGGCCCAGGACCCCCAGGGCATTGTGTCTTTTTTGGAGGAGCACCGCAGCCACTTCAAACCGGGCAGTGTCATTGTGGACGTGTGCGGCATCAAGCGGGCCATTATGGACGGGGCCCAGTGCCTGCCCGACGATGTGGACTTCATCGGCTGCCACCCCATGGCGGGTAAGGAGGTCTCCGGCATTGACAACGCCGAAGCGGGGCTGTTCCGGAACACCCACTTTATCATGACGCCCCCGGAGGGAGTGCGTCAAGAGCACGTGGACCTGGTGGAGCGCATGGCTCGGTTCTGTCAGTTCCGGGATGTCATCCGCACCACCCCGGAGCGCCATGACGAGATGATTGCCTACACCAGCCAGTTGATGCATATTATAGCCCTGTCGGTGTGCGACGACGAGGAGCTGTTCTCCTGCCGGGGCTTTGAGGGCGGCTCCTTCCGTGACTGCACCCGCGTGGCAGCTCTGGATGTGGCGCTGTGGACCCAGCTGTTTTCTCTCAATCGGGAGGCTCTGAGCCGGACGGTGAAACGGCTGGAGGGCCGCCTGGCCGCCTATCGCCGGGCCATTGAGACCCAGGACAACGAGCTGTTGGCCGCCATGCTCACCCACTCGGCAGCCCGCAAGAAGCTGATGAATTTGGAGCAGGCCCGAGGCGACGACGTGCACAACTCATTCTGACGGCAAGATTAGCATCTTCTGGTATTCATTGACGCAAGAGAGGTATAATGGTACACTGTGAGAGAACAATGAAAGCAAAGGAGTGCTGACGTTGGACAACGGAGTGTTTCGAAAATTGTTGTTGCTCATCACCTATGTGGTGGCGTTGGTGGTGGTGATTGTGAAGATCGACGTGGTGCTGGACTGGTGTTCCGGTGTGCTGCTGGCCTTCCGTCCCATTTTCATCGGCTTTGCCATCGCCTTTATCCTCAGCCGCCCTTGTAATTTCTTTGCCCGCCTCTATGCCAAGGGGCTGGGAAAGAGGGGAGAGAAGCTGGCCCGGCCTTTGGCGGTGGTCACCGCCTATGTGATGCTGTTTGCCGTCATCGGTGTGCTCATCTCCCTGGTGGTGCCGGAGCTGACCCGCAGCATCCAGCGCTTTGTGGGCAACATGAACATCTATGCTGAAAACTTGCAGGAAGTGATTGATTTTATCACCCAGCGCCTCTCTCTGGAGAATCTGGCCAAGCTGAATCTACCGGATAAGATCAACGATATCCTGGGCGATGCCCTCAACCAGGTGCTGGATACCCTGACGGGCACGGTGCCGCACCTGATTTCTGCCACCAGCTCTCTGGTGTCGGCGGTGGTGACCACGGTGATCTCCTTTGTGTTCTCGGTGTATATGCTCTCCGGCGGCCCCAAGCTCACCGCGCAGTGCCGCCGCCTGGTGGTGGTGTACCTGCCCGAATCCATTGCCAAGCGTGTGCTGGCCGTGGTGCATCTGACGGCAGATACCTTCACCAAATACGTTTCCGGTCAGCTCATTGAGGCCTGCATTTTGGGCAGCTTGTGTTTTATCGGGATGGTGGTGTTCCGCTTTGACTATGCACCCCTGATTTCGGTGATTATCGGCGTCTCTGCGCTGATTCCGGTGGCAGGCGCCTACATCGGGGCCGTGTTGGCAGCACTGCTGCTGGCCATGATCAGCCCCATCAAGGCGTTCTGGTTTTTGGTGTTCCTGGCGGTGCTCCAGCAGTTGGAGGGAAACCTCATCTATCCCCGGGTGGTGGGTACCTCTCTTGGCCTGCCCGGCATTTGGGTGCTGGCCGCGGTGACAGTGGGCAGCAGCCTGCTGGGCTTTATCGGCCTGGTCATCAGTGTCCCCCTCACGGCGGTGGTGTACACCATTTTGAAGTACGACCTTCGCCAGCGTCTGCCGGGGAAGGAGCTGCAAGAAGTGGAAGATCCTCAGGAGTCTGGAGAGGCATAATCCCGGGACAAACCCCATATACATGAACCATCCAAGGAAAGAGGAGTGGTTGCATGGGATATGAGGTAGCGGCAGCGGCCCGCCATCACGTGACGATGGAGGACCGCAGAGGCCTGACGGTGTCCGGGGTGGAGGATGTGGAGCGGTTTGACGACACCAACATCGTGCTCTCCACCACCCAGGGGATGTTGGTGGTCAGTGGAGAAGGGCTTCACATTGAAAAGCTGTCCCTGGACGGCGGCGATCTGAAGGTGGAAGGGAAGATCGACGCCTTGAGTTATGAGGAGCGGGCAGAGCGAAATGTAGGAGGCTTTTTCTCCCGGCTGCTTCGATAAGGTATGGGGATCAATGTCATGACCCAGGCCCAGGTGCTCGGACAAGGTTTCTTGTTGGGCCTGGGCCTGGGTGTGGTATATGACGCCATGCGGGGGATACGCCGGAGCTGTCCGTGGCGCTGGCTGTGGTTTCTGTTGGATGTCACATTCTGGATTGGGACGGCGGTAGCTGTGTTTCTCCACGCCCTGGTTTTGGGCAACGGGGTGGTGCGCATCTACCATGGCGGGGCATTTTTGCTGGGCGGCGTAGTGTACCTGACTACGGCCAGCCGCATTTTGCTCCCCATTTTTGTTCGAAGTTTTCGGTGGATTCACGGGATTGTTCGATTTTTTTTGACACCTGCTGTGTGTGCGGCTGGGAAAACAAAAAAAGTTTTGAAAAATCAAAAAAAGGACTTTCAAAAATGGTTGAAATGGTATAAAATAAACATTGTATATGACGTTGATGCACAGGCAGAAAAGGAGGCCGACCATAGTGAAAGTCAAACGAGCAGGCATTGGTACAAAACTGTTGGTGCTGGTGCTCCTGGTCGCTGGCGCCATCGGACTGCTGTCCATGAGAAGCCAGCTGATGGCAGCTCAGGACAAAAGAGACGAGCTGGCCCAGCAGGTACAGCAGCAGAAAGAGGAAAACGCCGCGCTCACCGACGACATTCAGCACAGCAGTGACCCCAATTACTTGGCGGACATTGCCAGAGCCATGTTGGGGCTGATGGAGCCGGGCGAGATCTGCTTTGTGGATACGTCCAAATAAAAACGGGGCGCAAACCCGCGTCCTGAAATCACAGGGAGAGGGAAAAGAAAAGTTTATGGGGTTTGAAGTTGGATCCATTCTGGAAGGAAAGGTGACTGGGATCACCAAGTTTGGCGCATTTGTTTCGCTGCCGGAGAATCGTTCCGGCCTCGTCCACATTTCTGAGATTGCTTACACCTATGTCAACGACATTCACGAGCATCTCAATGAGGGCCAGGCGGTAACGGTGAAGGTCATCGGCATTGACGAAAACAATCGTATCAACCTGTCGATGAAGCAAGTGCTTCCTCCTCCGGCCCGTCCGGAGCGCCGTCCCAACGCCCGGCCTGCGGGGCATCGGAGTGAGAACGGTGGGGAGCGCCGTCCCAGCCGCCGACCTGGCGTGAGCAGCTTCCAGGCAGCACCGCCTCAGCCCAAGGGGCCCGTGAGCTTTGAGGATCAGCTCAAACAGTTTATGGCCAGTTCGGACAGCAAGCTGTCTGAGCTGCATATGAATGAAAAGCGCAGCAGCCGTCGAGGCCGCCGCTGATTCCATGCTCTCATAGGGGCGGGCGCCAAAGCCCGCCCTGTTTTTTTGCATAAAAAGTGGCTTCCCCCGGAGAGGGGAAGCCCAGAGGTTTTGCTGCGCGGGAGAATGGAATGACTGCATGGGGGTTCCCATGCTGCGGTGATACCGCACAAGAGAGTATAGCAAACCCAGAGGAAAAATTCGGTCGAGAGGAGGGATGCGCCTTGATGATTCTCAACGGAGTCATCCACACCATGGAGGGCAAGACCATCGACAGCGGCTATATCCGGGTGGAGAACGGAAAAATCCAGCAGGTGGGGCGTATGGACCAGCTGCCCGACGGGGCCGAGCTGGAGAACGCTGTGGATGCCCGAGGAGGGCATGTTTTGCCGGGGCTAATGGACATCCACTGCCATTTAGGACTATGCGGGTGCGACGGGGAGGACCTCAATGAGACCTCCCAGGTGTGTACCCCCAACATCCGGGTGCTGGACGGGGTCAACCCCATGGACCCCTATGTGAAGGAGGCCCGGGAGGCGGGGGTGACCTGCGTGATGGTCCACCCCGGCTCCACCAACCCCATTGCGGGCCAGGCGGTGCTGATGAAGACGGCGGGCCGCATTGTGGACGAGATGGTGGTGCAGGCCCCGGCGGCCATGAAATTCTCCCTGGGGGAAAACCCCAAGGGGCGGGACGGATGGCCAGCCACCCGTATGGGCACGGCGGCAGTGATTCGGGAGCTGTTGGCCCGGGCATCCGAGTATCAGTTGAAGTGGGCCACGGCTCAGGCCGACCCTCAGGAGGAGATGCCAGGCTTTGACCCCTGTCTGGACGCCCTGCGCCCTGTTGTGGCGGGAGAAGTGCCTGCCCATTTCCACGTGCACCGGGCCGACGACATTGCCACGGCGGTGCGCATTGCCAAGGAGTTCGGGCTGGACTATGCCATCGTCCACGGCACCGAGGGGTATTTGATCGCCGACTACCTGGCCCGGGAGGAGGTGCCTGTGATTACCGGTCCCATCCTCACTGACCGCTCCAAGGGGGAGTTGCGCCAGATGACCTTGGAGAATGCGGCGCTGCTGACCCGTGCCGGTGTGCGGGTGGCCATTTGCACCGACCACCCGGAGACCACAGCGCCCCAGCTGCTGCTGTGTGCGGCTATGGCAGCCCGACACGGGATGGAAGAGGAGGACGCCTTGGCGGCCATCACCATCAACGCCGCCTGTATTGCCGGGGTGGACCACCGCATGGGGTCCATCACCCAGGGCAAAGATGCGGACCTGGTGGTGCTGGACGGTCCTCCCCTGGACTGGCGCAGCCAGGTGACCCATGTATTCATTGACGGACGAGAGGTGGAGAGATGATGAAAGAAATTACAAATGAGCAGGTCTCCCAGTTGGTGCGGGAGCTGTGCATTCAGGCCAATACCATTTTGCCTCAGGATTTGCGCAACGCCATCTGTGAGGCGTGCAAGGGGGAGGCCTCTCCGGTGGGACAGGCCATCTTGGGCGACCTGCGGGAGAACTACGAGTTTGCCCAAGAGAAGGGGCTGCCCATCTGCCAGGACACTGGCATGGCCGTGGTCTTTGTCAACTGGGGCCAGGACTGCCACCTCACAGGCGGCAGCCTGGAGGAGGCGGTGAACCAGGGTGTAGCGGAGGGCTACGTCCAGGGCCACCTCCGCCTGTCTGTGGTGGAGGACCCCCTGCGCCGGGTGAACACCCAGAACAACACCCCCGCCATCCTTCATTTGCAGATGGTGCCTGGAGACCAGGTGGAAATCACCGTGGCGCCCAAGGGCTTTGGCAGCGAGAACATGACGAAGATGAAGATGTTTAACCCCTCGGTGACCCAGGAGCAGGTGGAGGACTTCATCGTGGAGGCCGTGTCTCAGGCTGGGTCCAACCCCTGTCCCCCTGTGGTGGTGGGCGTGGGCCTGGGCGGCACCTCGGAGAAGGCCGCTATTCTGGCCAAGCGGGCGCTGCTGCGCCCGGCGGGGGAGTGGAACGCCGACCCCTTCTATCGGGAGATGGAGCAGCGTCTGCTGGAGCGCATCAACCGTCTGGGCATTGGGCCCCAGGGCATGGGCGGTACTACCACCGCTCTCACCGTGGCCATCGAGCCCTTTGGCACCCACATTGCCGGACTGCCCTGTGTGGTGAACCTGGGCTGCCATGTCACCCGCCATGCCTGTGGCACACTGTAACGAGAAAAAGAAATTGTGAAATTTTCATAAAGGTATAGCGTCCGTGGAGGAAATGTGTTATACTCTTTAACAAGGAGAGAACCTCCCAATGATACGCCCTCCTGGTGGGGGGCGAAAGGAGCTGAAGCACATGAAGTTTACCTTTACGGAAAAGAAGGTCCATCTGCCCAAGGCTCTGCACAACTATGCAGAGAAAAAGGTGGGAAAGCTGGAGCGTTACTTCAAGACGGACAGCGAGGCCAATCTGGTCTTCTCGGTGGAGAAGGACCGGAACAAGGTAGAGCTGACCATCCGCTCCGGGGCCACGATTCTGCGTGTGGCGGAGAGCACCTCCGATATGTTCGCATCGGTGGATGCTGCCGTCACGTCCATGGAGCGTCAGCTGCGCAAGCATAAGACCCGGCTGGAGAAGCGTCTGCGTCAGGACGCCTTCACCCGTGTGATTCCCCAGGAGGAGCAGTCCACCTTTGTCCCCGACGTGGTGGAGGAGAGCAAGTTCGAGGTGGTTCGCACCAAGAAGTTCCCCATCAAGCCCATGACAGTGGACGAGGCCATCTTGCAGATGGATCTGCTGGGACACACCTTCTTCGCCTTCAAGAATGATGACACGGGTGCCTTCTCCGTGGTGTATCAGCGCAACGACGGCGGATACGGCCTCATTGAGGACGAGGGCTAAACCAACTCCCATAAGATGAAATTAACCGGCTGCGGAGAACTCTCCGCAGCCGGTTTTATGGTGCGCCCGGCATGGGCAATAACTTGGTGGTGAAAGTCCACTACAGACTTGGCAGTAGGAACTGTTAGCCGAAGGCAAGGGTGTCCATCGTGAGGTGGAATCTGAA